>NZ_JBEZFS010000012.1:0-367323 GCF_040649575.1 Nonomuraea sp. NPDC048916
CGGCACGGCCGGGGTGCCGGGCATGACGCATCCGTTCGAGCTGACGATCCAGCGTGCCGACGGGTCGGGCAACATCTATCTGGAGGCCGCGGCGGGGGTGACGGCGTTCATCTTGGCCGGGCGTTATTTCGAGGTGCGTGCCAAGCGCCGGGCGGGCGCGGCGCTGCGGGCGCTGATGGAGCTGGGCGCCAAGGACGTCGAGTTGGCCGACGGCAGCCGGGTGCCCGTCGAGCGGCTCACGGTGGGGGACAGGTTCGTGGTCCGGCCGGGAGAGAAGATCGCCACCGACGGTGTCGTGGAGGAGGGCTCCTCGGCGGTCGATGTCTCGATGCTGACCGGCGAGTCGGTGCCGGTGGAGGTGCGCCCGGGTGATGCGGTGATCGGTGCGACCGTGAACGCCGGTGGGCGGCTCGTGGTCCGGGCGGCCCGGGTGGGCGCCGACACCCAGTTGGCTCAGATGGCCAGGCTGGTGGAGGAGGCGCAGACGGGTAAGGCGCAGGTCCAGCGGCTGGCCGATCGGATCTCGGGTGTTTTCGTGCCGGTCGTGATCGCTTTGTCGGTGGCGACTTTGGGGTTCTGGCTGGGCAGCGGGGGTGGTGTGGGGGCGGCGTTCACCGCGGCGGTGGCGGTGTTGATCATCGCTTGCCCGTGTGCTCTGGGGCTGGCCACTCCGACCGCGTTGCTGGTCGGCACCGGCAGGGGTGCCCAGCTCGGCATTCTGATCAAGGGTCCTGAGGTGCTGGAGTCGACCCGGCAGGTCGACACGGTGGTGCTGGACAAGACCGGCACCGTCACCGAGGGCCGGATGACGCTGATCGAGGTTCACGTCGCCGATGGTGAGGACGAGGCCGAGGTGCTGCGGCTGGCCGGGGCGCTGGAGCACGCTTCGGAGCATCCCATCGCCCGGGCGATCGCCAGGGGCGCCCGCGCCGCCCGGTCCGCCCGGTCCGCCCGCGCCGTCCGGTCCGGCGCGACTGAGGCGACGGGGGCGACTGAGGCGGGGGCGACTGAGGCGACGGCGGGGGCGACTGAGGCGACGGGCGAGGACGTCGTCGACGTCGTGGATGCCGTGGACGTCGTGGATGCCGTGGACGTCGTGGACGTCGTGGACGTCGTGGACGTCGTGGACGTCGAGGACGTCGAGGATGTCGGGGATGTCGGGGACTTCGCCGATGTCGAGGGCTTCGGGGATGTCGGGGGCTTCGCCGATGTCGGGGGCTTCGCCGATGTCGAGGGCTTCGCCAATGTCGAGGGGCTTGGGGTGCGGGGGGTGGTGGACGGGCATGCGGTCCTGGTCGGCCGTCCCCGGTTGCTCAGCGAGTGGTCCCAGCACCTGCCGGCCGAGTTGGAGAGCGCGGTCGCGGAGGAGCAGGCAGCCGGCCGCACGGCGGTGGCGGTGGGCTGGGACGGTAGGGCGCGTGCGGTGCTGGTGGTGGCCGATGTGGTCAAGCCGACCAGCCGGGAGGCGGTGCGGCGGTTGCGCGCGCTGGGTTTGACTCCGGTGTTGCTGACCGGTGACAACCGGGCGGTGGCCGAGACGGTGGCGGCGCAGGTGGGCATCGAGGAGGTGATCGCCGAGGTGTTGCCGGCTGACAAGGTGGAGGTGGTCAAGCGGTTGCAGGGGCAGGGCCGGGTGGTGGCCATGGTGGGGGACGGGGTCAACGACGCCGCCGCGCTGGCGCGGGCCGATCTGGGGTTGGCGATGGGCACGGGTACTGATGCGGCCATCGAGGCGTCTGATCTGACACTGGTTCGTGGGGATCTGCGGGTGGCCGCCGATGCGATCCGGTTGTCGCGTCGCACGCTGGCCACGATCAAGGGCAACCTGTTCTGGGCTTTCGCCTACAACGTGGCCGCGCTGCCGCTGGCCGCGGCGGGGCTGCTCAACCCGATGATCGCGGGAGCCGCGATGGCGTTCTCCAGCGTCTTCGTGGTCAGCAACAGCCTGCGGCTACGCACGTTCAAATAGGGCGTTCGAGCAGGCCGTTCGAGCAGGCCGTTCGACTAGGGCGTTCGAGCGGGGTGTTCAAATGGGGCCGTTCGGGCAGAACGTTCAAGCATGGGGCGACGTTCAAGCAGGGCGGGCTCCAAGGTGACGGGTCACGGGCGCTGGGAGATCACGGGTAGCCGTTCGGTCACCATGGCCTGGAAGTTGGGGCAGCCCGTGAGGTCCTCGTGGTCGCAGTCCAGGGCGCAGTCGATGAGCTCCAGCGACGCCTGCGCTTCGGCGATGCGGCGGGCCAGGTCGGCCCGGTGGCGCAGCAGGATCGCGCGCCGGGAGGCCGCGTCGGTGGTGGTGATCATCTCGCGGGTGTCGTCCAGGCCGAACCCCGCCTCCTTGGCGCGCAGGATGACGGCGACGCGGTAGAGGTCGTCGGGCCCGTAGCGGCGCCGGTCGCCTTCGGCGCGGGCCGGCGAGAGCAGCCCCATCGACTCCCAGTGGCGCAGGACGTGGGTGGCGAGCCCGAACCGGGCGGCCACGTCGCCGATGCTCATCGTCGCGCTTGACTTCATGTCGGCATTAACTCGCATGCTGGGCCGCATGTCGACACCAACTTCGATGGAATCGCTCATCCGCATCCTGGACGTGGCCGACGCCCTGCCGGCCGCCGCCGCACTGCGCGCGCGCTCGTACGAACTGCTCGAACTCGACGCGGGGGCGGGCGTGGTGGACGCCGGCTGCGGCACCGGCCGCGCGGTCGCCGAGCTGGCCGGGCGCGGAGCCCGGGCGGTCGGCGTGGACGCCGGCGCGGAGATGATCGCGGCGGCGCGGGAGCGGTGGCCGGGACACGACTTCCGGCTCGGCGACGTCCACCGGCTGCCGTTGCGGGACGGCGAGATGGCCGGTTACCGGGCCGACAAGGTCCTGCACCAGCTCGCCGACGCCCCGGGCGCGTTGCGGGAGGCCGCGCGGGTGCTCGCCCCGGGCGGCCGGATCGTCCTCATCGGGCAGGACTGGGACACCTTCGTGATCGACTCGGACGACCCGGCGCTCACCCGCGCGATCGTGCACGCCCGTGCCGACCTGGTGCCCGACCCGCGCGTGGCGCGCCGCTACCGCAACCTGCTGTTGGACGCCGGGTTCGAACGGGTGGACGTCGAGGTCCACACGGCCGTCTTCACGGACGAGGCCATGCTGCCCTTGCTGACCGGGCTCGCGGAGGCCGCCCGAGACACCGGCGCCATCAGCGAAGAGCAGCACGCGGCCTGGACCGCCGACCAGCGGGAGCGTGCCCGGAAGGGCCGCATGTTCCTGGCCCTGCCGCTCTTCGTGGCCGCCGCGCGCCGCCCACGCTGACCGCGCCTGCCGTGCCCATCCGTGCCCATCCGCGCCCATCCGCGCTGATCGCGTCGCTCGCGCCGCCACGTGCCGACCGCGTCGCGCACGTCGCCCTGGGCTGACCGCGCCTGCCGCGCTCAGCGTGGGTTCGGGCGGCGGCCTCCCGCGGCCGCACGGGTGCGGGGAGCCGCCTCGGGCAGCAGGATGGCGCGTTTGAGGATCTTGCCGGTGGCCGTCACCGGCAACTCGTCCACGAACGAGATCCGGCGCGGATACTTGTACGCCGCCACCCGCTCCTTGACGAAGGCGCGCAGGTCGTCGGCCTCGACCGGGACCCGCAGCGCCACCACGGCCGCGATCTCCTCGCCGAGCTCCGGATGGGGCACCCCGATGACGGCGGCCTGGCGGACGGCGGGGTGCTCGTACAGGACCTCCTCCACCTCCCGCGGATAGACGGTGTAACCACCCCGGATGATCACGTCGCGGCGCCGGTCGACCAGGAAGAAGAAGCCGTCCTCGTCGACCCTGCCGAGGTCGCCGGTGTGGAACCAGCCGTCGCGGATCGCCTCCGCGGTCGCGTCGGGGTTGTTCCAGTAGCCCTTCATGACGTTGGGGCCCCGGATGACGATCTCGCCGATGTCGCCGCAGGGCACCTCCAGGCCGTCGTCGTCGACCACCTTCATCTCGACGCCCTTGACCGGGTAGCCGATGGATCCGGGCCTGCGGGCGTGGCCGCCCCGGTTGGACGCGGCCACGGCCGAGGTCTCGCTGAGCCCGTACCCCTCCACGATCGAGCAGCCGAGGCGCGTCTCGTACTCGCGCAGCACGTCGAGCGGGAGCGCGGCGCCGCCGGAGACGCAGACGCGCAGCAGCGACATGTCGCAGGCCCCGGGGTGGTCGAGCAGCGCGATGTACATGGTGGGCACGCCCTGGAAGACGGTGACCCCGTCGCGGCGGATGACCTCCAGCGCCCGGCCGGCCTCGAAGCGCGGCATCAGCGTGAGGCGCGCGCCGGCGTGCACGGTGGCGTTGAGTGAGCAGGTCAAGCCGAAGGCGTGGTAGAGCGGCAGCGCGCCGAGGACCACGTCGTCGACGCCGAGGGCGTGCATGCGGGCGACCGTCGCGGCGTTGCCGTCGAGGTTGCCGTGGGTCAGCTCGATGCCCTTGGCCCGGCCGGTCGTGCCGGAGGTGTAGTGGATGAGGGCGGTGTCGCCGGCCGCCCGGGCGGTGATCTCGTGGTCGGCCGCGACGCCGCGCAGCAGCCGGCGGAACTCCTCGGGGACCACGAAGAAGCAGTCGGTGCCGGTGCCCGCGGCGCCCGCCTCGGCGGTCTCCGCGTAGGCGTGCCAGGCGATCAGCAGCCGGGCGCCGCAGTCGGCGACGTAGGAGGAGATCTCCCGCCTGCGCAGCAACGGGTCGAGCGGGACGACGACCGCGCCGACGCGCAGCACCCCGTAGTAGATGACGGCGAACTCCGGGACGTTCGGCAGCATGATCGCGACCCGGTCGCCGACGCCGATGCCGCGTCCGCGCAGCAGCGCGGCCACGCGGGCGCTCATCAGCCCCAGCGCGTCGTAGCTGAGCTCGGCCTCGTCGAGCGTGAGAACCGGTCTGTCGCCGAGCCGCGAGGCGGCGGTGTGGAGCCGGTCAGCGAGGTTCATGGAAATGACCGTACGCTTGCACTCCCACGGTCCTCATTGGTCGCGGTGGCCAGTCTTTCACGCCCGGCATTGGGGGGCAGCGAGTCCTGCAGCGCGATCGCCACGAGCAGCTCGACGAGGTCGTTGATCCGGCGCAGGCTGCGGCCGGTGCGTTCCTGGATCCGGCGCAGCCGATACTGAGCGGTGTTGGGGTGGATCTGCAGGTGCTCGGCCGAGGCGCGCAGGTTGAGGTCGGCGGCGGCGAACGCGCGGATCGTGGCGGTGAGCACGCCGCCGCGCGCCCGGTCCTCGGCCAGCAGCGCCGTGATGCGCGGATCGACGAGGTGCCGGGCGGTGTCGTCGGCCCGCAGCGCGAGGTACTGGAACGGGGTGATCCTCGGCAGCGCCGCCACGCCGCCGTCCTCGGGCAGAAACTCCAGCACGGCGCGGGCCTCCTGGTAGGCCTGCGGGATCCCGGCGGTGCCGGTGACCACGGTGCTGATGCCCATGGCCAGCGTGATGCCCTCACTGAGCAGGCTCTCGCGCACGGCCTGCAGCCGGTCGCACAGCTCCTCGGGGTCGCCGCCGGGGCCGAGGGCGGGGATGGCCACGATCTCCGACTGGCGCACGACGGACAAGGTCCGGGTGCCGTTGCCGCCGGTGCGGGCGATCGCCGCGCAGGCCGCGTGGCGGGCGTCGGCGCCCTGGTCGGGGCCCCTTCGCACGTCCGACCGCGAGCCGACCAGGACGGCGATCACCACGAGCAGGGGCGTGCGCGTCTCGGGGCCGAGGCCGTGCGACTGGGCCGCGGCGAGCTGCCTGCCGCGCGTGGGCACGCCTCCGGCCAGCAGCGTCTCCAGCAGGTCACGGCTCTCACGCACCGCCTCCGCGGCGGCGTACTGCTGGAACTCCATGTAAGCGTTGGCCGCGTGGGTGCTGGCGAAGTCGCAGTAGCGCATGAGCGGGGCCGCCAGCGACAGCGCCGCCTCGTGGCCGGCGAACGAGGGGCCCGCCCGCTCGATCACCGACTCCCAGAAGACCTGCTGGCCGACGCGGAAGGCGTTGATGTAGTCGGCCAGGGCGACTCCGGCCCGCGCGCGGCGCATCGCCGCCCGGCGGGTGTAGGCGATGTCGTCCAGCGTCACCGTGCGGTCTTCGAGGAGCACGGCCAGCTTGCTGCGGTAGTGGCGGGCCACCTGGTCGCGCACGTCGGCGTGGAAGGCGTCGTCCATCGCGGCGTAGGCGGGGATCTCGGCGCGCATCGTCGTGACCGCCGCCTCGGCCAGGTCGTTCAGGTCGTCGAGTAGTTCGGAGAGGATCCGGGCGCGTTCAGCGCGGACCGTTTCCGCACCAGTGAGCGTTTCCAAGCTGAAACCACTGGACATGCCGGGGATGATCCAGGGTTGTCGCCGACAGGTCAACGGGTCGTAACCGGTCCGAGACAGATGCTGTGCTCTGCGGACAACTCCCCCCGAACATCTTGGGTGTCAGTACCCAATGCGGTCGGTGACGGGCGGATCCTACGCTGACCCCAACTTCAGAACATTGTTCTCCACTGTTCTCCACCCGCTGCGCCCAGGAGGCCGGATGCTGGAGGTACACGATCTCACCGTTCGCTTCGGAGGCATCACGGCGCTGGACGGCGTCGGCTTCTCCGTGGAGCGCGGCGAGATGGTGGGGCTCATCGGCCCGAACGGCGCCGGCAAGACCACCCTGTTCAACTGCCTGACCCGGCGCTACGACGCAGACTCGGGCACGGTCGGCTACGAGGGCCGGGACCTGCTCGGCACGGCTCCGCACGCCATCGCGGCGCTCGGCATCGCCCGGACCTTCCAGAACCTCGGCCTGTTCCCGCGCATGTCGGTGCGCGACAACGTGATGGTCGGCGCGCACCACAGAGGCCGGGCCGGATTCCTCACCGCGGGGCTGCGACTGCCGGGGGTGGGCGGCGAGGAGCGGCGGCTGCGCGCCGAGGCGGACAAGCTGCTGGAACGGCTGGCACTGGCCGAGGTGGCCGGGCACCCGGCGGCCGGGCTGCCGTTCGGCACCCTCAAGCGGGTGGAGCTGGCCCGGGCACTGGCCGGCCGGCCGAAACTGCTGCTGCTGGACGAGCCGGTCAACGGGCTCAACTCGGCGGAGGTCGAGGCGTTCGCCGGCACGCTGCGCGCCATCCGCGACGAGCTCGACGTGACGGTGGTCGTGGTCGAGCACCACATGGGCTTCGTCATGGGGACCTGCGACCGGGTCGTGTGCCTGGACTTCGGCCGCAAGATCGCCGAAGGCCCGCCCGCCGTGGTCCAGCGGGATCCCGGCGTCATCGAGGCGTACCTGGGGACGGCCCATGAGTGAGCGAGGCGAGCTGGTGGTCACCGACCTCCACGCCGGATACGGCGACGCCCGGGTGCTGCACGGGCTGAGCCTCAGCGTGGGCCAGGGCGAGATCTGCGCGATCCTCGGCCCCAACGGGGCGGGCAAGACCACCCTGCTGCGGGCGCTGTCGGGCATGGTCAGGACGCGCGGGACCGTCCGGCTCGGCGGGACGGACCTGGCCGGCCGCTCACCCGACACGATCGCGCGGCTGGGCGTCGCGCACGTCCCCGAGGGGCGCGGCACGTTCATGCCGCTGACCGTCGAGGAGAACCTGCGCCTCGGGGCGTTCGTCCGGCGGGCGAACCGGCGGGCGAAGGCCGAGGTGGACGCCGACCTCGACCGCATCCACGGCTACTTCCCAGTGCTCAAGACCCGGCTGAAGCAGGCGGCGGGCAGCCTCAGCGGGGGCGAGCAGCAGATGCTGGCCATCGGCCGGGCGCTCATGCTGCGGCCACGGCTGCTGCTCCTGGACGAGCCGTCACTCGGCCTCGCCCCGCTGGTCACCCGGGAGCTGTTCCGCATCGTGCGGACCATCAACGAAGAGGAGCGGACCACCGTGGTCGTCGTCGAGCAGAACGCCCATCTCGCCCTCGGCATCGCCCAGCAGGCGCATGTCCTGGAGACCGGCAGGATCGTGCTGTCGGGCACGGCGGAGCAGATCCGGGCCGACGAGCAGGTCGCCCAGTCCTACCTCGGCTACCGGGTCTGACCATGACCGGTTTCCTGCAGCAGCTCGTCCAGGGGCTCGGCACCGGCGCGATCTACGCCAGCCTGGCCCTCGCCCTGGTGCTGATCTACCAGTTCACCGGCATCGTCAACTTCGCCCAGGGCGAGCTGGCCATGTTCTCCACCTACATCGCCTGGCAGTTCACCGCCGCCGGGGTGCCGTTCTGGCTGGCCCTGGCGCTGACGCTGGTGGTGTCGTTCGCGGGCGGCATGCTCATCGAGCGGCTGGTCATCCGGCCGGTCGAAGGCGCTCCCGAGCTGACCGTGGTGATCGTCACCGTCGGGCTGTTCATCTTCGTCAACGCCGCCGCCGGGTGGATCTGGACGTTCCTGATCAAGGACTTTCCCAACCCGTTCCCCGGCGGCGCGTTCGAGGCCGGCGGGCTCAGCGTGAGCTACTCGACCCTGGGGATCCTCGTCGTGGTCGGCCTGGTCATGGGCCTGCTCTACCTGCTGTTCCAGCACACCAAGATCGGGCTGGGCATGCGGGCCGTGGCGACCAACCCCGACTCGGCCCGGCTCGTCGGCATCCGGGTCGGCTGGACGCTCGCCCTCGGCTGGGGGCTCGCCGCCACCGTCGGCGCCGTCTCGGGCGTCCTGGTGGCGCCGCTGCTCTTCCTGGAGCCCAACATGATGGGCGGCGTCCTCATCTACGCCTTCGCCGCGGCGACCCTGGGCGGCTTCGACAGCCCCGTGGGCGCCGTCGTGGGCGGCCTGATCGTCGGCGTCGCCGAGACGCTGGCCGGGGCGTACGTCGAGTTCATCGGATCCGATCTCAAGGTCGGGGTGCCGCTGGTGATCATCCTCGGCGTCCTGCTGTTCCGGCCCCAGGGGCTGTTCGGGCGAGCGGCGGTGGAGCGGGTATGAGCGACACGGCGGAGGTCACACGGATGGACGCGCCGACCCGGGGACGGACCCTGGCGCGCATGGCGACCGAGCGGTGGCGGTGGATCGTGCTGGCCGCCCTGTTCGCGGCGGCCTGCTACGCCCCCTTCCAGCTGGTGCCGTTCCGCGTCTTCCAGTTCACGATGGTGCTGGTCTACGCGGTGGCGCTGCTGGGGCTCAACCTGCTCGTCGGCCACGCCGGGCAGATCTCCCTCGGGCACGGCGCGTTCTTCGCCGTCGGCGCCTACGGGGCCGCCATCATGCTCGACCGCTTCGAGCTGCCCTATCCGGTGACGCTGCCGATCGCCGCCGCCGTGGCGTTCGTGATCGGCCTCGCGCTCGGGCTGCCGGCGATGCGGTTACGCGGCCTCTACCTGGCCCTGGTGACGCTGGCCATCGCGATCTTCCTGGTGCCGCTGCTCAAGCGGTTCGAGGAGTTGACCGGCGGCTCCATGGGGCTGACGCTGCCCAAGCCGGCCCCGCCCGCGTGGACCGGACTGGCCGAGGACCAGTGGCTGTACTTCCTCGCCCTGGCCGTGGCCGTCGTCGCCTTCCTGGCGGCGTACAGCCTGCTGCGCTCGCGCGTCGGACGGGCGCTGCACGCCATCCGCGACAACGAGGCGGCGGCCGAGACCATGGGCGTGCGGCTGTCGTTCTACAAGACTCTCGCCTTCGCCTGGAGCGCGATGTTCGCCGGGGCGGCGGGTTGCGTCTACACCTGGGTGATCGGCTTCGTCTCGCCGGACTCGTTCGCCGTGACGCTCTCGATCACCCTGCTGGCCGGCCTCGTCGTCGGCGGCCTGGGCTCGCTCTCCGGGCCGCTGCTCGGCGGGCTGTTCGTGATGTTCGTGCCCAGCATCTCCCAGGACGTCAACGAGGCCGCGCCCGGCGTCATCTTCGGCCTGTTGATCATCGCGGTGATGTACGTCGCTCCGACCGGACTCGCCGGGCTGACCGGACGCGCGGCGCATTCGATCAGGAAGATTCTCCGGAGGGAGTAATGGAATGCGGGTAACTGCGATCGGCTGTACGGCGATACTCCTGCTCGCCGTGGCGGCTTGCGGTGGACGGGAGGAAGCGGGCACCGGCACCACGGCCACAGGCCAGTGCCAGGGACAGCAGACGACCGGCATCACCGACAAGAGCCTCAAACTCGGCGGCATCTACCCGCTGTCGGGTCCCGCCTCCGCCTACGGCGCCATCCCCAAGGGCATCAAGGCGTACTTCGACTTCGTCAACGCCGAGCAGAACGGCATCGGCGGGCGCAAGGTGGAGTTCCTGGTGCGTGACGACGGCTACCAGCCGCCCAAGGCCGTGGAGGAGGCACGCAGGCTGGTCGAGCAGGAGAAGGTGTTCGCGCTCTTCCAGACGCTGGGCACCCCCTCGACGACGGCCACCTGGGACTACACCAACCAGCAGAAGGTGCCCCAGGTCTTCGTCGCCACCGGCGCGTCCACCTGGGGCACCGACACCGCCCACCCGTGGACCATCGGCTGGCAGCCCAACTACGTCTCCGAGGCCCGCGTGTACGCGCAGTACCTCAAGCAGGAGAAGCCCGAGGCCAAGGTGGCGGTGCTCTTCCAGAACGACGACTTCGGCAAGGACCTGCTCGGCGGGTTCAAGCGGGCCATCGAGGGCACCGGGGTCAAGGTCGTCGCCGAGCAGAGCTACGAGGTCACCGACCCCAGCATCGACCCCCAGATGAGCAACCTGGCCGAGTCGAAGGCCGACGTGTTCCTCAACGTGACGACGCCCAAGTTCGGCTCCCAGGCGCTGGCCGCCGACGCCAAGAACACGAGCTGGAACCCGGTGCACATCGTCAACAACGTCGCCGCGTCCGTCACGGTCCTCAAGCCCGTCGGGTTCGAGAACGTGCAGGGCGTCGTGTCGTCCACGTACTACAAGGACCCCAACGACCCGACGTGGCAGAACGACCAGGAGATGATGCGCTACCAGGCCAAGATGAAGCAGTACGCCCCCGACGCCGACCCGGCGGTGCCCTACCACGCCTTCGGCTGGGCGGTGGCCAGCAGCTTCCACAAGGCCATGGAGGCGGCCAAGTGCCCGACCCGCGAGGGGCTGCGCGACTCGGTGCGCGCCCTCAACAACGTGCAGGTGGACATGCTGCTGCCGGGCGTGACGATGAGCACCGGACCCGATGACGGCTTCCCCATCGAGTCCATGCAGCTCATGACGTTCAAGGGCGAGCGGTGGGAGCTCTTCGGCGACGTGATCGACACGCGCAAGGAGTTCGGCCCGCTCACCGGCTGACGGCCGGCCGGCCGTCAGCCGGTCGGCCGCGACGTGACCGGTGCCGTGTGACGGCCGGTCGACCGTGACCCCGGCGCCGCTACAGGGGAAGACCCCCTGTGGCGGCGCTGGTCGATCCGGTGGTGCGGTAGGCGTCGATGGTCCGCTCGGCGATGCGCATCTGGTGGATCTCGTCGGCCCCGTCGGCGAAGCGGGCCCAGCGGGCGTGCTGGAACATGTGGGCCAGCGGCGTGTCGGTGGAGTAGCCGAGCGCGCCGTGCACCTGGATCGCCCGGTCGATGATCCGGTTGAGGCTGTTGGCCACGAAGTGCTTGGCCATCGACACCTCGGTGCGGAAGTCCTCGCCCTTGTCGATCTTCGAGGCGGCGTGCAGCACCATCAGCTTGCACTGGTAGAGCTCCATCGCCGAGTCGGCGATCAGCCACTGGATCCCCTGCTTCTCGGCGAGCAGCGAGCCGTGGCTGTACCTGTTGAGCGCCCGGTCGACCATCATGTCGAGCGCCGTCTCCGCCTGGGAGATCCAGCGCATGCAGTGCGCGAGCCGCGCCGGGCCGAGGCGGTACTGGCCGAGCCGGTGGCCGTCGCCCCGCCCGCCGAGCATCTGGCCCTCCGGCACCCGCAGGTCGGTGATGACGATCTCGCTGTGGCCCGTCGAGCCGTGCATCGTCTCGACCTCGCGGACGTCGTGCCAGCCCTCCTGCGGCAGGTCGATGAGGAAGGCCGTGTTGGCCCCGCGAGCGCCCTCCGGCACGTCGGTCTCGGTCCGCGCGATGAGGATGGCGAAGCTCGCCCGGCGGGCGTTGGAGATGAACCACTTGTGGCCGTTGATGACCCACTCGTCACCGTCCTTGACCGCGTGGGTGCGGATGAGCGTCGGGTCGGAGCCGGCCACCTCGGGCTCGGTCATCGCGAAGCACGACATCGTGACCCCGTCGAGCAGCGGCCGGAGGTACTTCTCCTTCTGCTCGTCGTTCGCCCAGTGCAGCAGCGTGTGCATGTTGCCCTCGTCGGGCGCCTGGCAGTTGAGCACCCACGGCCCGAGCCGCGTCTTGGCCGCCTCCGACTGGACCATGGCCAGCTCGACGTGGCCGAGCCCCATGCCGCCCCACTCCTTGGGCATGTGCGGCAGCCAGAGCCCCTCCGCCCTGGCCTTCTCGCGCAGCTTGAAGATGGTCCGCAGGTAGGTGTCGCGGTCGCCCTCCTCCAGGCCCTCGACGGCCGGGATGACGGTGCCCTGGATGAAGGCCCGCACCCGCTTGCGGATCTCCTCGTGCTCGGGGGCGAGGGTGAAGTCGATGGCCATGGTGCTCCTTCAGTCTGTTTCCGGGAAGTGGCAGGCCACCCAGTGGTCGCCGGCCAGGGGCCGGATCTCCGGCTCCTCCTCGCCGCACCTGGGGGCCGCCCTGGGACACCGGGTACGGAAACGGCAGCCGCTGGGCGGATCGACCGGTGACGGCGGCTCGCCCTTGATCAGCCGGTCGGCCGGGGGCAGGTCGAGGCCACTGCCGGGGATCGAGGCGAGCAGCGCCCGGGTGTAGGGGTGGGCGGGCCGCTCGATCAGCTCGGTGCTCGGGGCCAGCTCGCACATCTTGCCGAGGTACATCACCAGGATCCGGTCGCTGACGTTCTTCACCACGGCCAGGTCGTGGGCGATGAACACCAGCGTGAGCCGGTAGCGCTCCTTCAGGTCCTCCAGCAGGCCGAGGATCTGCGCCTGCACCGAGACGTCCAGGGCGGACACCGGCTCGTCGCAGATCACCACCTCCGGCTCCAGCACCAGCGCCCTGGCGATGGAGATGCGCTGGCACTGCCCGCCGGAGAACTCGTGCGGCCGGCGGACGGCCGCGGTCGCCGGGTCGAGCCCGACGGCCTCCAGCACCTCGTCCACCCGGTCGCCGCCGGCGCCCCACACGCGGGTGCCCTCGCTGACGATGTCGCGGACCCGGCGGCGCGGGTTCAGCGACGAGATCGGATCCTGGAAGATCATCTGGAGCCGCCTGCGGGTGCGCCGCAGCGCCTCGCCGCGCAGCGTCGTCAGGTCGACGTCGTCCAGCCGCACCGAGCCGCCGCGCGGCGGCGGCAACTGCACGAGCGCCCGCGCGGTGCTCGACTTGCCGCACCCCGACTCGCCGACGATGCCCAGCGTCTCGCCCGCCGCCAGGTCGAAGCTCACCCCCGACACCGCCCGCACGGTACGGCCCCGCCCCGCGGGAAACTCCACGACCAGGTCCTCCACCTGGAGCAACACCTGGTCGCGGGGACGAAGATGGGCGTTTCCGCTACCGGCCACGGCTCTCGGCTCCTTCGCTGATCGAGCTGCCGGTGGGATACCAGCATGCGTACAGATGGCCGTCCTTGAGAAGGTCGGGCGCCTCGGTGGCGCACCGGTCGCGGGCGTAGGCGCAGCGCGGCTGGAAGGCGCAGCCCGCCGGCAGGTCCACCAGGTCCGGCGGCCGGCCCGGGATGACGCGCAGCCGGTGGTGCGCGGGGTCGGTCAGCCGGGGCGCCGCCTGCAACAGCGCCTCGGTGTAGGGCATGCGGGTGTGCCCGAAGATCTCGGCCGTGGGGCCGCGTTCCACGACCTTGCCCGCGTACATCACGATGACCTCGTCCGCCCACTCGCGCACCACCGCGAGGTCGTGGCTGACCAGGACGACCGCCATGTCGCGCTCCTCCCGCAGCCGGTGCAGCAGCCGCAGCACCTGGTCCTGGATGGTGACGTCGAGGGCGGTCGTGGGCTCGTCGGCGAACAGCACGTCGGGGCCGCACGACAGGGCCATCGCGATGGTCACTCGCTGCCGCATGCCGCCCGACAGCTGGTGCGGGTAGCGGCCCAGCATGCGTCCCGGATCGGGGATGCCGACCTGGGCGAGCAACTGCGCGGCCTCCTCGCGGGCCTGCCTGCGGTTCATCCCCATGTGCACCCGGAGCGGCTCGGCCAGCTGCGCGCCGATCGTCCGCACCGGGTTGAGCGCGGTCATCGGGTCCTGGAAGACCGTGCCGAGACGCGGGCCGAGGATCTGCCGCATCTCCTCGGGGGTGTGCCGGGTCAGGTCGTCGCCCTCCAGGTAGACGTTGCCGCTCCGGTTGACGCCCGAGCCGGGCAGCAGGCCGAGGATCGAGCGGATCAGCATCGACTTGCCCGAGCCCGACTCGCCCACGATGGCCAGCGTCCTGCCGCGCTCCAGGGTGAAGGAGACGCCGTCGACGGCCTTGACCAGGCCGCGTTCGGTGACGAAGTGCGTGCGCAGATCCTCGACCTGGAGCAGGCTGTCGCCCACCGCGTGGACGGGGGCGGCGGGGGCCGCCGGAGGGGCCTGCCGGACGGGCTCCAGGCCGCTGTGCCGGACGTCGGTCAGCGCCCTGAGCCGGTCGCCCACCAGGTTGAAGGAGAGCACGGTCAGGAACATGACCAGCGACGGCGCCAGCACCACGTGCGGCGCGTCGTCCATCAGGGTGCGGCCCTCGTTGATCAGCCCGCCCCAGGTGGGAGTGGGCGCCTGGACCGACAGCCCGAGGAAGGCGAGACTGCCCTCGGCCACCACGACCACGGCCATCCCGATGAACGCGTAGGACGCGGCCGGCACCGCCACGTTCGGCATGATCTCCCGCCATAGGATCCTGCTGTCCCGCACGCCCAGCACGCGGGCCGCGAGGACGAACTCCCGGTCGGCGAAGGACAGCGTCGCCCCCCGGATCAGCCGGGTCCACGCGGGCACGCCGAGCACCCCGAGCACGATCAGCACGTTGCGCAGGCTGGCCCCGGCGAAGGCCACCACGGCCAGCGCGAAGACGAGCGCCGGGAAGGCCAGCGCGACGTCGTTGAACGCCATGATGATCGCGTCCGTCGCCCGCCTGCGGTAGCCGGCCAGGATGCCGAGCGGCCCGCCGATGGCCAGCCCGAGCAGGACCGCGCCGATGCCCACGCCGAGCGAGACCCGCGAGCCGTGCACGACCCGGCTGAACACGTCGCGCCCCAGCCCGTCGGTGCCGAACAGGTGGTCGGCGCTGGGGCCCGACCGGGGCGGCCCGGCCAGCGTCTCGTCGTAGCGCGCGATGGGCAGCAGGTCGGCCAGCAGCGCCCCGGCCAGCACCAGCAGGATCCAGACCGCCGCGATCCAGAACCCGGGCCCGAGCCGCCTACGCATGCCGGATCCTCGGGTCCACGGCGGCGTACACCAGGTCCACCACGAAGTTGACCAGCACGTAGCCGACCGAGATCAGCACGACGCCTCCCTGCACGGTCAGGTAGTCGCGGGAAAAAATGGAGTCGACGATGAGCCGGCCGATGCCGGGCAGCCCGAAGAGCGTCTCGATGATCACGGTGCCGCCGATCAGCGCCCCGAGGTTCAGCCCGACCGCGGTGATCAGCGAGATCGTGGACGGCCGCAAGGCGTGCCGCCACAGGATGCGCCGCGGCGACAGGCCGCGGGCGCGGGCCAGCGTGATGTAGTCCTCCTGCAGCGTCGCGATCAGGTCGGTGCGCAGCAGCCGCGCGTAGACGGCGAGCTGCCCGGCCCCGAGCGTGATCGCGGGCAGCAGCACCGAGGTGATGTTCCACCCCAGATCCACCGAGATGGGCGTCCACCCGGTGGCCGGCAGCACCTGCCAGGTGACGGCGAACACCAGGATCAACAGCACGCCGAGCACGAACACCGGGGTCGACAGCAGCGCGAAGCTCATCGCGGTGAGCACCTGGTCCAGCGTGCCGCCGGCCCGGCGGGCCGCCGCCACGCCCACCGGAACCGCCAGTCCCAGCGCCACGATCTGCGCCGCGACCAGCAGTTCCAGCGTGACCGGCAGCCGCTCGGCCAGCTCCTGGGCGACCGGCACCTGGTTGATGTACGAGGTGCCGAAGTCGCCGGTGACCAGGCCGCCGAGCCAGTCGGCGTACTGGACCAGCATCGGCTGATCCAGGCCCAGGTCCTGGCGGAGCCGCGTGCGGGCCTCCTCCGTGGCCGACAGGCCGAGGATCTGCGTCGTCGGGTCACCGGGCAGCAACGCGAGCAGGGCGTAGGACAGGAACGTCACCACGAGCAGGACCACCAGGAGCCGGACCAGCCGGTGCAGGAGGATCACTGCTGTGTGATCCAGACCCCGGAGAACGGGTGGTAGGGAATGGGCGACCCGGTCATGGGCAGGCCCTTCTCCCCGTCCGGCAGCACGTGCTCGCCGATGCCGTGCACCTTGGCCTTGGCGATGACGGCGCCGGTGTCGAGGTGGTCGACGAACACGTACGGCACCAGTTCGCGCAGCCGCTGCTGGACGGTGGCGTACGCCTGCTTGCGCGCCGCCTCGTCCGGGTTGGTGCGGCCCACGTCGAACGCCTGGCTGAGCTTGTCATCCTTGATGCGGGTGAAGTTCAGCGAGATGGCGCCGACGGGCTGGGCGTAGGCCTTGTGCATCCAGATGTACTCACCGTCGGGGTCGGGTGAGGAGAACTGCGTCCACACGGTCGCGGCGAAGTTGCCGGTGACCGCGCGGTTGATCAGGTCGGCCTGGTCGGCCTGCTTGATCGTCACCTCGATGCCGGCCTTGCGCCACATGTCCTGCGCCAGCTCGATGCCCTGCATGGTGTTGGGGTCGGGGGTGGAGATGATCTCGAACTTGATCGGGCCCTTGTCCGCCTCGACCTCCTTGACCAGCGCGGTCGCCTTGGCCAGGTCGTACTCCGGATAGCCGCCGCCGTCGGCGTACCACTTGGAATCCTTGGACCAGGGGCCGTCGGCCTCCTTCGTGAGCCCGCCGCGCAGCGTCGAGATGACGGCCTTGCGGTCCGTGGCGTGCGCCAGTGCCTTGCGGACCCTGATGTCGTCCAAGGGAGCGACGGCGGTGTTGAGCATGAACATGTACTCGGCCACGGCCATGCCCTGGGACCGGTGAATCGTGAAGGCGTCCTTGAGCGCGCCGAACTTGGTGATGTCCTCGTCGCGGCTGGTGCCCATCGCGTCGAGCTGGCCCGCCTCCAGCGTCTGCGAGCGGGTCTGGCTGTCGGGCAGGATCCGGAACTCGATCTGGGTCAGGTACGGCAGGCCCTTGCGCCAGTAGTTGGCGTTCTTGGCCACGATGAACCGGCTGTCGGGCACGTACTCCTGGAAGGTGAACGGCCCGGTGCCGACGGGCTTCTGGCTGGCTCCCCTGGGGTCGGCGAGCGAGGAGGGCGGCACGATCATGCCGATCTGCGCCGCGAGGTAATAGGGGAACGCCACCCAGGGCTGCTTGAGCTTGACCTTGACCGTCTTGGGGTCGACCAGCTCGAACGACGAGACCGGGGCGAGCACCGCGTTGTTGAGCGGCGACGCCTTCTGCGCCTCGAGGTTGGCCTTGACCACCTCACCGGTCAGCGGCGTGCCGTCGGAGAACGAGATCCCCGACCTGACCGTGATCGTCCATTCGTCGGACTTCTTGTTGGGCGTCAGTGATTCGGCCAGGTAGGGCTTCCAATCGCCGTTGACGTCCACGCTCACCAGCGGCTCGATGATCGTCGTCGCCATGCTGTAGCTCTGCGCCGCGAACTGGTCGGTCACCGGGTTGAATCCGGCGGCGTCGGCGCTGAGCCCGTAGACGAGCTTTCCGCCGACGACGGGTGTCGTCGGGTCGGAGCTCTTCTCGTTGACCGCCACGGGCCGCTGCCCGCTGCACGCCACCAATACCACCGAAGCCAGCGACAACCCCGCCAGTCTTCTCCAGCGTTTCATCCACGCCTCCTCCCGGTCGTCCCCCCGAGAGCAATTTCACCGATAGTACTATCGGTGAGGGAACTCACAAGCGTCCAGTACCGATCGTTATTCAGGAGCGCTCGGCGTTACTGTTATCGGCAGAAAGAGGGAGGTGGCCGTGAGCAGCACACCGCTCACCAGGAGCGAGGCCAAGGATTTGACCCGGCGCAGACTGATCCGCGCGGCTCTGGCCATCCTCGACACCGAGGGCGAGGCCGGCCTGACGACCGTCAAGGTGGCCAAGGCCGCCGGCATCGCGCAGTCCAGCTTCTACGTGCACTTCAAGGACAAACAGGATCTGCTGCGGGTGCTCGGCGACGAGGGCGGCGACCGGTTGCGCCGGTCCATGCGGGAGGCGCGGCGCCGGGCCCGCGAGGCGCCCGACGTCACCGAGCACCAGCGCGACACCTTCCGCATCCCGCTCGAAGCCATCTGCCGCCACCCCGAGCTGCTGCGCATCCTGCACCGCGCCCGGCACGACCCCTCCTCGTCCATGCACGAGTTCGCCAAGGAGGCCTCGCTCGCCTACCGCGACCATCACGCGGCCGACCTCGCGGCCCTCGGCTACACCGCCGACAACGAGCGTGACCGGCGGCGGCTGGAGATGATCGCCGAAGGGATCAACGCCGCCACCAACGCGCTGGCCCTCGGGCATCTGGAGGGGCGGTATCCCGACCTGGAGGAGGCCGTGGATGTGCTGGTGTCCCTGTCGAAGGGGGCGTTGCGGATGCTGAAGTCGTCCAGTGCCGCTGCTCGTCCGCCTGTCACCGGAGGGACGATGCCTGGCGACGGGTGAGTTTGGTCCGTGTTGCGGAGGTCCGTGTTTCGATTGGTGCCGATGGTCGCTGTTGTGTCGGTGGTGTCGGCGGGTGTTTGGTGCCCCGCGGAGGCCGGGTTCGTGGGTGCCGCGGAGGCGGGTGGGCGTCCTGGCTTGGCCGCCGCAGTATGGGCCGGGTCCGTCGCCCTTGCTGCTCGCCGATGCTGAAGCGTCCGTTTCCGTCTTTGGGGGCTGGTCGCCGTAGCTGAAGCTTTCACTTTCCGGCACAGCGCGGGCCGGGCACCGCAGCCGTGGCCCGCCCTCTGACGCCCGCTCCCGTCTATGTTGCGGTACGCGTTCCCACCCAGTCTGGGCCCGCGTTCGCCGGGATTCGGCGGAATGTCGCGATCAGGCCATCGGGGCTCACACTATCCGGCAATGGTTCCGAGCCGCTCGCCG
This sequence comes from Nonomuraea sp. NPDC048916, assembly GCF_040649575.1. Taxonomy (NCBI): domain Bacteria; kingdom Bacillati; phylum Actinomycetota; class Actinomycetes; order Streptosporangiales; family Streptosporangiaceae; genus Nonomuraea; species Nonomuraea sp. NPDC048916. The sequence goes on from NZ_JBEZFS010000012.1 coordinate 19,108, forward strand.
GAATCAGTGTCAATCGAAGGCGTCGAACGTGACTGGCCCGCTGAACCCTGGCGGCTGACCGTAGCCATGGAGGGCATCGCGGACATTCTGTAAAGTGTGCCCATTGTGTCGTTTGTCCATGGGGTCGTGATTCTCTCCCAGGAATTCAGTGAGCAATCCGGGCTGCAGCTGCCAGTCGCAGGGCCTGACGTCGTACGACACGCATCCCCGACGGCCGGACCGGACTGCCAGATCGACATCAGCCCTGGGCGCGCTCAGTACTCGGGCCAAATGGTCCGGATTTTCAGTCAATAAGAGGATTTTTCGCCACTTTTGGCTCATAGGCAGCCTGGATTCGGTCACTGGAGGGTCTGGGACAGGCGGCGGGTGAGCATGGTGTTGCGGGGGCGGCCGAGGCGGGCGACCGCGAGCTCCAGGGCCTTGCGGTCGCCGACGAGCACCACCCACGAGCGGGCCCGGGTGACGAGGGTGTAGAGCAGCCTGCGGCGCAGCATGATGCCGCCGGCCTCGGCGACGATGGGCGCCACCACGAACGGGTATTCGCTGCCCTGCGAGCGGTGCACGCTGATGGCGTAGGCGTGGGTGAGGTCGTCGAGCTCGTCGAAGCCGTAGGTGACCGGGTCGCCGTCGTCGATGACGATCTCGACCTGGCGCTGCTCCTGGTCGATCTGGGAGACCGTGCCCGTCTCGCCGTTGAAGACGCCCTTGTCGTAGTTGTTGCGGATGGGCATCACCCGGTCGCCGACGCGGAAGACCGAGGCGCCCGACCAGTGCTCCGGCTGCCCCTCGCGGGCAGGGTTGAGGCGTTCCTGGATCAGGCGGCCGAGCTCGGCGGTGCCGGCCGCGCCCCTGCGCATCGGGCACAGCACCTGCACCTGGGAGGGGTCCACCTGCTGCTTGCGCGGGATCGCCACCGTCGCCAGGTGGACGACACGCTCGGCGACGGCCTCGGGGGTGTCCACCTCCTCGAACCAGAAGCCGCCACCGCCCGGGATCGCGGGCAGCTCCCCGGATCGGATGCGGTGGGCGTTGCGGATGATGCCGCTGCCGTCCGCCTGGCGGAAGACGTGCGTCAGCCGTACCCGGGGGATCTCCTCGACCCGCAGCAGGTCGGACAGCACGCTGCCGGGGCCGATGCTGGGAAGCTGGTCGCCGTCGCCGACGAGCAGCAGGTGGCTGCCCGAGGGCACCGCCGAGCACAGCCGGGTGGCCAGGTGCAGGTCGAGCATGGACGCCTCGTCGACCACGATCAGGTCGGCCTGCGCGGGCGTCTGGTCGAACAGGGCGTCGGGGTCGGGCTCGTGGGCCAGCAGCCGGTGCACGGTCATCGCCGGCAGGCCGGTGAGCTCCGACAGGCGCTTGGCCGCCTTGCCGGTGGGCGCGGCCAGCGTCACCCTGCCGCCCATGGCCCGCGCGGTGGCCGCGATCACCCTGACCGTGTGGCTCTTGCCGCAGCCCGGGCCGCCGGTGAGCACCGACACGGTGCTGGTCAACGCCATGGTCACGGCCGCCCGCTGGTCGTCGTGCAGGTCGGGGTCCTCCCGGAAGCCGCGCATCGGCAGCGTCGAGCGGGCCTGCCAGAGCCGGGCCAGTTGCTCGGCCAGCTTGACCTCGCGGCTGTGCAGCTCCTTGGAGTAGACGACGGTCTGGTCGGGGGCCGCCTCCACGACGACCCGCCGCTCGGCCGTGAGGGCGTCGATCACCGGTCGTAGCAGGTCTTGGTCCTGCTCGATGAGCTCGGCGGTCTGCGTGAGCAGCGCGGTCGTCGACAGGTAGCAGTGGCCGCCGCTCGCGGCCGCCGACTCCAGCCGGTCGAGGATCGCCGCCCGGATCCGCTGCGGGCTGCGCTCCGACACCCCCGACTGCAGCGCGATCCGGTCGGCCGTGTGGAAGGCGATGCCCCTGACCCGGCCGATGAGCTGGTAGGGGTCGGATTTGAGGATGCCGGCCGAGTCGGAGCCGTACACCTGGTAGATCTTGGCGGCGAGCAGCGGGCTGATGCCGAAGCCCTGGAGGACCACCATCAGCGCGGCGATCTCCTTCTGCTCCTGCCAGGCCTCGACGATCTGCGCCTGCCGGGCCGGGCCGATGTTGACGACCTCCGTGAGCCGCCCCGGCTCGGTGTCGATGACGGTGAGCGTCTTGTCGCCGAAGTGGCTGACGATGGCCTGCGCCAGGCGCGGGCCGATGCCGCGGATCAGGCCCGAGCCCAGGTAGAGCTGGATGGCCCGGACGGTCGACGGGACGACCCGCTCGCAGGTCGCCACCTGGAAGCGGCGGCCGTGGCGCGGATGCTCGCCCCACTCGCCGGTGAGCCGGAGCGTCTCCCCGGGCTGCACCCCGGCCAGCGCCCGCCCGGTGGCGACGAACCCGGCCCCGCTCCCGTCGCTCATCCGGGCGACGGTGTATTCGTCCTCGCGGACGTACACGAGCTGCTCGACCGAGACGTCCACGGCAAGAATCCAATCATTCCTGTACGGCTACGCAGCTTAGGAGACCGCACCGACAGATCGCGCCGGACCGCCGGCTCCCCGTTGCGGACGTCAGGCGTGGATGGAGCCGTTGATCACATCCCAAGGTAGGGGCCTTGGACTGGTTCTTGAGGGACGTTCGCCTCGGGTGTGAAGCGGGGGCTGGGAGGATGGTGGAAACGGTGTTGTTGTGACGTGATGGGGAGGAATGTCGTGATCGTTGTCGGGGTGGACGGGTCCCGGGCCGGGCTGGAGGCCGCTGGATGGGCCGCGAGGGAGGCGGCGCTGCGGGAGGTGCCGCTGACCGTGGCGCACGCGATTCCGGCATGGGCCGTCGACACGCGTGAAGGCCGCTTCGCCGACGTGGCCCGATGGATGCGTGAGGGGGGCATGACGGTCCTGGCCTCGGGGGAGGAGCGGGTCCGTCGGGAGGCGCCGAAGGCGGGCGTCGAGACGACGCTGCTGCCCGGCGACCCGCGCGCGGCCCTGATCAAGGCGGCCGAGGGCGCCGAGCTGCTCGTGGTCGGCAACCACGGGCTGGGCGGCGTCCGCGGGATGCTGGTCGGCTCCGTCGCCTACGGCGTGGCCGGGCACGCGCCCTGCGACGTCGTCGTCGTGCGGGAGCTGCCTCCGTCCTCGCGTGCCGAGGTGGTCGTCGGCGTCGACGGTTCGGCCGCCTGCGAGCGCGCCGTCGACTTCGCGTTCGCCGAGGCCTCGATGCGCGGGGCGCGGCTGCGCGCCGTGCACGCCCGGATCTGGCCGGACGTGCACGAGCCGGGCTCGGTCGGCGGCGAGCTCGACCTGCTCAGTGCGAAGCTGGCGGGCTGCCGCGAACGCCACCCCGGCGTGCCCGTGATCGAGGAGGTCGTGCAGGGCCATCCAGTTGAGGTGCTGCGGCAGGCCTCCGAAGGCGCCGCCCTGCTCGTGGTCGGCTCCCAGGGGCATGGCGTGCTGTCCGGCATGGTGCTCGGCTCGGTCAGCAACGCCATGCTGCAGCATGCCCCATGTCCACTGGCCATCGTCCGCAGCGGCAGGTGACGTCAGTCGCCCGACTTCCACTGGGCGATCAGCTTGTCGTAGTCGAGCGTCTCCGGCTTGCCGCGCTCGTCGGCGAGCTTCGGCGCCGGGGCGCCCGGCTGGTCCAGCCAGTACTGGGCGGGTTGCTCCGGGTTCAGTTTCGGCGCGCAGGCGCCGCCGTAGCCGCGGCGCTCCAGCCGGGACAGGATGTCGTCCTGCTGTTTGGCGAGGTTGTCCATCGACTGCTGGGCGGTGGTCTCACCGGTGACGGCCGTGGCGACGTTCTGCCACCACAGCTGAGCGAGTTTGGGGTAGTCCGGCACGTTGGTGCCGGTCGGGGTCCACTGCTTGCGGGCCGGTGAGCGGTAGAACTCGATCAGCCCTCCGTACTTGGCGGCGTTGTCGGCGAAGTAGTCGCTCCTGATGTCGGAGTCGCGGATGAAGGTCAGGCCGGTGATCGACTTCTTCAGCGACACCGTCTTGGACGTCACGAACTGCGCGTACAGCCAGGCGGCGGCCCGGCGCTCCTTCGGCGTGTTCTTCAGCAGCGTCCACGAGCCGGCGTCCTGGTAGCCGAGCTTGTTGCCGTCCTTCCAGTACGCGCCGTGCGGGCTCGGCGCCATCCGCCACTTCGGTGTCCCGTCCGCGTTGACGACCGGCAGGCCCGGCTTGGTCATGTCGGCCGTGAACGCGGTGTACCAGAAGATCTGCTGGGCGATGTTGCCCTGCGCGGGGACGGGACCGGCCTCGCTGAAGTTCATCCCGGCCGCCTCCTTGGGCGCGTACTTCTTCAGCCAGTCGACGTACTTCGTGAGCGCGTAGACCGACGCCGGGCCGTTGGTGTCGCCGCCGCGGGTCACCGAGGAGCCGACCGGGCGGCAGTTCTCCACCCTGATGCCCCAGTCGTCCACCGGCAGGCCGTTGGGGATGCCGGCGTCGCCGTTGCCCGCCATCGACAGCCACGCGTCGGTGAAGCGCCAGCCCAGCGACGGGTCCTTGCGGCCGTAGTCCATGTGGCCGTAGACCTTCTCGCCGTCGACGGTGCCGTTGCCGTTGACCTTGTTGGTGAAGAAGTCGGCGATGTCCTCGTAGGCCGCCCAGTTGACCGGCACGCCCAGGTCGTAGCCGTAGGCGTCCTTGAACTGCTTCTTGATCGCCGGATCGGTGAACCAGTCGTAGCGGAACCAGTAGAGGTTCGCGAACTGCTGGTCGGGGAGCTGGTAGAGCTTCCTGTCCGGCCCGGTGGTGAAGCTGATGCCGATGAAGTCGTTCAGGTCGAGCGTGGGGGAGGTGACGGCCTTGCCCTCCCCGGCCAGGTAGTCGGACAGCGGCAGCACGTAGTCGCCGCGCGAGTGGGTGCCGATCAGGTCGGAGTCGTTGACGTACGCGTCGTAGCTGGTTGCCCTGGATCTGGGTCTGCAGCTTCTCGATGACGTCACCCTCCTGGATCAGGTCGTGCTTGAGCCTGATGCCGGTGATCTCGGTGAACGCCTTGGCGAGCTGCCGCGACTCGTACTCGTGCGTGGTGATCGTCTCGGACACCACGTTGATCTCCATGCCGCGGTACGGCGCGGCGGCCTTGATGAACCAGTCCATCTCGGCGAGCTGCTGGTCCTTGGACAGGGTGCTCGGCGTGAACTCCTGGGAGACCCACTTCTGCGCGGCGGCCTTGCCGCGAGCCTCGGTGAAGTCGCTCTGACCGGCGCCGTCGCCCTGCGAGCAGGCGGCCGCCAGGAGGACGAGCGCGGCCGCGGTGGCCGTCGCCCGTCCTCGTGGGACTTTCCTGTGGAACGGCATGATCGGGTCCCTCCTGTGTCAACCCCAGATACCGATGACCACCGCCACCAGCAGCGCGCACACCAGTGCGAGCCACATGGACAGGTCGGTGACGGCGATCCACCCCGCGAGCACGACGGCCGCACTGATGAGGCCGATGTAGAGCCGGTCCCCCCGATCGGTCTCGATGCGTAGAAAGCCCCGCCGCGCGACCGGTGGGGAGAAGTGGGCCCAGACCGCCATGACGCAGAGCAGCAGGGCGAGCCCGGTGAACACCAGGGCCGTGGGCGGCGTCCAGACCATCCACTCGAGCATCGTCAGACCCTCCCCAGGGCGAAGCCCTTGGCCACGTAGTTCCTGACGAACCAGATGACGACGGCGCCTGGGATGATCGTCAGCACGCCCGCCGCCGCGAGCAGCCCCCAGTCGACGCCCGCCGCGCTCACGGTGCGCGTCATGGTGGCGGCGATCGGCTTGGCGTTGACCGAGGTGATGGTCCGGGCGATGAGCAGCTCGACCCAGCTGAACATGAAGCAGAAGAACGCGGTGACCCCGATGGCCGAGCGGATCATCGGCAGGAAGATCCGGATGAAGAACCTCGGCAGCGAGTAGCCGTCGATCGCGGCTGTCTCGTCGATCTCGCGCGGGATCCCCGACATGAACCCTTCCAGGATCCACACCGCGAGCGGGACGTTGAACAGCATGTGGGCGATCGCGACACCGAGGTGCGTGTCGAACAGGCCGACGCTCTGGTAGATCTGGAAGAACGGCAGCAGGAACACGGCCGGCGGCGCCATCCGGTTGGTCAGCAGCCAGAAGAACAGGTGCTTGTCCCCGGCGAACCTGAACCTCGAGAAGGCATAGGCGGCCGGGATCGCCACGATCAGCGACATGACCGCGTTCATCGACGTGTAGACGATGGAGTTCAGGTAGCTCGAGTACCACGCCGGGTCGGTGAAGAAGGTCTGGTAGTTCTCGAGGGTCGCCCGCTGCGGGATGAGCGAGAAGCTGCCCAGGATGTCGTCGTTCGGGCGGATGGACATGCCGAACATCCACAGCAGCGGCAGCATGAGCGTGGCGGCGTAGAGCCAGAAGACGGTACGCGCCCAGGGGAGTTGCCGCCGGGCCCGCCTCGCCACCGCGACCTGCCCTCCGGCCATCGCGCTCACCTCCCGGCCCTGGTCAGCACGGTGAAGAAGACGTACGAGACGATCTGCACGATGAGGAAGTAGAGCAGTGAGAAGGCGCCCGCCGGCCCCAGGTCGAACTGACCGACGGCGATCTTCGACAGCAGGACGCTGAGGAACGACGTGGCGTTGCCGGGCCCGCCGCCGGTGACCACGAACGGCTCGGTGTAGATCATGAAGCTGTCCATGAACCTGAGCAGGATCGCGATCGTCAGCACCCCGCGCAGCCGCGGCAACTGGATGCGCCGGAACGTCGCCCAGGCCGAGGCGCCGTCGATCTGCGCGGCCTGGAAGTAGGGGTCGGGGATCGACCGCAGCGCGGCGTAGGCCAGCAGCGCCACCAGCGGCGTCCAGTGCCACACGTCCATGACCAGGACGGTGATCCAGGCGTCGGTGGAGTCCAGCGTGTAGTTGAAGTCGACGCCCAGCACGTGGTTGATCGTCCAGCCGCCCAGCCCGATGTCGGCGCGGGCGAAGATCTGCCAGATGGTGCCCACCACGTTCCACGGGATGAGCAGCGGCAGCGCGACGACGACCAGGGCCACCGACACCCAGAACCCGCGGCGCGGCATCGCGACCGCGATTGCCACCCCCAGCGGGATCTCCACCAGCAGCACCTGCGCCGAGAACAGCAGGGTCCGCAGGAAGGCGGCGCGGATCTCCGGGTCGCGCGTCACGGCGCGGAACCACTCCAGGCCGACGAAGATCCGGTCGTTCGGGCTGAAGATGTCCTGCACCGAGTAGTTGACGACGGTCATCAGCGGGATCAGCGCCGTGAACGTCACGGACACGACGACCGGCAGCACGAGCAGCCAGGCCCGGTTGTCCCGCGGCCTGGCCTCCACGCGCCTGTCCGGCTCGTCGCGCGGCGCGCCGGTCCCGTCCCGCGTCTGGCCGTCCGTGACGGCGGCGATCTGGTCGGTCACGCCTCGCCCCTCCCGTTCACTCCGCCCCCGCCTTCCCGCTCCTCCGATCTCTCGTCTCTCCGGTTCTCTCGCACCTCGTCTTCCCGGCCCTCCGTTCTCTCGCCACTCCCGTTCAGAGGTGCGAGCAGCCCGCACCTGACCGCGTCCCGGAACAGGAACGCCCGGTCGGTGGCGAAGCGGACGAAGCAGGGGTCGCCCGGCAGGAATGGGGGGCCGGTGTCCGTTTTCACGACCAGGGGATGGCCCCCCTGGCCCCCATGCCCATCCCGGCCGTTCTGCGGGGTCCGTCCTGGCCGTCCTGGTCGTTTACGAGGACGTGCACCAGGTCGTACGCCCCCATGCGGTCCACGCCGGTCACCCGCCCGGCCACTCCCGGCGTGGACCGGGCGGAGTCGATCACGGCGAACTCGGGACGGACCCCGATGCGCACGGGACCGGGCGGCAGGTCGCCCACCGCCCGCCCGACGGCCGCCCGCCCGACCCGCACCACCCCGCCGGTGATCTCGGCAGGCAGCACGTTCATGCCGGGCGAGCCGATGAAGTGGCCGACGAACTCGTGCGCCGGTGACAGGAACAGCTCGGTCGGCTCGCCGGCCTGCACGATCTCCCCGTCCTTGACGACCACCACCTCGTCGGCGAAGGTCAGCGCCTCGGTCTGGTCGTGGGTGACGTAGATGAAGGTGTGCCCGGTGTCGCGGTGGATCTCCTTGAGCGTGCTGCGCAGCGTCCACTTCATGGCCGGGTCGACCACGGTGAGCGGCTCGTCCAGCAGCACCGCGGCCACGCCCGGCCGGACCAGCCCGCGCCCCAGGCTGACGATCTGCTGCCGTCCCGGATCCAGCCGCCGTGACCTGCGGCGCAGGTGGTCGTCCAGCCCGAGCATCCCGGACACCCGGCGGACCCGCCGGTCGACCTCCGCCTTCGGGTACTTCCGGTTGCGCAGCGGGAACGCCAGGTTGTCGTAGACCGACATCTCCTCGTACAGCACGGGGAACTGGAAGACCTGCGCGATGTCGCGGCCCGCGGTCGGCACGGCCGTCACCTCGCGGTCGTCGAACCAGATGCGGCCCGTCGTCGGCGTGAGCAGGCCCGAGATGATGTTCAGCAGCGTCGTCTTCCCGCAGCCGCTCGGGCCGAGCAGCGCGTAGGCCCGGCCGCTCCGCCAAGTCCAGGTCATCGGCCGCAGGGCCCAGGTGCGGCCGCCGTCGTAGCTGTGGCCCACGCCTTCGAGGCGGATGTCAGCCATGCAGGTCGACCTCCGCGGCCGAGGCGGCGAGCAGGCGGCCGCCGTCCTCGTCGAAGACGAAGATGTGCGCCGGGTCCACGGAGACGGTGGTCGACTCGCCGGGGACGAACAACTGGGTGCCCGGCAGCTGGGCGACGAGGTGCAGCCGCCCGGCCAGCAGGAGGTGCAGGAACGTGGCGCTGCCCGTCACCTCGGCGAGCCGGATCTCGGCGGGGAACGTCAGTGTGCCCGGCTCGCCGTCGCCGATCGTGACGTGGTGTGGCCGCACCGCCAGGACGACGGCGCGGGCGGCGGCGTGGGCGGCGGCGTGGGCGCGCGGCGCCGGGAACGAGGTGCCGAGGCACTCCACCCGGCCGTCGCGCACGACTCCCGGCAGCAGGTTCAGCGGAGGGTCGCTGAGCGCCGCGGCGACGGCCAGCGTCGGTGGCCGGGCGTACATCTCGGCGACCTCGCCGACGTGCCGCACCCGGCCCTCGCCGAGGACAACCGTCGGCGCGGCGAAGGTCAGCGCCTCGGTCGGGTCGGCCGTGGAGTAGAGGATCACGCCGGAGGAGTTCCGGAACATGCTCTTGAGGTCGGCCCGCAGCTGCTCGCGGAGCTTGAAGTCGAGGTTGGCCAGCGGTTCGTCCAGCAGCAGCACGTCGACGGGCCGGGCCAGCGCGCGGGCGATCGCGGTGCGCTGCTGCTGGCCGCCGGACAGCTCGGCGGGTCTGCGGCCGAGCAGCTCGCCGATGCCCATGAGCTCGGCGACCTCGCGTACCCGCCGGTCGATGCCCGCCCGGGACAGGTCGCGGGCCAGGCGCAGCGGGGAGGCGATGTTCTCGTACACCGAGAGCGAGGGGTAGTTGATGAACTGCTGGTAGACGAAGGCGACCGACCTTCTGCGCACCGGGACCGAGGTGACGTCCGTCCCGTTGACGGTGATCCGGCCGGCGTCGGGCGGGAGCAGCCCGGCGACGACCCGCATGAGTGTCGTCTTTCCCGCTGTCATGGGCCCGACGAGCATGGTCATTCCGCTCGATAATTCGAGGGAGATGTCGTCGAGCCAAATCTCTCCGTGCCGCCGGAGGCGGACCTCGTCGAGAATCAGCGACATGTACCCGGTCCTCTCTCCGCCGATGCATGATCAATCGCACGCCGACAGCGAATACGAGGTCAGCGCGTTGATCGCGACAGTCGAGACGCCCTGCAACCCCATCTAACATGCTTCACATCTGCCTGCAAAGGGCACAGTTGATGTTGAATTTCGTGATCGGGCCACGGTGCATCAACCGGGAAAGGGAAAGCCCACGTCATACGGCCCGCGCCGGAATGGGCGCGGGCCGCGCGGATATCTCGTTACCGGCTGATGCGCACGGCGTCCGCGATGACGTAACCGGTGCCCGCGGTCCACCGGCTGACGCCCACGACGTTCTGCGTGCCCGCGGCGAGCGAGAACGAGCCGATCGTGCGCCAGGCTCCGCCGCCCGATCTCTGGTCGACGTAGACGGTCTGGTTGCCGCTCGACGTCGCCACGATGTACGGGGCCGAGCTGTTGTAGCCGGGATCCGCCGGATACCAGACCTCGACCTTGTAGGTGCCGGCGCTCGGGATGTCGGCCTGGAACCAGGCCACGTCACTGCTCGACACCGGGGTGGCGAACCGGTAGTCCGCGCCGTTGCGCTGGCTGGAGTAGGAGGAGGTGCCCCAGTTCGCGCTGGCCGTGAACTGGCCGGCCGTGGCGTTGTCGACCGTGGTCGTCCACGCCGGCGGTGTGGTTCCGCCGGTCACGTAGTTCATGTACGTGGTCCAGTTCCAGTGCGAGCCCGGGTCGGTGTGGGTGGCTCCGGGGACCTGGTTGTGGCCGATGATGTGGGTGCGGTCCTTCGGGATGCCGTACTTGTCGCAGACGTAGCGGGTCAGCGCGGCAGAGGCCCGGTACATCGCGTCGGTGAACCAGGAGGCGTCGCTGACGAAGCCCTCGTGCTCGATGCCGATGGACCGGGTGTTGTAGGTCCAGTTGCCGGCGTGCCAGGCGATGTCCTTGTCACGCACCATCTGGGTGATGGCGCCGTTGGACGACTTGACCACGTAGTGCGCCGAGACCTGGGCGCTGGGGTTCTGGAACCAGGAGATGGTGCCCGCGTACGAGCCCTGGGTGACGTGGATGACCACCCGGTCGATCGCGTAGCTCGACTCGCGGCTGGACACGGTGTAGTTGCTGGAGCTGGCCGCGACCCAGGACGCGGGCGGGTAGTCGGGGCTCAGCGCCTCGGCCTGCGCGCTCAGGTCACGGGCCTTGGCGTAGGCGCCGCGGTCGGCGGTCACCTCCTGCGGCTTGACCGTCACGCCGCGCGCCTCCAGCCCGAGGCCGAGCAGCTCGTAGACGGCGTCGGCGTACAGGCGGGCGAGCTCGGGGGAGGAGGCGTTGCCGTACTTGGCGACGGCCTGGTACCAGCGGCCGGCGTCCTTCCTCGCGGCCTCGTCGAGGCCCAGCTCGTCGGCGTAGGAGCGCAGGACCGCGGCGCCGCCGAGGATGTTGGCCTCGTCGTCGGCGCGCAGCTTGCCGACCGGCAGCTTGGTGAGCTCGGCCGCCTTCTCGAGCGTGTGCGCGGCGGGGTTGCTGACGAGGTGCATGAGGCCGTAGCCGTTGCTGGCGCTGGGCTTGCCGTCGTGGCCGTCGAGATGGGTTTCGGCGTAGCCGAGCGCGACGAGCAGGTCGCGCGGGACGTCGTGCTCGGCGGCGGCCCGGTCGAAGGCCGCGGGCAGGGGCGCCTCCTTGGCGGCCATGGCGGGCTGGCCGCCGGTGACCAGGAGCGCCGCGAGGGCGGTGGCGACGAGAGCTGCTAATCGCGTGCGGGCGAATGTCATGAGGAGCTCCTCGTTGGGGGGCAACGGCATGCACATTAGGTGAGTTCGCTGACAAATGTCGATAATTGACATTACTGAGGAGTTAGAAGAAACTTTTCGCCCGCGCGGACGGGTTGTGAAGTCGGGTGTGGGGGGTTGCGGGCCGGATGTGGGCAGCGGGAAAGTTGGGCCCCCGGATCGGGTGAAAACTATTGCGCTGTAAATGATCGACGGTGAAACTTCCCTTCGTGACCACGCATCGCGTGAGCCGGTCAAGGCGGCTCGTCGAGGCCATCGCGGGCTCCGTCCCGCGCGTCGTCCTGGCGGCCCTCACCGCCGCACTCCTCTGCGCCGCCGCGCCCGCCCCCTCGGCGACGGCCACGGCGGCTGCCGCGCAGGCCGCCGTGTCGGCGGCCTGCGCCACCGACCCCGCGAAGCCGAAACGGCAGCTCCGCGCCATGTGGATCTCCTCCGTCGCCAACATCGACTGGCCGAGCCGCACCGGCCTCAGCGTGTCGGCGCAGCAGGCGGAGTTCCGCGCCTGGCTCGACCTCGCCGTGCACAAACGCATGAACGCGGTCATGGTGCAGGTCAGGCCGACGGCCGACGCGTTCTGGCCGTCACCGTACGAGCCGTGGTCGCAGTGGCTGACCGGCACACAGGGCGGCAACCCGGGCTACGACCCGCTCGCCTTCATGGTCAGCGAGGCCCACGCGCGCAACCTCGAACTCCACGCGTGGTTCAACCCGTACCGGATCGCCAACCACGACGACCCCAGCAAGCTGGTGGCCAGCCACCCGGCGCGGCAGCACCCCGCCTGGCGCTTCGCCTACGGCGGCAAGCTCTTCTACAACCCCGGCATCCCCGAGGTCCGCGACTTCATCGAGGACGCCATCATGGACGCCGTCACCAGGTACGACATCGACGGCGTGCACCTCGACGACTACTTCTACCCCTATCCGGTGAGCGGCCAGACCATCCCCGACTCCGCCACCTACGCCCAGTATGGCGGCGGCTTCGCCAACATCGGCGACTGGCGCCGCGAGAACGTCAACCTGCTCGTCAAAGAGCTGGACCAGCGCATCCACGCCGCCAAGTCCTGGGTCTCCTTCGGCGTCAGCCCGTTCGGCATCTGGCGCAACGCCTCCACCGACCCGCTCGGCTCGGCCACCTCAGGGCTGCAGTCCTACGACGTGATCTACGCCGACAGCAGGCTCTGGGCGAAGCAGGGCTGGGTCGACTACCTCGCGCCGCAGATCTACTGGCACATCGGTTTCGGCACGGCCGACTACGCGGTGCTCACCGCCTGGTGGTCCGGCGTGGTGCGCGGCACCGGAGTCCAGCTCGTCATCGGCCAGGCCGCCTACCGGGCGGGTGCCTCCGGCCAGGACGCCGCCTGGCAGGACCCGGCCGAGCTCAGCGACCACCTGACCGTCAACCGGCAGCATCCCGAAGTGTCCGGCGACGTCTATTTCAGCGCCAAGGACGTCAGGGCCGACCGGATCAGCTCGTTCACCACCCTGGCGAACACCCACTACACCCGGCCGGCCCTGCTGCCCGCCCGCGGCGGCGCCGCCGCGCCGTCCGCCCCCTCGATCACCTCGGCCACCCTCGGGCCGAGCGGCGTCGCCCTCTCCTGGCAGGGCTCGGCCACCTCCTACGCCGTCTACCGCGTGGACGGCACCCCCGCCACGGCCGACCCCTGCTTCTTCGCCGACGCCCGCAACCTCATCGGCACCACCAGGCAGACCTCCTTCACCGACACCACCGCCTCGGCCGCCGCCTACACCTACTACGTGACCGCGCTCAACCGGACCCACCAGGAGAGCGCGGCGAGCGCCGGCAAGGCCGTGACCGGCTCCGGCGGCGGGTTCAGCGTCGTCGTGGACAACGCCGGCGCCGGCTTCACCGCCGGCTCGGCGTGGGGCACCTCCGCCTACTCGTCGCAGTTGTACGGCACCGACTACCGGTTCGCCGACCCCGTCGCCGCCAGCGACCCCGCCTGGTTCAGGACGGCCATCCCCAGCGCCGGCAGCTATCGGGTGGAGGTCTGGTATCCGGCCAACGCCGGCTACAACAGCGCCACCCCCTACATCGTCGCGGCCGGCGGCGGCAACCAGACGGTCACCGTCGACCAGCGCGCGAACGGCGGCCAGTGGCGCTCCCTCGGCACCTTCACCCTCGCCGCGGGCACCTACGACGTGGTCGGGGTGAGCCGCTGGACCTCGGCCACCGGCTACGTCATCGCCGACGCGGTGCGCATCACCAGGCTCTGAGCGGCGGACTACCTCGGCAGCGATTGCTGGTCCGGAAGCGGTCAGGTGGTTTGGGAGTCCCAGTGGGCGACCGTCCACTGGGCGGCCTGGTCGCTGAGCGTGATGCCGAGCCCGGGGCGGTCCGGGACGACCATCCGGCCGTCGCGGATCTCCAGCCGCTCGTTGAACAGCGGCTCCAGCCACTCGAAGTGCTCCACCCACGGCTCCTGGTCGTACGCGGCGGCGAGGTGCAGGTGGATCTCCATCGCGAAGTGCGGGGCGAGCTGGAGCCGGTGATGCCGGGCGAGCGCGGCCAGGCGCAGGAACGGCGTGATGCCGCCGATGCGCGGCGCGTCCGGCTGGACGATGTCCGCCGCTCCGGCATCGATCAGCGCGGCGTGCTCGGCGACGCTGGTGAGCATCTCGCCCGTGGCCACCGGCGTGTCCAGCGAGCGCGCCAGCATGGCGTGCCCGGCGTGGTCGTAGGCGTCGAGGGGCTCCTCGATCCAGGTCAGGTCGTACTCCTCCAGCGACCGGCCCATCCGCTGGGCGGTGAGCCGGTCCCACTGCTGGTTGGCGTCGACCATCAGCGGGAACCCGTCGCCCAGGTGCTCGCGCACCGCCCTCACCCTGGCGAGGTCGGCGCGGGTGTCGGGCCGGCCGACCTTGATCTTGATGCCGCCGATCCCGCGCTCCAGCGCCCCCGAGGCGTTGGCCAGCACCTGCTCCAACGGCTCGTGCAGGAACCCGCCGGAGGTGTTGTAGCACCGTACGGTGTCGCGGTGGGCGCCGAGCAGCTTGGCCAGGGGCAGACCGGCCCGTTTGGCCTTGGCGTCCCACAGCGCGATGTCGAAGGCGGCGATGGCCTGGACCGCCAGCCCGCTGCGCCCGACGGAGGCCCCCGCCCAGGCCAGCTTCTCCCACAGCCGCGAGATGTCGTTGGGATCCTCGCCGATCAGCTCGGGGGCGATCTCCCTGGCGTGCGCGTACTGGCCGGGGCCGCCCGCCCGCTTGGAGTAGCCGAACCCGATGCCCTCGTGGCCCTGTTCGGTGCCGATCTCGGCGAACAGCAACGCGACCTCGGTCATCGGCCGCTGCCGCCCGGTGAGCACCTTGGCGTCGGAAATCGGAGTGTTCAGCGGCAGCGAGACGGACGACAGCCGGACCCGGGCGATGCGATCGTTCGATTCCACGAGGCCCAGTCTGTCAGGAAAGCGCTTACCGTGCTCGGTTCGCAGCGCCGGTGACGTCCGTGGCTCGGCGGAGGTGGAAATGGGGTGAGAAGGCTAGCCTTCGGTCATGTCGACGCACGAACGGGAGATAACGGCCCGTACCGACCTGTGCCTGCCGAACGGACGGCTCAACCCGGACGCGGTCGGGTGGACGCGACGCCCGCTGCACCGGGGCAACCTGCGCGGCTGGGGCCGGGCCAAGCGCTGGGAATACTGGGGGATCGTCACCCCCTCACACGTGATCGGGCTCGTCGCGTCGTCACTCGACTACGCGGGGGTCCACGGCGTCTACGTCCTCGACCGTGCCACGGGCGTCGAGATCTCCAAGGACGCCGTGGTGCCGCTGGCCCGCGGGGCCTCCTTCCCCGACCGCAGCGGCGAGGGCACCGCCCACGTCAGCGGCGGCGGCGTGACCATCGACCTCGCCCAGCACGCCGGCGGCACCTCGCTGCGCGCCGTCGCGACCGGCATCGAGCTGGACGTCGAGGTGCCGCTGCCCGAGGGGCACGAGTCGCTCGGCGTGGTGGTGCCCTGGGGGCCGTCCCGGTTCCAGTACACGGTCAAGGACCTCGGCCGGCCGGTACGCGGAGTGCTGCGACTGGGGTCGGCGGAGCACCGGCTGAGCGAGGCCGACGCGTTCGCGGTGCTCGACCACGGCCGGGGCAAGTGGCCCTACTCCATGACCTGGAACTGGGCGGCCGGCTGCGCGCCCGGCCTGGCCATCCAGCTCGGCGGCAAGTGGACCGACGGCACCGGCATGACCGAGAACGCGTTGTTCGTGGACGGCCGGTTGCACAAGATCGGCGAAGAGCTGACCTGGACCTACGACCGCGGCGACTGGCTGCGCCCGTGGAAGATCACCGGCGAGCGGGTCGAGGTGGAGTTCACTCCCTTCCACGACAAGATCTCGCGCACCGAACTGGGCGTGGTGGGCAGCCGGACGCACCAGTGCTTCGGCCACTTCACCGGCCGGGCCCGCGCCGACGACGGCACCTGGGTCGAGCTCGACGGCCTGACCGGCTGGGCCGAAGAGGCCCGCCAGCGCTGGTGACCGGCTCGCCCGAACCGGCCCTTCGCCCGAACCGGCCCTTCGCCCGAGTCGGTCGCCTCACCCGAACCGGTCGCCTCGCCCGAGTCGGACGTCTCACTCCAGCTGGGCCGTGAGCGTTCGGGCGAGGCGGAGGACTCTGCCGGTGCCCTTGCGGGCCGCGAAGGCGGTCAGGGCCGGGAGCTCGCCACGTGCCTGCGACCAGCGGGCGACCCGGGTGGCCAGGTCGACCAGGTCGATGTGCGCCTTGGTCGGGTGGCCGGTGTTCTCGGGAAGCAGGGGCGGCATCGCCGTGGTGAGGACGCGCCACACGTCGTGGTGCATGCCGTTCACCGCCTCGGCCTCCAGCCTGTCGACCAGGACGCGCAGCGTGATCTCGTTTCGCCGTACCCGCTCGGCGAGCTCCGCGCCCAGGTGCTCGGCCGGGAGGTCGCCGGCGGCGGCCAGCCGGCGCAGGGCGCGGAGCGGGAGAGCCGTGTCGTCCTCGTAGTAGGCCAGAGGGAAGATCCGGTGCGCGAGCAGGACGGCGAGGGCCGGTCCGGTGGGCCCCGCGGCGTCGGCCAGGTCGAGCAGGAGCTTCGACGGCATCCGCGCCTGGGGCGGGAGCGGCTGGTGCCCGATCAGGTGGGCGGCCACCACCTCCCGGTGCGACGGCAGGACCGCGGGCCAGTGCTCCATCATCCCGCCGAGGTGCCCGTCGCAGACGAAGTTGACGTGCCGGGGCTGGGCCGCGAGCAGCTCGTCGACCAGCGGCAGGCCGGTGGGCGCGGCCTCGACCGTGGTGGTCATCCAGATCCGGGATCCCAGGCCGTCGTCCGCTCCCGACCAGGTCACCCGCACGGCTGGGTCGGGCAGGCCGTCCCCGGCCAGCCAGCGGGCCGTCCGGCGCCCCGCCTCCGAAGTGAGCGCCGCGGCCCGTACGGTCACCGCCGGGTCGATCTCGCGGGGCAGCCGGAGCAGCGCCTGCTGGAAGTCCGCGGGCAGTGGCTCGACCCCCGCCGCCTCCAGGGTCTCCAGCCTGGTCACCAGCTCGTCCGGATCGACGTGACCGGTCGACAGGCTCGGCGTGGCGAGCAGCAGCGGCGGCAGGGTGCCGGCGCGCGCCGCGGTGCGGATCTCGTCGTACCTGCGCAGGATGAACAGGTGCATCGGCGAGGCGCGCCTGGGCTCCGGCAGCCGGTCGGGCTCGTCGCGCACGATCGGCGGGAGCCCCCTGTCGCGGCGCAGGTGGTTCATGAACGCGATCCTCTGGGTCTCGAACACCCGCCCCGAATCCACCAGGTCGATGGCGAGGACGAGCATCCAGACGCTGTGCTCCCGCCACTCGTCCCGGGTGAGTCGCCAGTCCTCGGTCCCGGCGATCGGCGCCAGCGCCGTGCGCAGCGCCTCCGGGTCGCGGGTGGCGAGGTGGACGAAGGCCGCCAGCGAGCGTTCGACCGCATGAGGAGAGTCGTCCAGGCACAGTTCGGCCAGCTCCCTGGCGGTTCCCGGCGGTGTGACGGCCGGGACCGGCCTGGGCGGCGCGGGCAGCCGCCGGGGGACGAACACCTCCTCCGGCTGCGACTCGGGCTCCGGCTCCTCGACGAGCTCGCCGCCGATGGCGCCGGCCAGCCGGTTGCGCAGGTCGGGCGGCAGCGTGCCGGTGCCCTGCCGCAAGGTCTCCCGGCCGGCCTCCGTGAAGTGCTCCGCGTGCCGGACCGCGAGCAGCGCCGCCGCCTCCTGCACGGTCCGCGCCTCGTGACCGAACGCCATGGCCAGGGCGGGGGCCAGGTCGTCGGCCCGTTCCGGGGCCTGCCGTAGCGACTCCCGCAGCCAGCTCAGCCCGCCGCGTACCAGCCCGGCCTCCGCCCGGAACAGCAGCCCCTCCAGCGCCTCTACCACGTCGGCCGGGTCGAGGGCGGGCAGCGCGCGCAGGTGCCGCAGCGACAGCTCGGCCACCGGCCCCGGCGCGGTGGGCAGCAGGCGCGCGTAGTCGATGGCGTGCGGCGCGAGCTCGGCGGGCGTGGGTTCGAGCAGTTCGTGCAGCCGGACGAAGAACCGCAGGTCGGGGCCGTCGCCGCCGCGCAGGAAGCGGCGGCGGCAGCCGTCGAGCAGCAGGTCGCGGCTCACCTCGCGCTCGGCGGCGAGACCGTGCAGGAACGCGGCCCAGGCCCGGTCGTCGCGGAGCCGCCGCCCGACGCCCTCGGCTTCGAAGATCCGCGGCAGCAGGTGCTCACGCAGCGGGTCGTCCCGCCGCGGCTCGGCGGACACCCACCCGACGACCAGCGGGTCGTGCTCGGGCGGCGTCGCCCCCGTACGGCGGAACAGGGCCAGGGCCAGCGCGAGGTTCGGATTCCGCGGGTCGCGGCGGCGCGCGGGACGGAGCCGGAGCGCCAGCCGCGCGGCCAGGTCGGCCTGCCAGGCGGCGGGGCGCGCGGCGATCACCTCGATCAGCGGCTCGATCGCGGCGGGCCGCAGCCCGCCGGCCAAGTCCCAGCGGTCGAAGTCACGCCGGTTGATCCAGGTCACCACGGCCTTGGCAGAGCTGATGGTGCCCGCGCCGGCGATCCGCATCGGCTCGACCCAGCCGTCGGTGTCGGGCAGGCCGTGGTCAGCCTTCGGGCCGTGATAGGTCCAGATCCTGATCTGCGACTGCTCGTAGTCGTGCTGGGAGATCTCGCCGCGTTCCTTCAGGCCCAGCAACTCCTCCTGCGCGGCCTGGAGCGCGCGGTCGCGCGCCGCCTCGTTGTTCGTGCGGGACCGGTGGGCCCGCTGCCGTGCCACGGCGATGTGGCCGGGCAGCTCGCGGGCCACCTCGTGCCGGGCGGGCTCGTCCAGGGCCTTCAGGGTCTCGACGAGCTTGGCCAGGTCGCCGGTGTCGATGAGGTCGCACACCGTGGCCCAGGCGGATTGGTTCGGTGGCATGGCGCGGTCTCCTCTGGTCGGTGCGTGGAGTCGTGATCTTGTCAGAGCATGCCGACATTTCCGAGCTTGTCGTGAATCAACGGGCTTGTCGTGAATCAAAAGGTCGAGCAGGATCGCGCAAATGGACGAGACCGGGTATGTGCGGGTTGTGCGGCAACGGGCTCGGCTCATCCTGTGGTTGATCGTGGTCTTCGCGGCGGGCGCGGCCGTCATACCGGACGTCGTCACCCATGGCGAGTCCGCCTGCCCGCCGAGGGACACCCGGGTCACGGCCCCGTACGCGATCACCGGTTACTGGGTGGTGCCCCGCGCCGACCCGTGCCTGACCCGGCGCACCGTGGAGGCGATGCACGCGCTGGGCGGCGACACGATCATCACGTTCGGCCCCCGGTTCGCGCTGAGCACGGTCGACGCCGGCGGGCGGGTGCGCACGAAGGGCGAGGCCGATCCCGGCTTCGCCGGCTGCCTGGAGGGCGGCAAGCCCTGCTACCTGGCCGCCCGTGACGCGATCCCCGGCAAGACGATCCGCCGCGTCTTCACCTATACGACCAGCGAGCGGTTCGGGCCCGGCGTGCTGCGCTGCGAGGGGCTGGACCGGCGGATCGAGAGCCGCGGGCGCGTCTACTACCGGCTGCTGCTCGGACGCTCCTGCGCCGACAGCGTGTACGACCTCGTCCTGGTCGCGACGGACGGCGACGGCGTGGGCAACCTGCTGGCCGAGGCCGCCGGCTACGGCATGAAGGTCTACCCGGGGCTGCCCGCCGCGCCGCAGGACCCCGTCAAGCCGTGGCTGCCCGATCTGGCGCACCTGGACGCGCTCAACGCCTTCACCGGGCGGGTGCTGGCCGACTACCGGCAGAGGTACGGGACGTGGCCGTCGCTGGGCGGGGTCTACCAGTCGTTCGAGCTGGCCATGCGGGACCGGGCGCCGCGCGACGAGGTCCTCACCCTGTACGCGGCCCAGCACGAGGTGGTCGCCGCCACGCTGCCGGGCCGGACGATCACGGTCAGCCCCTACTGGGACGCGCGCCGGTCACGGGGGTTCCCGCCGGAGTCGGTGGGCCGGGGCTTCGCGGAGATCGCGGCGACCCGGGCCGGGGCGCCCATGGCCATCGCCATCCAGGACGGCCGCGGTGTGGGCAAGGTGCCCGTCTACGGGGCCGACGAGGCCGGCGCCGAGGTGGCCGCGCGGCTGGTGCCGGTCGTGGGCAGGCTGACCAACCGGCAGGCCTATCACGGCTCCACCCGCGACTACGTCGAGGCCGCCGCCCGGCACGTGGTGCCGGGGGTGGAGCTGTGGGTGAACGTGGAGGTCTTCGAGCCCACCCCGGTGGCAGGGGAGTGCGGCAGGGCCGATCCGCTGCCGTTGCGGGGACGGGCGGCCAAGAGCCGGGTCGACCAGCAGATCATGGCGGTGGGACGGCACGCGACCAAGATCATCGCCTATGGCTGGGACCCGTTCCTGACCTGCCGGCCGAACTGGGACACCCCCTCGCTGAGCGACGACCTGGCGGCGGGCTGGCAGGAGCCGATCATCGTGCACGCCGCCCTGGAGCGGGGCGGGATCACGGTCGAAGGCCACAACCTGCGCGGCGGCACGCTCCAGATCGCCTACCGGCAGGCGGGCGCGGGAGTGAAGACCGTGGCCGTGGCCCAGGGCCGGCACGCCCCGCGCGCCGGGGCGGGCGCTCCCGAATCGGCCTGGGCGCCCTTCGTCCCCGACCGCCTGGATCCGGCTCACCCCTGGATCACGGTCAAAGCCGTGAACGGCGCGGGCCGTGCCAGCACGAGCGGTCACACCTTCCGCGGCTGAGCGGTGACCGGCTCGATCTGGTGGGGTGGATCTGGGTCAGGTCAGGGTGGCTTCGTGTGGGTTCCAGTCAGGGGGCAGCGGTTCGGGGATCGGGGACGTGGACGCGAGCGGGCGGAACTCGCCTCGCTCGCCCGACTCCGTGACGGCCGTCATGATCTCCAGGACGTGCAGCGCGAGCGCCCCCGACGCGCGGTGCGGGGTCCCGGCGCGCAGCGACCTCGCCAGGTCGAGCACCCCGATGCCGCGCCCGGCCGTCGTGCCGGTGAGGGGGAGCTCGCGCCAGTCGGCGTCGTGCCGGCCGCGCGCCAGCAGGGGACCGCCGAAGGTGTTGGGGTCGGGGACCGACAGGGCGCCCTCGGTGCCGATGATCTCGATCATCCTCCGGCTGACCGGCGAGTCGAAGCTGAAGGTCGTGGCCGCGATGGCGGTGCCGGTGAAGTCGACCAGGGCGTTGACGTGGGTGGGCACCTCCACCGGGAAGGCCGTGCCGGCCTTCGGGCCGGAGCCGATGACCCGCTCCGTGCGGGCCCGGCGGGTGCCGGCGGCGACCCGGGAGGCCGGGCCCAGGAGGGCGATCAGCGTGGTCAGGTAGTAGGGGCCCAGGTCGAACAGCGGCCCGGCGCCGCGCTGGTAGAGGAACTCCGGGCTGGGGTGCCACGACTCCGGTCCGAGGCCCTGGGTGGCGGCGGTGACCGCGACCGGGACGCCGATCAGCCCGGCGCGTAACGCGGCGATCGTGGACTGGATCCCGGCGCCGAGGAACGTGTCGGGCGCGTTGCCCACGCGCAGGCCCCGGCCGCCGGCCTCCGCCAGCACCTTGGCCGCCTCGTCCAGGTCCAGCGCCAGCGGCTTCTCGCCGTATACGTGCTTGCCCGCGCGTAAGGCCTGGAGCGCCACGGACGCGTGCGCGGCGGGGATCGTGAGGTTGACCACGATCTCCACCTCGGGGATCCTGAGCACGGTCTCGACGGTGCCCGACACGGGCACCCCGTGCTCCTCCGCGACCTCCGCCGCCCGCGCCGGTTCGAGGTCGGCCACACCGAGCACCCGGACGTCCGGGAAGGCGGTGAGATGACGCAGGTACTCACCGCTGATCACACCGGCGCCGACGAGGGCGACGCCCACCGGTCCGTCGCTCAAGAGGCCTCCGCCGAGGTGAGAGAGGTGAGAAAGGCGTGGCTGGCCGCGAGGGCCTCGAAGACGTCGCCCGCGCAGCTGTCCAGCTCGACGATCCGCCAGGCGCCGGGGGCGGCGGCGAGGATGCCGGGCACCGGCATGACGCCCCGGCCGACGGCCGTGTGCGGCTCCTTCTTACCGCCGGGGCCGCCGGGACCGTCCTTGACGTGCAGCGCGAGCACCCGGCCGGCGAGCCGGCGCAGCAGGCCGGGCACGTCCGCGCCGCCCACCGCTGCCCAGTACGTGTCGATCTCCAGGAACACCTCGGGCGCCAGCAGATCGGCCAGCGCCTCCAGGGCGTGGCGGCCGTCGATCCGCGGCTCGATCTCCCACCAGTGGTTGTGGTAGCCGAGCCGCATGCCGTGGGCGGCGGCCTGCGCGGCCAGGCCGTTCAGCAGGTCGGCGGTGCGGGCCAGGCCGTCGGGCGAGGTGAACTCCTCGTGCGCGATGCCCCCGGGGATGATGACCAGGTCGGTGCCGATCGTGGCGATCGCGTCGAACACCTCGGCCGGCTCCTCGCCGAGCAGCGCGTACGCGTGCGTGCTGGAGACGGTCAGCCCCAGGTCGTCCACCACCCGGCGGAAACCCTTGGGATCGGTGGTCGGATCGTAGGGCTCGACGGCGCCGTAACCGAGGCCGGCGATCCGGCTCAGCGCGGCGTCGCGGTCGGCCGCGATCTGCTCTCTGACGGTGTAGAGCTGGACGCCCAGCGGCGCGGTCACCTGCTCTCCCCTCCGCGCACGCCCAGCAGGTGTTCCAGGGCCAGCTGGTTGAGGTGGCTGAAGTGGTATCCGCGCTCGGCCGCCACGTCCGGGTCGAAGTCGTCGGCCGCGAGGTCGGCCAGCGTCTCGCCCTCTGCCAGCGTGGGCACGGCGAGCTGGTCGACGCGCGAGGCCCGCAGCGCCTCCCGCACCTCCGGATCCGCCCGGAAGGCGCGCGCCTTCTCGCGCAGGATCAGATACGTCCGCATGTTCGCCGCGGCCGACACCCACACGTCCTGCGGGTCCTCGGTGCGCAGCGGCTTGTAGTCGAAGTGCCTGGGCCCGTCGTAGCCGCCGTGCTCCAGCAGGTCGACCAGGAAGAACGCGCTCTTCACGTCGCCGTGGCCGAACACCAGGTCCTGGTCGTACTTCGGCCCGTGCTGCCCGTTGAGGTCGATGTGGAACAGCTTGCCGTGCCACAGCGCCTGCGCGATGCCGTGCACGAAGTTCAGCCCGGCCATCTGCTCGTGCCCCACCTCGGGGTTGAGCCCTACCATTTCCGGATGTTCCAGCTCGTTGATGAAGGCCAGCGCGTGCCCGATCGTGGGCAGCAGGATGTCGCCGCGCGGCTCGTTCGGCTTGGGCTCGATCGCGAACCGGATCTCGTACCCCTGGTCGAGCACGTAGCCGCTGAGCAGGTCGAGCGCCTCCTTGTAGCGGGCCAGCGCCGAGCGCACGTCCTTGGCCGCGTCCGACTCGGCGCCCTCGCGGCCGCCCCAGCACACGTACGTCCGCGCGCCCAGCGACGCCGCCAGGTCCAGGTTGCGCATGACCTTGCGGATCGCGTGCCTGCGCACGTCGCGGTCGTTGCTGGTGAACGCGCCGTCGCGGAAGACGGGGTGGGTGAAGAGGTTCGTGGTGGCCATGGGCACCTTCAGCCCGGTCTCGCCGATCGCCTTCCGGAACGCCGCGATGGCCTTCTCACGGTCGGGCTCGACGGCGAGCAGGTCGTCGTCGTGGAACGTGACGCCGTACGCGCCGAGCTCGGCGAGGCGGTGGACGCTCTCCACCGGGTCGAGCGGCGGGCGGCTGGCCTCGCCGAACGGGTCGCGCGCCTGCCAGCCGACGGTCCACAGTCCGAAGGTGAAGCGGTCGTCGGGGGTTGGCACGAACGCGGTCATGGTGGGGCCTCCCGCAGCTTTACCATTAAGTCCACAATCTGCACATAATCCTCGGAGGCGGATGTGGCATCGTCAAGAGGCGTGCGGCACGATTCCATGCGCGCCCGCAATCTCGCCGTGGTGCTCGGCGAGATCCGCGGCGCGGGGCCGCTCACGAGGGCCGCGCTCGCCGAGCGGACCGGGCTGACCAAGACCACCGTGTCCAAGCTCGTGTCCGACCTGCTCGACGCGGGCGTGGTGGCGGAGAACGGCGCCGTGCGCGGCGGCGAACGCGGCCGTCCCGGCGTCGCGGTGCGCCTCAGCGGCCACCGCGTGGCCACGCTCGGCCTGGAGATCAACGTCGACTACCTCGCCGTGTGCGTCGTGGACCTCACCTGTTCGGTACGGCTGCGCCGTACGCGGTCGGCCGGCAACCGCGACTCCCGCCCGGAGCGCATCCTCGGCGAGCTGCGCGAGCTGGCGGAGTCCGCGGTGTCGGAGGCGGAGGCCGCCGGGCTGCGCATCACCGGCGCGGCGCTCGCCGTTCCGGGTCCCGTCGAGCACGGGTTGCTGCGCAACGCCCCGCATCTCGGCTGGCGCGACGTCCGGGTGGCGGACCTGCTCGACCTGCCGTTCGAGGTGGACGACTTCGACGTGGACGACTTCGAGGTGGACAACGAGGCCAACCTGGCGGCCCTGGGCGAGCTCTGGTTCGGCTCCGGGGTCACGGACTTCCTCTACGTCTCGGGGGAGATCGGCATCGGCGCCGGGCTGGTGGTGGACGGCTCGGTCTTCCGTGGCACGTACGGGCTGGCCGGGGAGCTCGGGCACGTCGTCGTCGAGCCCGACGGCCCCGCCTGCCGGTGCGGTGGGCGAGGCTGCCTGGAGGTCTACGCGGGCCAGGACGCGCTGCTCGGAGAGGTGGGCTCGATCCCCGACCTGGTCGCGCGGCTGGAGGCGGGCGACCGGGCGGCGCTGGCGGCCTGCGAGCGGGCGGGATGGGCGCTCGGGCTGGCCCTCACCTCGGCCGTGCACCTGCTCGACCCCGGCATGATCGTCCTGGGGGGCGTCTTCGCCCCGCTGTTCCCCTGGCTGGAGGGGCCCGCCGGGCAGGCCCTGTCCGGCCGGCTCGGTCAGATGCGCCGCACCCCGCCCCGCCTCGCCGTCTCCGCGATCGGCCCGGACGCCGCCATCCTGGGCGCGGCGGGGCTGGTCATCCAGCGGGTCATCGCCGACCCGGCGGGCGTCCTTGGCCTCTGACGCGCCGGCGACGGCCTTGCCCTGCCGGGTCACGCCGGCGCCGGGCCTTCGACGTCCCGGTCACGGGTGGCGAGGCCGCGGGGCGGTGTCAGGCGGCGAGCGTCTCGGCCAGGATGTCCACGAGCACGGCGGCCTGCGAGCCGTCCTCGTCCAGGTCGGGGTCGAAGATCGTGATCTGCAGCCCGGCGGCTCCCGGCAGGTCGAGCAGGCCGCGCAGCAGGCTCACCAGGCCGGCCGCGTCCAGCCCGTCCGGGGTGGGCGAGTCGACGGCCGCCAGCACCGACGGGTCCAGCACGTCGGCGTCGACGTGGATCCAGAAGCCGTCGAGGTCGTCGCGGACCAGCACCTTCCTGGCCGCCTCCAGGCCGCCGATCCGCGGGTCGGTCACGTAGGCGATGCCGGTGTGGGAGAAGTCGCGCAGATCCTCCTCGTCCCGCACGCCCAGCACGATCACGTCCTCGTCCCGGACGTACGGCCGCAAACCGTCGATGTCCGTCAGGTAGCCGTCACCGCGCCCGGTCGCCAGCGCCAGATCCTCCCCGGCCGCCGAACCCACGTGCGGGGAGTTGCCCAGGTGCCGGAAGTCGGAGTGGGCGTCCAGGTAGGCCAGGCCGTAGCGGCCCGCCCTGCGCAGCGCCAGCGCGGGGCCCAGCAGGATCGAGCAGTCGCCGCCCAGCACGACCGGGAACCGTCCCGCGTCCCTGATCTCCGCGAGCCGCTCCGCCAGCCTCCTCGCGTAGCGGGCGATGGCCTGGCCGTTCCTGACGCCGTCGCCCGGCTCCCACGTGGCGACATACCGGGGCGGCACCACGGCTCCCGCGTCGCTCGCCCCGATCCGCTCCAGCAGGCCGGCGTCCCTGAGCGCCCACGGCGCCTTGTAGCACCCGGGGACCACTCCCTCGGCCGGCGGCCGCAGCCCCAGGTTCGACGGGGCATCGAGTAGGGCCGGCCGTCTGTCAGTGGTTACAATGCTCATAGTCCTGACGGTAGCAAGAGGAGGCTCGATGCGCCAGTTGGCCGAAACGGGATCGGTGGCGTTGGACCTGGCCAACACCTGGGACGAATACCTCGACTCCCCAGAACGTCTGCCCGACCTCGCCGCCCTACGCCGCTACTGCCAAGAACTGACCCCGGACCAGCCCAGGGAGGACGCGTCCGCGTCGGATGTGCCGGACTTGTCCGAGACGTCAGGGGTGTTGGACGTGGGGGAGGACGATCTGGTCGCGGTGCGGGCCGTGCGAGACCGGTTGCGGGCCGTGCTGGCCGGTGAGCCGCGAGAGCGGGCGCGCGAGCTGGCGTCGTGGGTCGCCGAGCTGCCGGTGCGCGCGGCCGTCGAGGACGTGGACGGCGTGCCCCGGCTACGGCTCGCCGCCTCGGACGGCGCCGACCTCGCGGAAACACTCGCCGTACGCGCGATCCGCGAGCTGCTGGACCTCGCCGCCGACGGCGACTGGGCACGGGTACGGCTCTGCGCGGCCACGCCGTGCCGCGACGCCTTCGTGGACCGCAGCCGGCCGGGGCGGCGCCAGTTCTGCTCCACCCGCTGC
Source organism: Nonomuraea sp. NPDC048916 (assembly GCF_040649575.1). Classification (NCBI taxonomy): domain Bacteria; kingdom Bacillati; phylum Actinomycetota; class Actinomycetes; order Streptosporangiales; family Streptosporangiaceae; genus Nonomuraea; species Nonomuraea sp. NPDC048916. The sequence continues at coordinate 45,656 of NZ_JBEZFS010000012.1, forward strand.
GCCAACCGCGCCCACGCCGCCGCCTCCCGCGCCCGCCACAGATCCTGAGCCGCATCGTCCCGCATCGAGCAACCCTGCCCACGGACGGCGACTTGGCCGGAACACCACCCACGCCTGGCCACGACGAGCACGGTTTGGGTGATGTACGGCGAGACGGTGGTCAGGTCATCCAGATCAACGATCTTCGGCGGCCAATACCCGACGTCACATGCGCACGTAGTGCTCGATGTCTTCTCGGAACCTGGCGAGGGCCTGGTCGGTGAGTGTGGGACGGGTGTCAGCAATGGCGGCGAGGTAGTCCTCGGTGCTGGCCGGGGCGCCGAGGCGGTGGACGACTTCGCGTTCGAACGCGGCCTGGGCGCCCTTACGGGCGGCGAACTCGATGTCGGCCGGGGTGAACATCTCGCTGGCCGCCACCAGCCGGTGCAACTCGACGCCGCCGGCGGCGGGGCCGAGGTAGCGCTGCCAGATCGCCGCCCGGGCGACCGCATCGGGGGGACCGACGGGAATGACGTAGTCGAACCGGCCGGGGCGCAGGAACGCCGGATCGAGCGAGCGCACGGAATTGGTGGCACAGATCAGCAGGCGGTCAGTGTGGTCGCGGAAGCCGGGAATCAGTTTGAGCAGTTCGTTGGTGACTCCGTGGCCTGGATCGACGGCCACGCCGGAGCGGACGCCGGCGATCTCCTCGACTTCGTCGATGAACAGCACAACGGTCTCCAGCTCGGCCAGATCGGCGAACGCGTCCCGCAGCGAGGTGGCCAAGCCCCCCGCTCCCGCCGACGCGAGCCGGGAGGGGAAGAGCTCCACGAACGGCCACTCCAGCCGGGAGGCGACGGCTTTGGCGAAGCTGGTCTTGCCGGTACCCGGCGGGCCGAAGAGGATGACCGCCTTCGGCGGCGTGACCCCGTACCGCTCGGCCAGCGCGGGCTCGGCCAGCGGCAGCACGATCCGCCGCTCGATGGTTTCCTTCTCTGGCTCCATGCCCCCCAGGCTGTCCCACAGCCCCCGGGGCAGGACCCGCCCGCCGAGTTCGGCGAGCAGACCCGCATCGCTCGCACCGAGATGCTCGACCTTCTCATAAAAGATCAATCCGGCGCGGGTGAGGAAGCCGGAGTTTTCCAGGGCCGTGGTTCCGGTCGCCCCCGGGGGACGCAGCGCGCTGATCCGGCGTATCCCCTGTCCCCGCAGGCGCCGTTCAAGCTCGCCGATCAGGGCGCTGCCGATCCCGCGGTTACGCCACATCCCCGACAGCGCCACCAGCGTGATCCAGGCCCGCTCGCCCTGGGCCTGCGCCACTGCCATGCCCACCATGTCATCGCCGACCACCGCGACTATGGCGAACTCGCCGGCCCGGGCCGCGGCCATGACCTCAGAGATGGGAAACACCGGAGGCGAGTCGTCCGCCTGCCGGTCCTGATCCCACAGCTGGATAGCGCGGTCCAGATCGTCGTCGTGGAAGTCCCGCAATCGCCACGCCGGCATCGTTACCCCCTTTGTCGACAAGCCGCCGCCACCCCCCGACGCCTGGCGACGCGCTACCGCGGCGGCATGCTGCCCTACTCGTTATTCTCCCCACCGATCAGACACTCATCGAACGGGCCAGTGCCTGCCGCCGACGCCAACGGCCGCAATCGTGCCCACATGGCGTAGCCGGGAACGTCAAGCCGTGGCCGCGGGCCGGTGTCAGGCGGCGAGCGTCTCGGCCACGATGTCCACGCCGAAGGATGACGCGTACGGACCGTGAGGCGCTTCAGGCCGGCGACGCGGCGCTTTCGGGTAGCCCGAGCCGCGCCGCGAGTTCGGCCGCGGCCGGTGATCCCAATTCCTGGTAGAGCCCGTAGGCCTCCGTCAGCAGCCCTCGCGCCGCCGGGTCACCCGCCTGTTCGGCCGCGGACGCCAGGGAGACGAGAGCACGGGCTCGCAGGGCCGGCACCTGCTCTTCGGTCCAGAACTCCAGGGATCGCCGGAGGCGGCCGGCGGCCTCGGTGGAACCACGGCGGACCTCGATCTCGCCGAGGCTCAACTCGGTGAGCGCCAGCCCCCAGGCGTGTCCTCCTTCACGGAACACGGCCGCCGCCGCGGCCAGCGTCTGCTCGGCTTCGGCCAGCCGGGAGTCTTCCTGCGCGAGCGCCTCGCCCAGCACCCGCAGGCTCTGGGCCGCGCCGATCCGGTCGCCGATCCGCGCGAACAGGGCGGCGGCCTGCCGGGCGGTGAGTTCCGCTTCCCGCGCCTGGCCACAGGCCACGAGCGCACCCGCGAGCCCTCGCAGGGCGAACGCATGGGCGAACCGGTCGCCGCAGGAGCGGGCGACGCGCAGTGCGTCGCGGATGGTGGCGACGGCGCCGGCCAGGTCGCCTTGCTGCCGCTGGACGAATCCGAGGCTGGTGAGCGCCATGACCTTGGTGGGCTTCCTGCCGGCACGTCCCAACTCCTCCGCGGCGTCCCGCAGGTCCAGCTCGGCCTCGTTGAGCCGGCCGCTCAGGCTCAGCACGAAGCCGATGTCCTTGCGAGCCATGGCGGCCCCCGCCGGATCCCCCATCTCCTTGGCCAGCGCCCGCGCCGCCCGCAGCGTCGACACGGCCGCCTCAAGGTCATCGAGCTCGACCAGGCAACCGCCGAGCCCGCGCAGCATCGCGGCCTCGCCGGGGCGGTCACCGGCTCGCCTGCAGGCGGCCAGCCCGGATTCCATGGCCCGGCGCCAGTCTCCGTAGTAGGCGCGCAGCTCGTAGAAGTCGGCGCCGCATCCGGCCAGGCCACGTGCGGCGTGCGCCAGGCCCGCCTCGGCACACGCCGACACCAGCACCGCCAGCGCTTCACGTTCGGCCTCGAACCATTCGACCGGACGGCCGGTGGCGACGGCGACCGCCCGCTCGTCGGCGACCGTCGCCGGATGGCCGCTCCTGTCGTCGAGGTGGAACCGCTCGCAGTCCAGGTGGTCCTGGGCGTGCCGGGCGAGAGCCAGCCAGCCGGTGGCGGCCCTGGCCAGCGCATCCCGCCACGCCGTCTGGTCGAACTCGGCTTCCCGGCGCTCCTGGGCGTACAGCCTGGTCACGTCGTGGAACCGATAGCGTGACTGGCCCGCCTGGTCGAGCCCGAGATCCTCCAGCAGTCGTGCGTCCAGCAGTTCCTCCAGTGCCGCGGCGCCCTGCGCCGGCCCGACGTCCAGGAGCGCGGCCACCGGCCACTCCGGGAACGACGGGACACTGAGCGCCCCGAGCAGGGCGAATGCCCGGGCAGCGGCCGGTGTGAGCCCCCGGTAGGTGAGCTGCAGCCCGGGACGTACGGCCAGATCGCCGTGGCGCAGCTCGTCGAGCCGGCGCCGCTCGTCGGCCAGCCGTTCGGTGAGGGTTCCGAGCATCCAGTGTGGCCGCGCGGCCAGGCGCGCCCCGGTGATCCGCAGTGCCAGCGGCAGGCCGCCGCAGGCGGCGACCAGATCGGCCGCGGCCGAGGGTTCGGCTCGCACCCGTTCGGCGCCCGCCACCTGGCAGAGCAGCTCGACGGCCACCGGATCGGGCAGCGGACGCAGGTCCATCGCGGTCACCCCGGGAAGCCCGGTCAGCGGCATCCGGCTGGTGACCACCACCGCGACCCCTTCGGGGGGCAGCATCGGCTCGACCTGGTGGTATCCGGTGGCGTCGTCGAGGATGAGCAGTATCCGGCGTCCCGCCAGCCGGGCGCGCAGCAGTCCCGCGCACGCGTCCACATCGGTGGGCAGAGCCGAGCCGTCCAGGCCGAGCAGCCGCAGGAGATGGGCCATCACGTCGAGCGGCTTGGCCGGATCACCAGTGACGCAGCGCAGTGCCGCGTACAGGTGCCCATCGGGGAATCGTGCGGCGAACCGATGTCCGGCGTGCACCGCCAGTGCCGTCTTGCCGACGCCCGGTGGCCCGGAGATCACCGCCAGCCTCGCGCGGTGAGAGGCCGGGTCGAGCGCCTCGCCCAGCAGGGCGAGTTCGTCACCGCGGCCGACGAAGTCGGAGAGATCCGCGGGCAGTGTCCACGGTGGCGGATCGGCGGCGCCCGCCGGCGCGCGCCGCGGGGCACTGCTGCCGGTCGGCCTGGCACGGCTGGCCCAGAAGAGCGCGCGTCCGGCGCTGACGAACTCCTCGCGTTCCTCCCCGGACAGTTCCAGCGCCGTCGCGAGGTGTTCGAGCGTGCCCGGCCGCGGGCTCCGCCCGTTTCCTCGTTCCATTTCGCCGACCGAGCGGGAGCTGATCCCGGCCAGCTCGGCGAGCGCCTCCTGGGTGAGCCGCCGGCGGGTCCGGTGGGCCCGTAGCAACACCGCGAAGTCGTCGACGTCGTCCCCCAACGGGCGGATACCTCCTCGTGATCACGAGTACCTCGGCACCGTACGTCCGGTCCAACGTCGGGGTCAACGTCGGGGTCAACGTCCTGGCCTGGTTTCGGGGCTCGGGTTTCGATGGAATCGGCTGGACCGCGCCGGGCGGGACGGCCGTGGAGGAGGAAGGCATGACCCGTACGATGACCGCGCTCGCCGACCGGATGGTCGGCGTCTTCGCGCCCAAGGCCACCGCCGAGGCGGCCTGTACGAACTGCTTCGAGAAGACCTGCTACTGCAGCGGCCCGTACCTCTACAAGAAGCACTGCTGCTACACGGGTAGCTGCTCATGGTACGAGTGCGGCAGCTGCCGTTACGTCGGTCTCGGCTGCCCCTAAGTGGCCTATCTCGTCCCGGCGTGTCAGGGCCTGCTCGCGGTGATCTTTCTCGCCTCAGCCGCGAGCAAGCTCCGTAGCGGGCGGGCCCTGCGCGCCTTCGCCGCGTCCCTGGCCGCGATGCGCCTGGTTCGCGGCTCCCACGCGAAGCCGGTCGCCGTCGCCTTCGCCCTCGCGGAGGTGGCCGTGCCGGCTCTGCTGGTGGTCCCCTCCACCCGCGAGGCCGGTCTTGCCGCCGCCGCCCTGCTGCTCGCCGTACTGACCGCCGGTGTGGCCGTGGTCCTCCTCCGCCGCACCGCGCGCCCATGCCGCTGCTTCGGCGCCTCGTCGGTTCCGCTGAGCGGCCGGCATCTCGTCCGAAACGTCCTGCTCACCGTCGCCGCACTGGCCGGGCTCGCATCGCCCGAAGGTCCGCTGCCGCCGGTGGGGGCCTTGGCGGCCGTCCTCGGGGGTGCCCTGGCCGGCCTGCTCGTCGTCGTGATGGACGACATCCTCGCGCTCTTCACTCCCGCACCAACCTCCCAGAGGAGACCCGATGGCCTATCTAGCGATCACGGTTCTGGTCGGACTGCTGGCAGCCACCAATCTGCTGTTCACCGTCGGCGTCATACGCCGGTTGCGTGAGCACACCGCCGAGTTGAAGGCGCTGCGCAGTGGCGCCGCCGCCGGTGACGGTGGCGACATCGCGCTCCCGAGCGGGTCACCCGTCGGTCAGTTCGCCGCGACCAGCGTCGACGACCGGCTGGTCACCCTCGACCTGCTCGGTGACCACTCGATGGTCGGTTTCTTCTCGCCCCACTGTGGCCCGTGCAAGGAGCGGCTGCCCGCCTTCGTGGAGTACGCCTCGTCGCGCCCCGGGGGCCGCGACGCCGTACTGGCAGTGGTGGTCGGCACGGCCGAGGACACCGCGGAGGTGGCCGAGCAGCTCCGGCCGGTGGCCACCGTCGTGGTCGAGCCTGACCGGGGCCCCGTCCAGCAGGCGTTCGCGGTCAACGGATTCCCCGCGTTCGTGCTGGTCGACAAGGGGGTGGTAGCCACCTCCAACTACGACCTCACATCCGTCACCGACCGCGACGCCGTGGTCTTGATGGCCGCGGGCTGATCCTTTCCGCAGCCGATGTCGCTCCGTACGGCCGGGCAGGCGCTGAGGCTTGCCCGGCACGCCGCTCCGGTGCAGATCGCCGCGTATGCCGTGCTGGCGTTCCTTGGCGGGCTCGCGCCGCTGGCGGTCGCCTGGCTGACCAAACTCGTGATCGACCGGCTCGTGGCGGGGACCGTCCGGTGGCTCGACGTACTCGGGATGGCCGTGGCGCTGGCCGCCGTCGGGGTGGGCGCCTCGCTGGTGCCACATGCCGTTCGCTACCTGCGGGCCGAGCTCGACCGGCGGGTGCTCCTGCACGCCACCTCGCGCCTGTACGCCGCTGTGGACCGCTTCGTCGGGTTGCGCCGCTTCGAGGACCCGGCCTTCCTCGATCGGCTCGAGATCGCCCGGTCCAGCGGGACCGCCAGTCCCGGGCTGCTGGTGGACGGAGGGCTGGGCGCCGCCCAGGCGCTGCTCACGGTCATCGGCTTCGCCGGCGCCCTGTTCCTGCTCGGGCCCTGGGTGGCGGTGACGGTCCTGCTCGCCGCGGTGCCGGCACTGCTGGCCGAGCTCGCGTTGAGCCGGCGGCGGGCGGCGATGGTGGCCCGCATCGGACAGGCCGAGCGGCGGGAGATGTTCTATTCCGGCCTGCTCATCGACCCGCAGGCGGCCAAGGAGTTGCGCCTGTTCGGCGCGGGGCCGTATCTGTGGCGGCGCATGGCCCGGGAGATGGGCACGATCAATGACGCGCACCGCCGGATCGACCGGCGGGAGCTCGTCCTCCAGGGCGGGCTCGCGGCGCTCGGCGCCACGGTGGCGGGTGCGTTGTTGTTGTGGGCGGTACGTTCCACCATGGCCGGGACGCTGACCGTCGGTGACGTCGCGCTCGTCGTCGCCGCGGTCGGCTCGGTGCAGGGCGCGGTCGCCGGCCTGATCACCCAGATCGTGACCGTGCATCAGGCGGTGCTGCTCTTCGAGCACTACCTGGCCGTCGTCGAGGCCGGGCCCGACCTGCCCGTCCGGCGTGACCCACTGCCGGCGGCGCCGCTGCGGCGGGGGATCGAGCTACGAGATGTGTGGTTCCGCTACGCCGACGACCAGCCATGGGTGCTGCGCGGGGTGGACCTCACGCTTCCGCTTGGGCGCTCCACCGCTGTGGTGGGCCTGAACGGCGCGGGGAAGACGACCTTGGTCAAGCTGCTCTGCCGGCTGTACGACCCGACCCGCGGGGCGATTCTCTGGGACGGCGTCGACCTGCGCGACCTGGACCCGGTCGAGCTGAGGCGCCGGATCCGCGCCGTCTTCCAGGACGCTGTGGCGTACGACCTCACAGCGAGGGAGAACGTCGCCATCGGCGATCTGTCCGCCCTGGAGGATCTCGGCCGGATCGAGAGGGCGGCACGTCATGCCGGCGTGCACGACGTCCTCACCGGTCTTCCCCGCGGCTACGAGACCCTGCTGACCAGGATCTTCCACCCCGACACCGACCGGGCCGACCCGGACGCCGGGGTGGTCCTGTCGGGCGGGCAATGGCAGCGGCTGTCGATCGCTCGCGGGCTGGTGCTGGAGCGCCCTGACCTGCTGGTCCTCGACGAACCGAGCTCGGCCCTCGACGCGGAGGCGGAGCACGAGGTGCACGCCCGGCTCCGCGAGCACCGGCGCGGGCCGGCCAGCGTGCTGATCTCACATCGGCTGGGTGTGGTGCGCGAGGCCGATCTGATCGTCGTCCTCGACGGCGGGCGGATCGCCGAGCGCGGCACGCATGAGGCGTTGATGGCGCGTGGCGGCATATACGCTCGGCTCTTCGAGTTGCAGGCCGCCGGATACCGTGCGTCGGCGCCGGAGGAGGTCGCGTGACCGCTGTCCTGGCCGGTGCGCTGCTGCTCGGCGGCGTGATCGCGGTCATCGTGCTCCGCCGGCGGATCGTCGTGGTTTCGGTGAGCGGGCTGAGCATGGAGCCGACCCTGCGGCACGGCGATCGGGTGCTGGTGCACCGGGCGCCGAGGGAGACGCCGAGCCGGGGAGATGTCGTGGTGATCAGGGAGCCGGGACCGTGCCGGCCCGGTGACCCGGCCGGTGTCCGAGGCGCCCGATGGGTGGTCAAGCGGATCGCCGCGATACCCGGAGACCCGGAGCCGGCGTTCCTGCCCGCCTGGGCCCGGCACCCCACCGGCGTCATCCCGCCCGGCTGCCTGGTCGTTCTCGGCGACAACGCCGAACTCAGCCGGGACTCCCGTCATTTCGGCGCCGTCCAGGCCGATCGCGTGCTCGGCGTGGCTTCACGCCGGCTCGGCGGAGGCAGACTGTCACCGAACCCGCCGCCGTCCACGGAGGTCCCGGACGGGTCACTCAAGCGGTGATCGGTGCGGTCCGCCCCTTCCCGGTGGGACGGCTGGTAGCAATCGATCTCGCCGACAAGCCGGGCTCAGGGCTCCGTACGCCGTGGCACGTCACCGCAAAGCCCTAGTCGTCGCGCCCCTTGCGACGGATCTTGATCGTGCGCATGTCCGTAACCGCGACCTGCAAGATCTCGTGTGGATACCCATGCGACTCCAGCGCGGCCATCGCCCGTAGGGCGGCGTCGTCCTCGTCGTCGCCGGGCCCGCCGGGCACCTGGCAGCGGAAGGTGAAGGCCGACACGCTCGCGTCGTGGGTGAATCTCCCGGCTTCGGTGTAGGCGGCCCCGCCCGCCGCCATCACGGTGGCCCGGCCGGCGTCGTCGAGCCCCTTGAACTTGCCTCTGATCGTCACTCTGAACACGGTCATTCCTCTCGTACGGCAAAGCCCAGGACTCGCTCACCGAGCAGGCCCCCCACGACGTCCAGCAGCTCCAGCACGGCCTCGGCGATCGCGTCGGGACTCTCGCCCGCCGCCGTCCGCCTGCCGATCTCGGCCAGGACCAGCGCGTGCAGGCAGCCGATGTGCCAGGCGACCGCTCGCGGCAGCGGATCGTCCTTGTGCGCGTCAGTCTCCTCGGCCAGCACGACCGCCAGCGCATCCGTCATCTGGCGGCCGAGGTCCTCCAGCCGGGCGGTCAGCGTGGGCGCGGCCTGCATCATCTCCAGCACGCGCCCGAACCCGGCGCTCAGCCCGACCCGGCGCTCGCGGCCGCGCACCTCCTCGCGGAGGCGCGCCAGCACCGCGCTCGCTGCGGACTCTCCCGGCCGGCGCTGCCGCACGATGTCGGCCAGCCGCTGCGGGGATGCCTCGTCCGGCGGCAGGACCAGGTCCTCCTTGGACTCGAAGTAGTTGTAGATGGTGTTGACCGACACCTCGGCGGCCGCCGCGACCTCGGCGATCGTGACGTGCTCGAAGCCGCGCTTCACGAACAGGCCGATGGCCACCTCGGAGATGCGCCGCCGGGTCTGCCCCTTCTTGCGCTCCCGCAGTCCTTCCATGGATGGAGTCTACTGTGAACTTGAAGGTGATTGCATTTTTGCAATGCGTTATAGTTTTCTCCGCGACATACCCATCCGTCGTCCGTTCACTCAAGGCTGACGACCTGGCGTTGCTCAACCTGATGGACACCCAGACGGCGCACCGTCCGACGGCCGGCCTGGAGATCACCCTCGGCTGGGCGGCGGCATCGGCCGGTTCCATGGGAGATTTCGATGACCAACACGCGATTCCCTGATCAGTACAGCGAAGACGAATCGATGCATGTATCCCGATGTGACCTCCTGCGTTGGCAGTTCGACCTGATCTGGTCCCTGTTCGACTACCATCTGGAACGCCTCGAGTCCGAGGACTTCCTGTGGGAGCCCGCATCCCCCTGCTGGACGGTGCGCCAGGACGCCAACGGGACATGGGAGCCAGACTGGGCAGAAGCCGAGCCCGAGCCCTTGCCCATTCCCACGATCGGCTGGGTGAGCTGGCACATCGGCTGGTGGTGGAGCGTAACCATTGATCATCTTCAGGGGCGAGTGCCTCGCGAGCGGACCCAGATCTCCTGGCCAGGCGACGGGAACGCGGCCATCGCGTGGCTACGCGGCCTCCGCCAGGACTGGCTGACCGTCCTGGACCGGCTCACCGACGCCGACCTTGACGCCACCGCTCCTTTCCCCTGGCACAACGACACCGAGCACACCGTCGCCCACACGGTCGGTTGGGTGAACGCCGAGCTGATGAAGAACATCGCGGAGATCGGGCAGCTCCGGCTACTGCGCTCAGGCTCGAATGGCTCGTAGCGGCCCATTGACTTCTTTGACATCCCAGCGGATCGCCGGCCTGGAGGCGTCCCCTGTCGTGGGCGGCCTTGTGGCGCTTGTAGGGCGTTGCGCGTTGAAATTCGACGGCTGGGAACCCGGCCGTCGCGGGTCAACCCAGGACGCAGGTGTCGAGGAGGCCGGTGCCGATGGCGCAGTCGTCGTCGGAGGCGGTGGAGGGCGGGGGGGCGGCAGGCTGCGTGGGGGGCGGGGTGATGGTCTGGGGCGAGGTGGCGGTGACCGTCACTCGGGGGGTGGGGCTGCGCCGAGGGGTGAGGGTGCGGCGCGGGCCGGCTGTCGGGCCGCTGGTCGGAGCCGTGGTCGGCGTGGGGACCGGTGGGGATACGGGGGCGTTGGCGGGCGGGGTGGGGCCGCACCGCCAGAGGTCGCCGTCGGGGCGGCAGAAGAGGGGAGAGGCCGTGCCAGGTGGGCCGACCGGACCGGGGGAGCCCGACGGCCCGGGGGAGCCGGGCGAACCCGTGGGGCCAGGGCTGCCCTCGGGACCGGCCGGGCCCGGCGTGCCGGGGATGCCCTGGGAGCCGGGGTCGCCCCGACGGCCACGGGGCCCGACCTGTGGCACGCCGCCGAGCTCACGGACCTGGTGGAAGAGGATCTCCCGGTCACGTTGCGCCGCCTGGAGCTCCTCGCCCAGCTCGCGAATCGCGGCCGACACCCAGATGGCCAGCCCGCCGAGGACCATGACGGCCAGCACGAGAACCACGTCTCGGCGGGCGATGCGGAGCTTTGCCACGGGCATCAGGTTGTTCCGTCCATGGTGAGCCAGATCTGGACCAGAAGCGAAACCAGCAGGAGCGCGGCCGGAATGACACCCGCGTAGACGCTCTGCCGCCAGTTGGCCCCGCGTTCGCGCTCGCGCGCCTCCATGCGCGTGGTCAGCGCCTTGATCTCGCCGTCCAGCCTGCTGGCCAGGCCCGACAGGTCTCGCTCGATCGTGGTGAGGCGGCGCTCGGTGGCGCGTTGCTCGGCGACGAATAACTCCTGGGACATGAACCGTTGGGCGGCATGCTGCAGATCGACGAGACGGCGCGCGAGTTCGCCGGGGGAGGGCTCATCGGGCATGGAGACTCCTGGCATTTCCAAACATGCGAGTCGCCCATGGTAATGGAATGGCTACTTAGCGCGATGCGATTTTTACCTGTCGCCGCGAACGGCCCGTGACAGCACCTCTGTGGTGTCGATCCAGCCCACTCCGCGAGCGGTCCTGACGCGCACCACGTCTCCCTCCGAGAGCAGCGCCCACTGCTCCCCGGCCATGCCGTACGCCTTGAGCTCGCGGCTGGTGCCCTCGTCGATGGCGCACCAGTGGACGTATTTGGGCTGCTCGTCGTTGCCGCCCGACCGCTGCCTGCGCAGCCGTATGATCTGGCCTTCGACCCAGCCGTGGCCGCCGAGAAGCGCGCGGGCGACGGGCACGGCGGCCACCACGAGGCCCACGGCGAAGGCACCGGGCTGGACCAGCCCGCCCGGCCAGAGGTCGAACGCCGAAAGGACCAGCAGCCCGATCCACGTCCAGAAGCCCACGAAGAAGCCCGCGGCCAGACTCCTGCCCACGACGTGCAGCGGCTTCCGGCCCCAGATGAGGCGGGTCGGGTAGCGCACCTCGACCGCGTGCCACATGCCGCCGTAGTCGGACCAGGCGCGCCGGTCGTCGGCGGGCACGCTGACCGGGAGGCTGCGCACCGCGTGAGGCGCGAGACCGAGCGCGGCGACGTAGGCCAGCGGACGGCCCCAGATGGTGACGGCCGCGGCGGGCTGGTCGGCGAAGCGGCCCGCCGCCAGGTGGGCGCGCACGCCCAGCCAGTGGGCCGCCGCCCTGGCCCCCAGCTCGGTGCCGCGCTCGCGGTTGAGCCGGCGCGTCAGGGCCATCAGCCCGAGGAAGGCGAGCAGGCCGGCCCCGATCCCGCCCTCGTGCTCGGCGTCGGCCAGGGTGACGGCGACGGCGATCACCACGGCGGGCACGGCGGCGGCCGCCGTCAGCAGCGCGAGCTGGGCTCGGCTCCAGCGGGCCTGCGACAGGCCCCGCCGGCGCGCGTCGGCGATGACCCGCTTGCGGAAGTCCTTCCACCAGCTCTTGAGGTTGCGCGCGCCCTCGGCCAGCGCCCCGGTGGCGACGACGCCGTCCCGCGAGAGCGATCGGACGTGGTCGTAGACGAGCTGTTCGTACGGGTTCAGCCCGTCGGCCTGACGGAGTCGCACCAGGGACAGCTCGGGACCGATCTCCTCGATCTGGACGATGCCCCTGGCCGCGAGGTCGAGCAGCGTGGCCGCGGCGGCCTCCTCGCACAGCCGCCAGCCGCCGGTGATGAGGTCGACCACGGCGGGCGGCTCGGAGGCGAGGACGCTGGTCGGCGGCACCGGGTCGGCGTCGGGAGTGCGGGTGGCGATCGCCAGGGCGAGCAGGAGCAGCGCCCACAGGGTCAGGGCCGCGGCGGCGATCAGCCAGAGCGCCATCAGAATCGCACCTGAATCGGTCCGCGCTCCTCGCCCGGAGCCTGGAAGTATTCGCGGCCGGCGAACCCGCCGAGGCCCGCGACGAGATTGGCCGGGACGGTCTGGATCGCGTTGTTGTAGGTGAGGACGGCGTCGTTGTAGTACTGCCGGGAGTAGGCGATCCGGTTCTCGGTGGTGGCCAGCTCCTCCTGCAGCTCGGCGAAGTTACGGCTGGCCTTCAGATCGGGGTAGGACTCGGCGACGGCGAGCAGGCCGCGCAGCGCGCCGGTCAGGATGTTCTCGGCGTTCGCCTGCTCGGCTGGGGTGCCGGCGCCGGCGGCCTGGGTGCGGGCGGCCGTGACGGCGGCCAGCGTCTGCCGCTCGTGCCCCGCGTAGCCGCGTACGGTCTCCACCAGGTTGGGCACCAGATCGTGACGGCGCTTGAGCTGCACGTCGACCTGCGCCCAGGCGTTGTCGACGGCGTTGCGCCTGCGCACGAGCCCGTTGTAGACGCCGATGACGCCGATGAGGGCGAGCAACACGAGCGCGCTGATGACTACAACCATGATCACGACGGCCTCCTCAGGGGGTGAATGGGCCCATCTGAACAGGTTTGGCTTGCAGCTCGCTGTACGGTCCGCGGCCGAGGGGCGCGGGGAACTGTCGGTGGCGGCCGATAGCTTCCGATCATCCCCCCCACCGATGGAGGTTCTCGTCGATGTACCGACAGGGAGACATCCTGATCATGCCGATCCCGGAGGAGTCCGCGCCGCGCGCTCTCCGGCCCGAGCCGCGCGACGCGCGGGGCAGGCTGGTGCTGGCCCATGGTGAGGCCACCGGCCACTGCCACGCGATTCCGGGCCCCGGCACGTTGTCCGGCGGGTTCCTGCACCTGCCCGACGGCGGCAGGCTCGTCCACGAGGAGCACGCCGCGATCTCCCTGCCGAAGGGCTGGTATCGCGTGATCCGCCAGCGCGAGTACGTTCCGGGCTCCTTCCGGGTGGTGGCCGACTGATGGAGACCCTCGCGTGGGACCGGGTGGCCTTCGCCACCGGCCCGGCCCGTGACGTCGGCGCCGCCGTGCGGCAGGCCTACCACGAGGCCGGGCTGGCCGCGCCCGAGCGCATCGTCGTGCTGGCCTCGCCCGCGACCGGAGCGCTCGCCGCGGCCTGGGTGATGGGCGACGACGGCGTGCGTCGGGGCCTCAAGGAGGCGGGGTTCGACCCGGGGAGCCTGCTCGACGACGTCGAGCCCGGCCTTTCGGTGCGCGACGAGGTCCGGACCGTGCCCTGGGAGCGGGCCAGGGCGGCGGCCCACGCCGATCTCGGCCCCGTCGGCTGGGCGGCCCGGTGGGCCAAGACCGGCGGAGCGCTCTGGCCGCGGGTCGACCGGATCGTCACCGACATCCGCCGCGCCCTCGCCGACCTGGGCGGTGAGGCGCTGCGCCAGATCTCCCTCGACGCCGTGCTCGGCCAGCACGACGCTCCCTGGCTTTCGGCCTTCGACGGGCTCGACGGGCTCGGCGGGCTCGGCGGGCTCGGCGGGCTCAAGCGGATGGCCGAGACGTCGGGTTGGTGGTGGCCGTTCGAGCGGCTGGCGATCGTCACCGACCGTCCCGTGGAGCTGCACCTCGACGAGCTGGGGCGGCTGCACCGCGCCGATGGGCCGGCCCTGTCCTACCGTGACGGGTTCGTCCTGCACGCCTGGCACGGCATGCCGGTTCCCGCCGGGTTCGGGGCCGAGATGCTGGAGCTCACACCCGGGCGCATCCGCAACGAGCCCAATGCGGAGCTGCGCCGCGTCATGCTCGAACACTTCGGCCTGGAGCGCTACCTCGCCGAGTCGGGCGCGGTGCCCGGGCATTCCGACGAGACCGGCGTGCTGTGGCGCGTCGACCTGCCCGACGACGAGCCGATCGTCATGGTCGAGGTGGTCAACTCCACACCCGAGCCCGACGGCACCAGTCGCACCTACTTCCTGCGGGTCCCGCCCTGGGTGAGCCGGGCGCGCGAGGGAGTCGCGTGGACCTTCGGCGTCTCAGAGCACGACTATCGGCCGGAGCTCGAGACCTGAGGCCAGGCGGCCGGCACGCGCTCCAGGATCCCGCCGGCGAAGACGTCGTACATGCCGAGGGGCTCCAGATGCACGTAGCCGATGTGGCAGTCGCACGCCGCCAAGGGGCACCCGTCTGACCGCGCCCGGAATGTCCCGTCGTAGATGTTGCCCAGCACGTCGGCGACGAAGTGGCACCGGCGCACCGTGCCGTCGCCGCCGACCGAGACCACGGAGTCGCCGGTGCGGCACGGCAGCCCCCGGCTGGCGTGCGGGAAGCGGCTGTAGTGGAAGTGCGGATCGATCGCCGACCACTCGGCCGCCTCGGCGTCGGTGTAGAGGCGGCCCTCCTCGGCGTTGACCCACAGGTAGGTCTCCGGGGGCAGGTCGGCCCGGAGCCTTCTGGCGTCGGCGAGGTGGGCCGGGTCGCCCACGACGCCGACGCTGTGCCGCACCGGAAGCGAGCGCAGCTTGCCCACGAACCTGTCGTAGTCGACCTGGGTCGGGTGATAGGTCACCCAGAGGGCCGCCCGGTCCGACGCCTCGGCGAGCCAGCCGGTGCGGCAGCTCAGGTTGGTCTGGATCGCCACCTTCCGCACGTTCGGCAGCCACGACAGCTCCACCAGCGCCCGGCGATACCACGACCTGACCAGGCCCTCACCCCACGGCGTGAACAGGATCGACACGTCGTGCCGCTGCGCCGCGACCCAGCCGGCGAACCGCTCGAGCGCGGCACGGTCGGCCCTGAGCTGCTCAGGCGTGTCGCGCCGCTTGGCGAACGGGCAGTAGGAGCAGTCGTAGTCGCAGCTCGCCAGCGGGCCGCGGTAGAGGATCGTCAGCATGCCGTGTAGCCGTCCATGAGTTGTTCGACCTCGGGCGAGAAGAGGGCGGGGCCGATCGCGTCGGAGTGGGCCAGCCCTTCGGCCGTCAGCTTGACCACCGAGGGCTCCACGACGAGCCAGTCGGCGAAGGGCTCCAGCGGGAAGTCGTCGAGCACGTCGGTGCCGAACGTGTCGTGGTAGAGCTTCCGCGACAGCCCCTCGGCCTGGAGCAGCGACTGGATCAGGTGCCGCCGTCTGCGCTCGCCGGACGAGAGCGCGAACCCCACGTTGGCGGTGCCGAAATCGGACCGGCTCGTGTAGTCGTCGATGATGGAGCGCACGTGCCGCGTGCCGACGGCGTACTCGAAGGAGTAGTGCAGCCGGCTCGTGTAGGAACGCGCGCCGCAGCCGAGGCCGACCATGCCGTCGGTCTGGCAGCGGTAGCCGGTGGGCGAGCCCGAGCCGGGCAGCCGGAACATGCGCATCGACACCTGCTCGTAGCCCGCCGCGAGCAGATGGTCGCGGCCCGCGCGGTAGAGCAGCAACCGCTGGTCGTCCCAGGCCCGGCCCTGCCTGCCGAGCCCGGTGAGCGGCCTGACGTAGAGCGGGTAGAGGTAGAGCTCCTCGGGCTTCCAGGTGAGCGCGGTCTCCAGGGAGTGGAGCCAGGTTTCGGGCGTCTGCCCGTCGATGCCGTAGATCAGGTCGATGTTGAGCGTGCCGATGCCCGCCGCGCGGATGGCGTCGAGGGCGGCGTCGACCTCGGCGCGCTTCTGCGGCCGGACGGCCGCGCGGGCCTCGGCGTCGACGAAGCTCTGCACGCCGATGGAGACGCGCGACGCTCCCCGCTCGGCCAGCACGGCGAGCCGGTCGGGTGTGGCGGTGGCGGGGGAGGTCTCCACCGACAGCGGGATCGACGCCAGGTCGACGTCCATCGTCTGCTCGGTCAGGTCGAACAGCCGGGTCAGCTCGCGGGCGCTGAGGTAGGTCGGTGTGCCGCCGCCGAACGCGGCCGTGCTGAAGTCGTGCCCGTCCAGGGCGTCGCGCACGGCCACGGCCTGCCGTCGCAGGGCGTCGAGGTAGGCGGTGACCAGGCCCTCCGGCGCGCCCGTACGGGTGAACAGGTTGCAGAAGCCGCAGCGCATCTCGCAGAACGGGATGTGCACGTACAGGGAGGCCGGGCGCTCGCCGGCCCAGACGTCCTTCAGCAGGGGGCGGGGGTCGAGCGGCCGGTAGGCGGTCTTGTGCGGGTAGGCGTAGACGTATCCCTCATACGGCCTCATGTCGCTCCAGGATGAACTCGGTGTAGGGGACGGTCCAGACGACCTCGTGGCCGATGCGGTGACCGACGTGGCCGTCTTCGCCGTAGGCGGTGCCGTGGTCGGAGCAGACGATCACCAGGCAGGGGCGCCGCATGAGGGCGTAGAGCCGTCCGATGTGCCGGTCGACGTATTCGAGCGCGGCTGCGTGGCTCCGCCTGGAGTCGGTGGTGGCGCCGGGCAGGTAGAAGTGGTTGGGCTGGTGGATGGCCGACACGTTGACGAACAGGAAGACCGGCTCCCGCCTGCCGCGCAGCGCCTCGGCCGCGCGGTCGATCTGGTGCTCCAGCGACCGGGGATCGGTCACCCCGAACTCCGGCGCCCAGTGGCTCTCGGCGAACAGGCCGGGCAGCACGGAGCCGATCGGGGTCAGCTTGTTGAAGAAGCCGACGCCGCCGACGCAGATCGTGTGGTAGCCCGCTCGGGCCAGGCCGGTGGGCAGGTCGGGCGCGTCGAACACCCAGGTGCCGCCGGCCGTGCTCTCGCTGCCGGCGAACTCGGCCGCGAACAGCCTCGGGTGCGGCCCCGGGGTCACCGGCGTGGGCAGGAAGCCGGCGAACATCGCGGTGTGGGAGGCGTAGGTGAAACTGCCCGGGCTGTGCCGTCGCTCCCAGCCCCGCCCGTGCGGCAGCAGGCCGGCGAGCCGCCCGGCGGCCGCCAGCTCGGCCGCGACGTCGTAGCGCAGCGTGTCGAGCGTGACCAGCAGGATGTCGTGGCTCCCCACGAGGTCGCGCATGTCGGCGATCACCGGTGCTCCGCGAGCGTGCCGACGATCGCCCTGACCTGCTCGGTGTAGGTGTCGCGGCCGTGGCCCGCCAGGTCTCCCAGGCCCGGCAGCAGATCGCCGAAGGCGTTGACCTCGGCGACCGCCACCGACCTCCAGTCGGCCCCGACCATGACGTCGACGCCCACGCTCAGGCTG
Source organism: Nonomuraea sp. NPDC048916 (assembly GCF_040649575.1). NCBI lineage: Bacteria > Bacillati > Actinomycetota > Actinomycetes > Streptosporangiales > Streptosporangiaceae > Nonomuraea > Nonomuraea sp. NPDC048916. The sequence continues at coordinate 63,181 of NZ_JBEZFS010000012.1, forward strand.
CCGGGGAAGCACGCCGCCGCCCCGGAGCACGCGTCGAGCACCCGCTCCCACAGCCGCGACCGTGAGCGGACGACCGCCAGGTCACCCCGTGTGCCGCCGAGGTGCAGGTTGGTCATCGGGGTGCGGCTGGTGCGGACCACGGCGTGGGTGGGGACGCCCGAGACGGTCACGACCCGCAGGTCGAACGCCCGGTCACCGATCGACGCCTTGGGAAACCACCGCTCGACGTGCAGCCCGTCGGGGGCGAGGAAGTCGACCAGCCGGCGTATGCCGGCCTCGTCGTCGTAGGACCGGACCCGCAGCGAGTTGACCGGCACGCCGCCGGCCCAGGCCGCCGAGGTGACGGCCTTGACCCGGCCGGCGTGGGCCTGGAACGCGATCACGCCTGACGCGGACGAGCCGTGGGCGGGCTTGACGAACACCCTGGTCCAGCCCCGGCCCGCCATCTCGGCGCGCAGCTCGTCGTACGAGCGGGCCTCGAACGCGGGAGGCACGGGCACACCCGCGCCCGACAGGACGGCGTGGCAGCGCCGCTTGTCGAACATCACCCCGATCTCCTCGACGTCGGCCAGCAGCCGGATCCCGGGGACGGCGGCGACTCTGGCCAGCCCCGCGCGGAACCCCCTGTGCCAGGCGGCTCCTCCGCCGGCCCGGGCGGGGTCGCCGGGCCCGCGCAGCAACGCGTCGGCCTTCATGTCCTCTCCGGGTGAGTCCACGCGTAGCAGGGCCCCCTCGGGCACGTCGAGGTCGTGGCCGGCGAGCACGTCGCGCCACGGGATCACCCGCGGCTCGGCGAGCCCGTGCGCGACCACGGCGTCGCGGAACAGGGTGACCCGCCGGTCACCGGGGGTCCCGACGACGGCGAAGCGCAGCGTCACTCGCTCACCGCGACGTAGCGCTCGCGGTCGTCGGCCCGCTCCTGACCGGACAGGCGCACCTCCACGCCCGGCAGGGCGTCGGCGAGGCGCCCGATCATCGGGTCGGTGAGGAAGTGGTGGTGAAGGTCGAGCTCGCGCAGGTGGGTGAGCGGCTGGCCGCTCAGCAGGGCCTCCGCCCCGGTGTCGGAGAGCGCGCCCATCGACAGGCTCAGCGTCTCCAGCCGCGCCACGACCGGCGCGGCGGCCACGGCGGCGGCGATGTCGTCCTGCATCTCGCTGTCCTGCAGGCCCAGGTGGCGCAGGCTCGGCAGCCGCTCGCCGGTGAGGACGGGGCCGAGGTCTTCGATGGTGGCGTCGCCGCCGTAGCCGCCGACACCGAGCCAGAGCTCCAGGTGCTCCAGCGCGGGCAGGTCGCAGGCGGCCACCGCGCGGACCACGTCTCCGCCGAGCCCGCCGGTCTCGATCCTCAGCACGCGGAGCGCCTCGTGACGCACGGGGGTCAGCGCCAGGCCGGTGCCGCCCCGCACCTCCAGGCGCTCCAGCTTCGGGAACGCCGCCAGCAGCGGTGTGATGTCGGACTGCTGGATCCACGAGATCTCCGCCTCCTCGGCGGTGATCGCGCCGAGGAAGATCGAGCGCAGCGCGGGGAACTTCGCGGCCTGCTCCGCGAGGGTGGTGACGATCACCTTGGAGTCGCTGTCGTAGCACTCGTCCCACTCGCCGATGACGAGGGCCGTGACCCGGGCGGTGTCGACGTGCGCGAGGAACCAGTCGAAGCTCTCCTCGATGGTGTCGGGGATGTCCTCGTGCCAGTCGTTCGCGCTGAGCCGCCACGCCACGGCGCCCGCGTCGGGCGGCTCCTCGCCGGGCTCCAACGGGACGGAGACGACGCGCTTGCCGGCGTGCTCGTCGCGGTAGGGGTGCTGGTAGCCGAAGTATCGGTCGTACTCGATCATGGCAGGATGTCCTCGATGGGGGGATGAGTGCGTCCTGTCCTACCAGAACCGGCCGACAGTTTCGGCGATCTTCACGCGAACAGCGCGCGCCCCCAGTAGTCGCCGGCGTCGCGGACCCCGGGCGGGCAGGCGAACAGGCCGCTGGACACGTGCTGGATGTACTCGTTGAGGGGGTCGGCCTTGGCCAGCCGCATCTGCACGGGCACGAACTGGGTGCGCGGATCGCGCTGGTAGGCGATGAAGAACAGCCCGGCGTCGAGGCGGCCCAGCCCGTCGGAGCCGTCCACGAAGTTGTAGCCGCGCCGCAGCAGGTGGGCGCCGCCGTTGCTGGTCGGGTGGGCGAGCCGGATGTGGGCGTCGTCCTTGATGTACGGCACGCCGTCCGGCCCCTTGGCGGCGAAGTCGACCGGGTCGAACTCCGCCTTGAGACCCAGCGGCGCGCCCTCGCCCTTGTCCCTGCCGAAGATCTGCTCCTGCTCGGCCAGCGAGGTGCGGTCCCAGGTCTCGACCGTCATGCGGATCTTCCTGGTCACCAGGTAGCTGCCGCCCGCCATCCAGTCGTTGCCCGCCGCCCAGAGGTGGTCGCGCAGCAGCTCGGAATCCTCCAGTTTGAGGTTGTTGGTGCCGTCCTTGAACCCCATCAGGTTGCGGGGCGTCGCCTGGGCGCGCGAGGTGGACGAGGTGCGGCCGAAGCCGAGCTGCGACCACCTCACCGACACCCTGCCGAAGCCGATCCTGGCCAGGTTGCGGATGGCGTGCACGGCGACCTGGGGATCGTGGGCGCACGCCTGCACACAGATGTCGCCGCCGGAGATCTCGGGGTCGAGCCGCTCGCCGGGGAACTTCGGCAGGTCGGCCAGGGCCGCCGGACGCCTGCCCGCCAGGCCGTACCTGTCGTCGAACAGCGACGGCCCGAACCCGATCGTCAGCGTCAGCCCGGAGGCGGGCAGGCCGAGCGCCTCGCCGGTGTCGTCGGGCGCGGCCTCGGCGGCTCCGCCGACCGCGCCGTAGGCGCCCGCCTCCTTGCCCTGGGTCAGCCTGGCTGCGGCGGCGGTCCACTCCTGCAGCAGCTCCACCAGCTCGGCCCGCTGGCCGGTGGTGACGTCGAACGCGACGAAGTGCAGCCGGTCCTGGGCGGGGGTGACGATGCCCGCCTGGTGCTCGCCGTAGAACGGGACGGGGTCGGAGGCCGAGGTCGCGCGGGCGACCGGCGGCTCGTCGACCAGCGTGCGCGTGGCCACCGCGCCGGCGCCCAGCACCGCCGCCCCCGCCGCGCCCAGCCCGAACAGCTTCCTGCGGCTCATGCGCGCGCCCACTGCTGCCTCCCGTTACTTCGCGACGATAGGAGCGATCTTGCTGATCGGCTCGCCGAGCGCGTTGATCGCGTCCGACAGCGTCTTCAGCTCGGCCTTGGACAACTCGTCGTGCAGTCGCCAGCCGTCGCCCTTCTGGTGGGCGCCGAGCGCGGCCTCGGCCGCGGCGAACCTCTCGTCCAGCGTCTTGACCAGGTCGGGCGCCCGCTCCTCGAGCACCGGCCGGAGCGCCTGGACCGCGGCCTTGGAGCCTTCGAGGTTGGCGTCGAAGTCCCACAGGTCGGTGTGCGACCAGATGTCCTCCTCGCCGGTGATCTTCCCGGTCGCGACCTCGTCGAGCAGCTCCTTGGCGCCGTTGGCGAGGTTGAGCGGGGTGAGCTCGGTGGCGTTCGCCTTGTCCACGATGGTCTTGACGTCGGCGATCAGCTTGTCGGCGATCGGGCCGTCCTTGCTGACGTCCTTGGTGATCCAGAGATCCTTCTCGATCTTGTGGAAGCCGGTCCACTCCTCGCCCTCGGCCAGGTCGGCCTCGCGGGCGTCGATGGCCGGGTCGAGGTCGCCGAAGATCTCCGCCACCGGCTCGATCCGCTCCCAGTACGTACGGGACACCGGGAAGAGCGCCTTGGCCTCCTCGATCTTCCCCGCCTTGACCGCGTCGACGAACTCCTGGGTCTTGACCAGCAGCGTGTCGCTCTGGGACCTCACGTAGCGCTTGTAGTCGGCGGTCGCCTGGGCCAGCTTGGCGTCGGCGGTGAGCGGCTCGTGCTCGCCCGTCACCTTGAGGGCGTTGCGGATGCCCTTGCCCACCATGCCGGGCTTGCAGACCGTCTCGTACGAGCCCGCCGGCAACTCGGCGATGAGCTCGCGGGTCAGGCCGGGCACGATGTTCTCCACCTCGGCCATGACCCGGTCGCCCGGGGCGTACACGTAGAACTCGGTGACCTTGGCGCCGCCGTTGGTGATCGAGAACGTGGTGGTGCCCGCCGCCACCTCGGAGACGGCCACCTCGCACTCGGTGTCGGACGCGGCCACGGAGATCTTGCCGGCCGTCTCCCGCGCGGCGGAACCGGGCGCGTCCGGCTCCCCGGAGCCGCAGGCGGTCAGGCCGGACAGTGCCAGCGCCCCGAGCGTCAGGCCGAGACCTCGGAGAGTCGGAATGGACATGGATGCTCCTGTTCAGGCTGCCGAAGGAGAGGACGCGGGCGACGGGACCTGCCCGGGGCGCTGCGGGCGCAGGAAGAGGACGAGCGTGGGAACAAGGTAGAGCGCCCAGGCGGCGGCCTCCAGCACGCTCGGCTGTGGCGTGATGTTGAACATCCCGGCCAGCAGCGCCCCATACCACGAGTCGGCCGGGAGCGCCGCGCTGATGTCGAACGCGTGCGCGTTCAGGCCGGGCAGCACGCCGGCTTCCTGGAGGTCGTGCACCCCGTACTTGAAGATGCCGGCGGCCACCAGGATCAGCAGCAGTCCCGTCCAGGTGAAGAACCTCGTCAGGTTGATCCTCAGCGCGCTGCGGTAGAGACCCCAGCCGATGGCCACGGCCGTGAGCAGGCCGAGCCCGATGCCGATCAGCGGCTGGGCGTTGACCGTGGCGCCCTGGACGGAGGCGAAGAACAGCAGCGCCGTCTCCAGTCCTTCGCGGGCCACGGCCAGGAAGGCCATCACGACGACGGCGAGCGAGCCGAGCCGCAGCGCGTCGCCGAGCCTGTCTCTCAGCTCGCCGGAGAGCGCGCGGGCGGTGCGGCGCATCCAGAAGATCATCCAGGTGACGAACACCACGGCGAGCAGCGAGGTTATGGCCTCGAACAGCTCCTGGCTGGTGAAGTCGAGCTGGGCCGCGGTGAAGGTGAGCAGGGCGCCGAACCCGATGGACAGCGCGACGGCCGTGGCGACTCCCGTCCACACGTGGAGGAGCCGGTCCTTACGGTCGCTCTTGACGAGGAAGGCGACGAGAACGGAGACGACGAGCGTCGCCTCCAGGCCCTCGCGTAGCCCGATGAGGTAGCTGGCGAACACGGGTGGCTCCTGCCGGTAGGTAAGCCTTGCCTAAATTACGGCAGTCCTGACGCGGCATTGCAAGCGGGTACCCCGGAATGGGCGCGGGTGGAGATGTGCCCGCGCGACGGTCTATGGGGACCTATTTCACCGCGCATATCAGGTAAAGGCGCGGGGTGCGACGTTCCCCCCAGGCCGGGGGAGAAAGGAAGGTGTCGCCAGGAGTCCACACAGGGGGAGCACGATGGACTATCGGGTGGGTGAGGTCTTCGGCGTGCGAGTGGCGGGACTACCGGTCGGCGGGCTGGAAGGGCTGAGGTTCACGCGCACCTGGGAACTGGTCGACCGGCTCATCACCGCCGAAGAGACGGGCGAAGTCGACCGGCTCATCACCGCCGAAGAGACGGGCGAAAAGGCAGGCGAAGAGGCGGGCGACGGCGAGCCCGACGCCGGCCTGTCTCGGACGCTGGCCGCCGAGCTGGCGGAGAAGGCCGAGGCGCTGCGCGTCCTGGCCTGCGACGAGGACTTCCGGCGCGGGCTGGCCGCCGCCAACCCGGAGCTCTCCGCCGAACTGGACGGCTGGCTCGCCCGCCCCGGCGAGCCGCCCGAACGCCCCGTGCTCGGCCGCCTGGCCAGGTACGCGGCCCGCGCCGCCACCAGGACCAGCCCGTACGCCGCCACCACGATCAGCGGGCTCGGCCACTGGGACGACGACGGCGGCCCGGCCATGACGCCGCCTGACGAGCTGCGCCGGAGCGTCGTTCCCGAGGTCGATCTCGGCACGGTGTCGCGCGTCTGGGAGGCGCTCGCGAAGCGCCCCGGGCTGCGCGAGGCCGTGCGGGTGCGGGTCAACCCGAGCCTGCGGCAGGAGGACGGCTGGCTCTGGTTCCTGGGAGCCGGTCCGGAGGAGACGCCGGTCCGCATGCCGGCCGAGCCCATGCTGGCCGGGCTGCTCGCCTGGGTGCGCAACACCCCCGCCCCCACGGTCGGCGGCCTCGAACGCGCCGCGGCCTCGTCCGGGCTGGTGGCCCGGCTGCTCGCGGCCGGGCTGCTGGAGCGGCGGCGGCCGTTCGCCGACCAGGCTCTCGACCCGATCGCCGACCTGGCCGCCTGGGTCGAGGAGGTGCTGCCCGATGACTCGTCGGACCGGCCCTGGCTGCCCACCGCGCTCCGCGAGGTGGAGCAGGCGCCGCGCGAGCGGATCCGGGACGTGACCGGCTGGCTGCTCGCCCGGCTCGGCGACACGGCCGACCTCACGGTGCGGAACGTGCGCCTGGAGACCGCGGTGTCGCCCGAGCCGCCGGCCGTCTGCGGGCGCGCCGCCTGGGAGCCGGTCTTCCGCGACCTGAACACCGTGCGCCGGCTGGCCGCGGTGTTCGACCCCGACCTCCCGGTCAAGCTCACGGCGGCCGAGCACTTCGTGCGCAGCCACGGAGAGCACGCCACGGTGCCGTTCGTCCGCTTCTACCACGACGCGCACCTCCTCGACCGCGGCTCCACGCCGGCCGGCCCGGCGGTGCGCGAGCTGGCCAGGCTCAGGCGGGAGACCTGCGAGATCCTGTACGGCGGATCGACCGACGCCCGGGGCGTGGTCGTCGCCGATCCCGACCTGGTGGACAAGATGGCGGCCTCCTGGCCGCGCCACCTCCGCCCGCCCGGCTCCATCACCTGCCATGGCCACCTCCTGCCGGGACCCGAGTTCGTGGTCAACGCGGTCACCGCCGGTTACGGCCGGGGCATCGGCAGGATCCGTCACCTGCTCGCCCTGGCCGGCGTCTCCGCGCCCGCCGTGGAGCCGCGCCCGGTGGCCGAGTGCCTGGGCGGCTTCGGCGCCCACCTCAACCTGCGGCCCGCCTCGGGCGCCGCCATCGACTACCCGTTCACCGTCACCGGCTGGCCGGCCCTGTCGGTGGCCGACCTGCGCGTCTCCTACGATCCGGGCAGCCTGCGCCTGGTGCTGTCAGACGGGGACGGGAACCTGGTGCTGCCCGCCCATCTGGGGCTGGCCGGCGACGCGACACTGCCTCCCGCCTGGTCGTTCCTGGTCCGCGTCTTCGGCGAGCCGTCAACCGCCCTGCCGGATCCCTGGGAGATCGGCGGGAGCGCCGACGAGCCGTGCGCGTGGCCGCGGCTCCAGGTGGGGCGCGTCGTGCTGGTCCGCGCCGGGTGGCGGATGAGCGCGGCCGACCTGCCCATGCCGGCCGCCGGCGAGCCGGACGCCGCCTACGTGACGCGGACGGCCCGATGGCTGGAACGGCGCCGGATCCCGCGGCGCTTCTTCGCCCGCCTCGCCGCCGCCCGCCCCGGCTCGCTCCGCAGGCCGTTCTTCGTCGACGTGACCGACCACTTCCTGCTGCTGTCGCTGGCCCGGGCCGCCGCCCGCCGGGGCGGGCCGGTGGTGCTGGAGGAGGCCCTGCCGGACCCCTCTCACGCGCCGTCGTACGGCCCGCACGGGCAGCGGGTGACCGAGTATGCGCTGGACGTCTCGGCCGGGGACCCCTGAGCCGCCGGGCCTCCGGCCGGGCGGCGGGCCGGCCAGGGCGACACCCCGGCCGGGCTGGTCGACCTGGTCTTCGCCGAGGTCGAGTCGCCCTGGGCGATGGAGATCGTCCGTACCAACTGGAACGGCGGGCTGGCCGCGACCCGCCACCTGGTCGAGCTGGGCCATCGGCGCGGCGAGGTGCCGGAGAGCCGCCGGGTGGAGCTGGCCACGGAGCTGATCGTCCGTGAGAGCACGGCCCCACCCGGGTGACCGGCTCAGGCGGGAGTGGAGACGCCGTCGCCGGCGGGCTTCAGGCCGAGCTCCTCGGTCGGCACGTGGGCGGTCTCCCTGGCCGTCAGGACGGCGATCGCGCTGATCGCGCAGAGGATGCCGGTGAAGATCGCCACCCCGGTCCAGCCCTGCAGGCCCAGCCAGCCTGACGGCGAGACGATCCCGGCGGCCGAGGCCACCGCGAACCCGGCGATGGCGAAGCCGATCTGGGTGCCGATCGCCATGCCCGACAGGCGCACCTTGGTGGTGAACATCTCGCCGTACAACGAGGGCCAGATGCCGTTGGAGGCGCTGTAGACGACGCCGAGCGTCAGGATGCCGACCAGGAAGATCAGCGGGTAGCTCTTCGAGTTGATCGCCGCCAGGTAGACGAAGATCATGATGGGGCTGCCGACGGCGCCGATCAGGAAGACGGGCCGGCGGCCGATCCGGTCCGACAGCCGCGCCCACAGCGGGATCGTCACGAGGGCCACGCCGTTGGCGGCGACGCCGACCCAGAGCATGGTGGCCTTGTCGAGCCCGATCGCGTCGCTGGTGGCGTAGTTGAGCGCCCAGACGGTGAAGATCGTGCTGACCGTGGCGATCAGGGCCGCGCAGACGACGCGCAGCACGCTCGCCCAGTGGTCGCGGAAGAGCAGGGAGAGCGGCATCTTCGGCACGGTGCCCTCGGCCACCTCACGCTCGAAGGCGGGGGTCTCCTCCAGCTTGCGGCGGATGACCCAGCCGACCACCGCGACGGCCACGCTGAGCCAGAACGGCACCCGCCAGCCCCAGCTGAGCAACTGCTCCTCCGGCAGGGCCGCGACCGGGATGAACGCGAAGGTGGCCAGGATCTGGCCGAACTGCGTGCCGTTGAGCGTGAAGCTGGTGTAGTAGCCGCGCTGGTGCGCGGGGGAGTGCTCCAGCGTCATGGAGTTGGCGCTGGCCTGCTCGCCGGCCGCCGACAGGCCCTGCAGCACGCGTAGCAGCACCAGCAGCGCCGGGGCCAGGCCGCCGATCTGGTCGCGGGTCGGCAGGCAGCCGATGAGGAAGGTCGAGACGCCCATCAGGATCAGCGTGAAGACCATGATCTTCTTGCGGCCGAACCTGTCGCCGACGTGCCCGAGGATGAAGGCGCCGACCGGTCTGGCCGCATAGGCCACACCGAAGCTGGCCAGCGACTGGAGCGTGGCGGTGGCGGGGTCCGACTCGTCGAAGAACACCTTCGAGAAGATCAGGGCCGCCGCGCTGCCGTAGATGAAGAAGTCGTAGTACTCCAGCGCGCTGCCGATCCAGGCGGCGAGTGCCGCCTTGCGCGGCGTGCCCTGCTGGTCGCCGGGTGATCGATCGGTCACGAGTGCTCCTTGCGGCTTCGATGGAGGTGGTCGGCTGTCCCCCGGCGCGCGTCGTGGGAGGCCGGGGCTCCCGCCACGCGAGTCCGCCTTCCAGAGATTTCCGGCGAGTTACGAACTAGATAGTTAATTGCAGATGCTGCAGTGACTCATTTCACATGTCAAGTGCCGTGATGAGAACGCGCCTCTTTCCTCCCGGCCTGGGATGGGATATGACTAACTCACTAGTTCGTACATTGAGGCGAGGGTGGATGACCTCCTATCTGATCGGGCTGATCGGCTCCGGCATCGGCGCCTCGCTCAGCCCTGCCCTGCACGAGCGCGAGGCACGCTTCCACGGCCTGCACTACGCCTACCGGCTGATCGACCTCGATGTCCTCGGGCTCGCCGCCGAAGACGTGGGAGACCTGGTCCGTACGGCCCGGCGGCTCGGCTACGACGGCCTGAACATCACCCATCCCTGCAAGCAGACCGTCATCCCGCACCTCGACGGGCTGTCGGAGGACGCCGCGATCCTCGGCGCGGTCAACACCGTCGTCTTCGACGGCGACCGGGCCATCGGGCACAACACCGACTGGACCGGCTTCGCCGAGTCCTTCGCCCGCGACCTGCCCGGCGCCCCCACCCGCGAGGTCGTGCAGCTCGGCGCGGGAGGCGCGGGCGTCGCGGTCGCCCACGCCCTGCTCACGCTCGAAGCCGGCCGGGTGACCCTCGTCGACGCCGAGCCCGCCAGGGCGGAGTCCCTGGCCGCCGAGCTGGCCCGCCGGTTCGGCCCCGATCGTGCCCGCGCCGCCGACCGCGCCGACCAGGCCGGCCTGGCCACGGCCGACGGGCTGGTGCACGCGACCCCCACCGGCATGGCCCACCACCCGGGCCTCGCCCTGCCCGCCGAGCTGCTGCACCCCGGGCTCTGGGTGGCCGACATCGTCTACCTGCCGCTCGAGACCGAGCTGCTGCAGACGGCGCGGGCGATCGGCTGCCGGACCCTCGACGGCGGCGGGATGGCCATGTCACAGGCGGCCCACTCCTTCCGGCTGTTCACCGGCAAGGAGCCCGACGCCGCCCGGATGCTGACCCACCTGACCGACCTCGTCACCGCCTGACAGGAGCCCGGCATGCGCAAGTCCATCGCCACCGTCTCGGTGAGCGGCACGCTGGCCGAGAAGCTGGACGCGATCGCCGCCGCCGGGTTCGACGGCGTGGAGATCTTCGAGAACGACCTCGTCGCCAGCCCGCTGTCGCCCGAGGAGGTGCGCGCGCGGGCCGCCGACCTCGGGCTGGGCATCGACCTCTACCAGCCACTGCGTGACTTCGAGGCCGTCCCCGCCGAGGTGCTGGCCGCCAACCTGCGCCGGGCCGAGCGCAAGTTCGACCTCATGCGGCGGCTGGGCGCCGACCTGCTGCTGGTCTGCTCCAGCGTCTCCCCCGACAGCGTCGGCGACGACGACCTGGCCGCCGAGCAGCTCCACCTGCTCGCCGAGCGGGCCGCCCGGCACGGGATCCGCCTCGCCTACGAGGCCCTGGCATGGGGGCGGCACGTCAGCGAGTATCTGCACGCCTGGCGCGTCGTCCACCTGGCCGATCACCCCAACCTCGGCACCTGCCTCGACAGCTTCCACATCCTGTCGCGCGGGTCCGACCCGATCGGCATCGAGGCGATCCCCGGAGAGAAGATCTTCTTCCTTCAGCTCGCCGACGCGCCCCGGCTGGCGATGGACGTGCTGCAGTGGAGCCGCCACTACCGCTGCTTCCCCGGCCAGGGCGGGTTCGACCTGGCCGGGCTGGTCGGCCACGTGCTCAAGACCGGCTACGAGGGACCGCTGTCGCTGGAGGTGTTCAACGACGTCTTCCGCCAGGCCGACGCCGGCCGTACGGCGGGGGACGCGATGCGTTCGCTCCTCGCCCTGGAGGAGGCGGTCGGCCTGGCGCCCAAGATGCCGCCTCCCGTCGTCCCCACCGGCTTCGCCTTCGCCGAACTCACCATCCCCAAACCGGCGGCCTCCGAGCCGGTGGCCTCCGAGCCGGTGGCCTCCGAGCCGGGCGGTTCCGACGGCGTACGGCTGCGTGAGCTGCTCACCGCGCTCGGCTTCGCGCTCACCGGCCGGCACGCCGCCAAGCCGGTGGAGCTGTGGGAGCAACGTGAGGCCAGGATCCTGCTCAACACCACGGACCCGGAGCCCGCGCCGGAGGGACCCGCGACCGTTGGGTCCGCGCTGGCGAGATCCGCGACCGTGGGGTCCGCGACCGTGGGGTCCGCGCTGGCCGGATCCGCGACCATGGAGCCCGCGCCGGAGGGGGCCGCGCCGGAGGGAGCCGCGCTGGCGGCGCTCGGGCTGGAGAGCCCCGACCCGGCGGGCTCGGCCGCGCGCGCGGGATCGCTGCTCGCGCCGGTGCTGCCGCGCGAGCGCGGGCCGGGTGAGGCGCCGCTCGACGCGATCGCCGCGCCCGACGGGACCCGGATCTTCTTCTGCCGCACCGGGCGCCCCGGCCACTCCAGCTGGACCGGCGACTTCGGCCCGCGCGAGCCGGTCGCGGGCCACGTCACCCACATCGACCATGTGGCGCTCACCCAGCCGTTGCACCACTTCGACGAGGCCGCGCTGTTCTACCGGGGCGTGCTGGGGCTGCGCCCGCTGCCGAGCCTCGAACTGCCCGACCCGTACGGCCTGCTCCGCAGCAAGGCGATGTCCAGCGACGACGGGGCGGTGCGGATGGTGCTCAACATCGCGCAGGTCGGCGGGCAGCACGTGCCGTGGCAGCACATCGCCCTCGCCTGCGACGACCTCGTGACCACGGCCCGCCTGCTGCGCGCCGCCCATCCCGGCCTGCTGCTGCCGATCCCGGACAACTACTACGACGACCTGGAGGCCCGCCACGACGTGTCACCGGAGCTGCGCGAGCTCGGGCTGTTGTACGACCGGGACGAGCACGGGGAGTTCCTCCACCTCTACACGATCACGGTGGGGCGGGTCTTCTTCGAGCTGGTCCAGCGGCTGGGCGGCTACCGCGGCTACGGCGCGGCCAACGCGCCCGTGCGGCTGGCCGCACAGCACGCCGGGATCCGTCGCTGAGGTCCGCGACCTTAGGATGGGGCCGATCCCGTCCGACAGCTTCGTGGAGCCACATGACCTCGCAGCCCGCCGTCCCAGCCGCGGGAGAACGCCGGCGTGACGCCGACCGCACCAGGGCCGAGATCCTCGAGGTGGCCCAGCGGGAGTTCGCCCGGGCGGGCTACGCCGGAGCGAGGGTCGACGAGATCGCGGAGCTCACGCGCACCACCAAGCGCATGATCTACTACTACTTCGGCAGCAAGGAGCGGCTCTACATCGCGGCCCTGGAGAAGGCCTATTCCGAGGTGCGCGAGCTGGAGCGCACCCTCGACGTGGAGCACCTGGCGCCGGTCGAGGCGATCCGCACGCTGGCGGAGCTGACCTTCGACCACCACGAGGCCCATCCCGACTTCATCAAGCTCGTCGCCATCGAGAACATCCACGAGGCCGAGCACATCCGCAAGTCCGAGGTGCTGGCCAACCTCGGCACCCCGGTGCTCGACGTCATCTCGCGCATCCTGGACGCGGGCCGCCGGAGCGGCGACTTCGTCACCGAGGCCGACGCCGTCGACGTGCACATCATGATCAGCGCTTACTGCTTCTTCCGGGTCGCCAACCAGCACACGTTCGGTGCGCTGTTCGGCCGTGACATGACCGCGCCCGAGCACCGGGCCCGGCTGCGCGCCATGGTCGGCGAGATGGTCGTGGCCTACCTGAGGGGCGCCGGCGCCCCTTGACGTGATGTCCGGCCGCCCGGAGGCGAAGGCCGGTGCGCGCCGGCCTGCCGTTTCCCGTCCGCGCCGGCGGGCAGCCGACCCGCATGATGCGAAACCTTGTCAACGGTGCCGTGAGCGGAGCGCTGGCCACGGGGGTGATGAGCGCCGTCATGGTCGCCGGGGAGCGCGCCGGGCTCATGGGAGGCCAGCCGCCCAAGCACATCGTCCGCTCCTTCCTGCCGGGCAGTAAGCACAGGCGCAAACCGGGCGAGGGCGTGCTGGCCGCCGCCGCCCACTTCGGCTTCGGGATCGGCTCCGGCGCGCTGTTCGGGCTGCTGTCCCGGCGCCGCCGCGCCCGGGTGCCGGCGGGCATCGTCTACGGCCTGACGATCTGGCTCGTCAGCTACGCGGGCTGGGTGCCCAAGACGACCGCCCTCCCGCCGATCCACCGCGACCGGCCCGGCCGTCCCGCCGTGATGGCCGCCGGCCACGTCGTGTACGGCACCGCCCTGGCCTGCGCGCTCAACCGCCTGGACAGATCCAACGAGTGACCGGCGGGCATGGTCAGTAGCGGTCGCGGTCGGGGGAGTAGGGGCGGATGCCGCGGACCTGCGGGATCTCCTGGGCGAGGCCCGGATGGCCGGAGAGCACGGTCTCCGCGGCCTCCTGGAGGCTCGTGCCCTGCGCCATGGCGACGGCCGCGAGCGCGCCGGCCACGTACGCGGCGGACGCGGACGTGCCCGGCCACCTGGCGACGCCGCCGAAGTTCACCGGCTTGCGGTCGGTGTTGGCGACCAGGGCCCCGTGCGAGTTCCGCGCGAGCAGGGCGGCCCGCTCCAGGAACAGGCCGTCGTGCGCGCCGGGCGCCATGAGGCTCATCCAGGGACCCGACTGCGAGTAGTCCGCGCGCCCGCCCTCGTCGTCCAGGGCGCCCACGGCGATCACGCCGGGCAGGGCGGCGGGGAAGATCGCGCTGTCGCGCGTCGGGCTGGGGTACGGCCCCGGCCGCACGACCTTGCCCCAGTTGCCCGCGCTGGCGACGTGCACGCAGTCCAAACGCGACTCGGCCCGCTCCAGCACGAACGGCCGCTTGTCGTCCCAGGTCGCGCCGCCGAGTGAGGTGAGCAGGAGGTCCACCTCGCCGCTGAAGCGGACCATCGCCTTGGCCAGAGTCCAGGAGTCGACCTCGTTGGACGCGTCGAGCGCCTGGCGGATCACCAGGTCCGCGCCGGGCGCCTGCCGGGCCACGATGCCGGCCAGGTGGACCGCGTGCCCCAGCGTGGCCGGCGGGTCGGTGTGGTCGGTGGCGCCGAACACGGAGGAGTCGGCGAGATAGTGCCCGGCGAGCCCCGGGTGGCGGTAGAGCGCGCCGTCCAGGATCCCGATCCTGACCCGGGGGCCCTGGTAGGACTCACGGGGTTCGATGACCACCTCGGTGCCGGCGGCGAGCTCCTGGGGGTCGCCGGTGCCGCCGCCCGTGTAGGGCGTGCCCTCGGCGTACATGCGGATCTTGGCCATCCGGGGCACCCATTGCGTCGTCCGCTGGAACCTGTCCCGCAGGTGGTAGAGCACCCGGTCGAGGTCGCTCGGGTCCGCGCCGCGCGCCGTGGTGCCCGCTTCGTCCCGCATCCGCGCGTCGAGCTCGGGGTCGAACGGGAAACGGTCGAGGGAATCGAGGCGGATGCGGGTCAGGCCGAGCACGTGGTCGCCCTCCGGCTCTCCGGCGACGAACCCCTTGAGCTCGGCCAGCAGCAGCCCCTCGTCCCGGGACTCCACCACGATCTCGCGGGAAAGGTATCGGTCGGTCGGGGTGGTCGCGTCCGAGTACGGCATGGGGTTCCCTCCTTCGACGGCTCTGTACCTATCGGAGGGCGCGCGGAGCCACCTGATACAGCCGGCTGATACAGAGGGGAGGGACGGGCTTACAGGGTGATCCAGCTCGTCGCCACACTGACGCCGTCGGAGGTGCGGCACTGCAGGTGGAACGGGTGATCGGGGATCGGCCTGATGGCGAACCCGCCGACCTCGTCAGTGCGGACCGTGGCGGCCACCCCCGAGAGGACCCGTACGTGGATGTCGGCCACCTGACTCGGCACCACCTGGCCGATCAGGGCGTCGTCGGCCACCTCCAGTTCGATGGTCAGCGACCGGCAGACGAAGGTCATGGCCCGCAGCGGGGCGGATTCGGATCGGGTGAGCGCCTCGGCGGGCTCGCCGTCCACCTCGGAGTCGTAGGCGAGCCGGGCGAGCTCGTCGTCGATGTCGCGCCAGGCGAACGCCGCCCGCGCCGACTCGACGACCTCGCGGGGGATCTCCTCGGCCGCTCGCATCGCCGTGGCGAGCTCGTCCAGGAGCCTCTCGTCGCTCCATCGGTTCTCAGACCGGTGTTCGGGCATCGCCGCCGCCCTCTCCGCTCAGGTAGCCGTGCAGGTAGGGGCTCTGGCGCAGCCTGGCCAGGCATCGGGCACGTGTCGGGCCGATGCCGCCGACCGGGGTGCCGAGCAGGTCGCCGATCTCCGCGTACGAGGGGGGCGGGTCGCGCATGAGCAGCGTGAGCAGCTTCCGGCACAGGGGCGGCAGCTGGGCGAAGGCCGCGCGTAACGCCGCCTGCCGCTCCGCCCGCTCCAGCTCTTGTTCGATCATCGTGGTGGCCTCGTCCTCGGCTGCCAGGTCGACGCTCATGGGTTGTTCGGCGACCTCGCGTCTGCGTACTGCCCGCAGAACGCGGACACATTCGCGTTGGGTGGTGACGGCGATCCAGCCGGGCAGGGCGGCGGGAGTGCGCAGCACGGCCAGGTGCTCGACCAGGCGCAGGCAGACGGTCTGCACCACGTCGTCGGCGTCGGGCCGGCTCAGCCGGTGTCTCCCGCAGATCGACCACATCAGCGGCAGGTAGCGCTCCACGAGCTCGTTCCACGCGCCCTGGTCGCCCTTGCGCGCGCGGGCGACCAGGGCGATGACGGTCGGATCATCACGCATCTGGCGCCTCCCGTCTGAGGGGTCGCCGACCGGCGGACCGGACGTCCGCCTAGAGCTCGTATTGTCGGGATTTCCGGTTCGGACGGCAACAGCGCGCCCGGTTCGGCCGCTGACGGGTTGTCTCCCGGCTGATACATCACAGGCGTGGGCTCTTCCGCCACACTGCGAAAGGTGAGCCGGACTCCAACGGATCTGGCCGAGGCCATGCTGCGCCTCGCCGAGGCCGACCCCGCCCAGCTGACGTCCGTCGCGGCCGGCGCCGTCCGGGCGGCCCGCGCGCGGGGTGACATCGCGCTGGAGTCGGTCGCGGAGCGGGCCATGGGGGTGGCGGCCACGCACCTGCTCGACCTGGCCACCGCGACGCGCCACCTGCGCGCCGCGATGCGGCTCGGCGCCCGGGCGGGGTCGCCGGAGCTGGCGGCCGAGGCCAGGATCCGGCTCGCGTTCGTGACCAGCTTGCGCGGCCGGCCCCACCACGCGCTGGACGAGATCGAGAGCGTGCTGCCCACCCTGCACGGCGTCGTGCGCGCCCGGGCCGAGGCCCAGCGGGCGGCGATCTTCAACCACCTCGGCCGCGGCGACGACGCCCTGGCCGGATACCGGCTGGCCGTGCCCGCGCTGCGCCGCGCGGGCGATCATCTGTGGTTGCAGCGGGTGCTGTCCAACCGGGGCATCGTGCACGGCTACCGGCACGAGTTCGCCGCCGCCGAGACGGACCTGCGCGAGGCCGAGGAGCTGTGCACGGCGCTCGGTCTCGACCTCTCCTTGGCCATCGTCCGGCTGAACCTGGGCTGGGTGAGCGCCCTGCGCGGCGACGTGCCGTCCGCCCTGGCCTCCTTCGACGGCGCGGAGGAACGCTTCCGGGCGCTCGGCACGCACCAGCTCGGCTGGCTGCTCGCCGACCGGGGCGAGCTGCTGCTCTCGGTGGGTCTCGTGTCGGAGGCCCGGCTCGCCGCCCGGGAGGCGGTCGAGCAGCTGAGGCGCAGCCGCCGCGCCATCGGCCTGCCGGAGGTGCGGCTGCTCCTCGCCCGTACGGCCGGCCTGGAAGGCGACGACGACGAGTCCGTACGCGAGGCCAGGCTCGCCGTCACGGAGTTCACCCGCCAGGGCAGGCCGGAATGGGCGGCGCTGGCCAGGTTCGCGGTGCTGCGGTCGCTGGCCGCGAGCAGGACCCGGGCCCCGGCGGCGGCGCTGCTGGAACGGGTCGCGGCCGACCTGACCACGGCGGGCTGGCCCGGCGTGGCCGTGGAGGCCCGGATTCTCGCCGCCCAGCTCGCCCTGCGGCGCGGGCGGGTGGAACAGGCCCGCAGGCAGCTCGAACAGGCGGCCAAGCCGCGCCTGCGCGGCCCCGCCCTGCTGCGGGCCAGGGCCTGGCACGCCACCGCGCTGCTGCGGCTCACCATGGGCAACCAGCGGGGCGCCGTGACGGCGGCCAGGGCCGGGCTGCGGGTCCTCGACGAGCACCGCGCCACCCTGGGAGCGACCGACCTGCGCGCCTACAGCGCCCAGTACCGCCTGGACCTGGCCGGGCTCGGGCTGGGCATGGCCCTGCGCACCGGCCGGGCCGAGACGGTGTTCGCCTGGGCCGAGGAGGGGCGGGCCAGCCACCTGCTGATGCCGCCGGTCCATCCGCCCGACGACCCCTACCTGGCCGCCGCGCTGTCCGAGCTGCGGGCGGTGATGAGCGAGATCAACGAGAGGCGCCGGGCGGGACACGGCGCCGGGCGGCTGGTCCAGCGGCAGCTGGCTCTGGAACGTGACATCCGCGACTACCGCCGCCGCCAACCGGCGGTCCGCTCGCCGCTGAGCGCCCGCCCGGTCGGGGCGGCCACGCTGGCCGGAGCCCTCGCGGACGCGGCGCTCGTCGAGTTCGTGCTGCTCGACGGGGAGTTGCACGCCGTCACCGTCGCGGACGGCCGGTTGTCGCTGCACCGGCTCGGAGCCGCCGCACCGGTCAGGGACCTCATCGACCGCATCCCCTTCGCGCTGCGCCGCCTGGCCGGCCGTGCCGACGCGGCCAACCGCGGCGCGGCCGGCAGGATGCTGCGGCACGCCGCCGAGCACCTGGACCGGATGCTGCTCGGCCCGCTCGCGAGGGTCATCGGCGATCGGCCGCTCGTGGTGATCCCCACCGGGTTCCTGCAGGCGCTGCCGTGGTCGATCCTGCCCTCCTGCGCCGGCCGGCCCGTCACCGTCTCGCCCTCCGCGACGCTGTGGCACGCCGCCGCCGCCGCGCCGGGCGAGAGCGGGCACGTCCTGGCCGTCGCGGGGCCGGGGCTGCCCGGGGCGCGGGCGGAGGCCGAGGCCGTCGCGGGCATCCACGCGGCGCCCGTGCTCGTCGGGGCCGAGGCCAACACCGAGGCCGTGCTCACCGGCCTCGACGGCGCCCGCCTGGCCCACCTGGCCGCGCACGGCCGCCTGCACGCCACCAACCCGCTGTTCTCCTCGCTGCAACTGTCGGACGGCCCGCTCACGCTCTACGACCTCGAACGGCTCCGCCGCTCGCCGCAGATCGTGGTGCTGGCGGCGTGTGACAGCGGGCGCTCCATCGTGCGCGCCGGGGACGAGCTGCTCGGGCTCAGCGCCACCTTCCTCGCCCACGGCGCCCGTACGATCATCGGCTCGGTGGTCTCCGTCCCCGATGCCGAGACCGCCGAGCCCATGATCGCCCTGCACCGCCTGCTCGCCGCCGGTCACTCCGCGGCCACCGCGCTCGCCGAGGCGCAGCGGGCCGCCTCCGGTGAGCTGCTGGCCGCTTCTGCCGGATTCGTCTGCATCGGAGCTGACGTGACCCTTCAGGATGACCGGACCTCCGACGGCAGCGGTCCGGCCGCCGCCGGACCGCGCGGCAGGAGCCGGCGGCCCAGTACGACGTAGGCGATGGGCCCGGACGGGTTCCCCGTGCCGAACAGGATGACGCACATGCCGGCCCTTTTGGTCGTGGGCGTTCGCTCTCACCCATGACGGAGGGCCCGACCCGGCGCGTGATACCTGTCCCATGCCCGTTCCCGTGCCCGTTCCCATGCGCTGTCCCCGGTCGGCCTCGGTCCGCCTCGGTCGCGCCCGATAGGCTCGGCTCACGTGAGCACCGAGTTGGAACGACTGGCCGCACGCCTGCGCGAGTTCGCCAGGGCCAGAGACTGGGAGAGGTTCCACACGCCGAAGAACCTGGCGATGGCCCTGAGCGGGGAGGCCGGCGAGCTGGTGGCGGAGTTCCAGTGGCTCACCCCTGAGGAGTCGCTGGACCTCGACCCCGCCACCCTGGCCCGGGTGCGCTCCGAGCTCGGCGACGTGACCGCCTATCTGGTCCGCCTGGCCGACGTGCTGGGCGTCGACCTCGTGGAGGCGGCCAACGCCAGGCTCGACGTCAACGACCGCCGCTACGACCCGGAGCTCTACCGCGGCTCCGCCCGGAAGGCGCCCCCGCTCGACCCCTGACCGCGGCCTCTCGTACGGTCACGCGGGGACCTGATCCGGCATGGTGTGCCGCCTGAGCAGCGCCACCGTGACGATCGCGAGCCCGATGAAGATCAGCGCGCCGGCCGCGGCGACGACGTTGAGGCCCGTGGTGAACGCGGTGCGGGCGATCTCCAGCACCTCGGGCACGCGCAGGGCGGCCGTGATGCCCTCGCGGACGCTCTCCGAAGGCAACGTCTCGGGCAGCACCGCACGGTAGACGGCGGTGCCCAGGCTGCCCAGCACCGCCACGCCCACGGCCACCCCGAACTCGCCGCTCGTCTCCGACAGCGCCGCCGCCGACCCGGCCTTCTCCGGCGGAGCCGCCGTCATGATCACGCTGTTGCCCACGCTCATCGGCAGCGCGATGCCGGCCGATGCCAGCGCCAGGCCGATCACCAGCATGCCGGTGCCGCCCGAACTGGGCACCTGGGTGTGCACGATCAGCCCGAGCGCCGCCACCAGCAGCCCGATGCCCATCACGTACGCGGGACGCATCCAGCGGGTCAGCGCCGGGCCGAGCGCCAGCGCGACGATCATGGCCAGGTTCTGCGGCAGCAGCCAGAGCCCCGCATTCAGCGGCGAGAGTCCTTCGACCATCTGCAGGTACATCGTGGACATCAACGTGGTGCCCGCCATGACGACCCCGCCGAGCAGCAGGAGCGACAGCGTGGTCGCGAAGGCCCGGTTGTCGAACAGTCGCAGGTCCAGCAGCGGGCTCGCCAGGTTGCGCTGCCGCCGCACGAACATCACACCGAGCGCCAGCCCGACCACGACGGCGCCGAGGGGCAGCGGCTGCCAGCCGCTCCTGGCCACCTCCTTGAGGCCGTAGATGATCGGCAGGATGGTCGCCAGCGACAGGGCGACGCTGGTTGGGTCGAGCCGGCCCGCGTCCGGGTCGCGATACTCGGGCAGCAGCACCGGCCCGGTGACCAGCAGCACGACCATGAACGGCACGCCGAGCAGGAACGCCGACCCCCACCAGAAGTGCTCCAGCAGCAGCCCGCCGACCAGCGGCCCGAGCGCCATGCCCACCATGAAGCAGCCGAACCACAGCCCGATCGCCGCGCCCATCTGCTTGGGGTCCATGAACATGTTGCGGATCAGCGCCATGGACGACGGCATCAGCGTCGCCCCCGCGATGCCGAGCAGCGCCCGGGTCACGATCAGCATCTCGGCACTCGTGGAGTAGGCGGCGATCACCGAAGCCACACCGAACGCCGCCGCCCCGATCATCAGCAGCTTCCGGCGGCCGATCCGGTCCCCAAGCGTGCCCATCGTGACCAGGAAACCGGCCAGCATGAACGAGTAGATGTCCATGACCCACAGTTGTTGCGACGCGGTGGTGCCGAGATCCGCGCTGAGATGCGGCAATGCCAGGTAGAGCACGCTGACGTCGAGCGAGAGCAAAAGGGCGACCGAGGCCAGCACGATCAGCCCGATCCACTCCCGGCGCCCTGCCAGGGTTGTGGTGTTCATCAGAGTTCCCCTTTCCCATTGCGTCAAAGGTGATCGAAAGGCCTTTCGATGTTCTTCTCGTCGGCTTAAGGCGGCGCATAAGGTGTCGAACATGCGTTTCAAGGTGCTCGGGCCGCTGGCCGTCGTGACCGACGCGGGGGAGACCGTCACGATCCCCGGGCTGAAAGTGCGCGCGCTCCTCGCCGACCTGCTCGTCAACAGGGGACAGGTCGTGTCGGCCGACCGGCTGGTCGACGACCTGTGGGGTGACGAGCCGCCGGGCAACCCGGCGGCCGCGCTCCAGGTGCGCGTCTCACAGCTCCGCCGCGCGCTGGAGGAGGCAGAGCCGGGCGGCAAGCACCTCGTGGTCTCCCGCGCCCCCGGCTACCTCCTGGACACCGGCGGGGTCGACGCCCTCCTGTTCGCCGAGCT
This sequence comes from Nonomuraea sp. NPDC048916, assembly GCF_040649575.1. Taxonomy (NCBI): domain Bacteria; kingdom Bacillati; phylum Actinomycetota; class Actinomycetes; order Streptosporangiales; family Streptosporangiaceae; genus Nonomuraea; species Nonomuraea sp. NPDC048916. The sequence continues at coordinate 84,518 of NZ_JBEZFS010000012.1, forward strand.
GCTGGCTCGCGCCGAGACCGCCGAGAGCCCGCAGGTCAAAGCGGAGCTCCTGGCCGAGGCGCTCGGACTGTGGCGCGGCCCGGCGTACGCCGACTTCGCCGACGAGGAGTTCACCCGCACCGCGATCGTCCGGCTCGAGGAACAACGGCTGTCCGCCCTCGAACAGCACGCCGAGGCACGCCTCGACCTGGGCGAGCACGGCCTGCTCGTGGGCGAGCTGGGCGACCTGGTGGCCCGCCATCCGCTCAGGGAACGCCTGCGGGCCGTGCACATGCGGGCCCTCTACCGCGCCGGACGGCAGGGCGAGGCGCTCGCCAGCTATGGCCAACTGCGCGAGCTGCTCGCCGACGAGCTCGGCCTCGACCCCGCGCCCGAGCTCGCCGACCTGCACCAGGCGATCCTCGGGCAGGACCCGGCGCTCAGCGGCTGCGCCGAGCGGCCCGTCACCAACCTGCCCGCCTCGCTCAGCGAGCTGATCGGGCGAGACGGCGCGCTGGCCGAGGTGCGATCGCTGCTGCGCGACGCCCGGCTCGTGACGCTGACGGGCAGCGGCGGGGTGGGCAAGACGCGGCTGGCGCTGGAGGTCTCCGCCCAGTCGCTCGGCGACTTCCCGGACGGGGTGTGGCTGGTCGAGCTGGCCCCGCTCGACCGGGGCACCGGGTCCGCGGCGGAGGCCGTCATGGCGGCACTCGACATCCGCGGGGGCGCCGAGCCGGCGGATCCGGCCGACCGGCTGGCCGAGGCGCTGCGGTCCCGGCGGCTGCTGCTCGTCCTGGACAACTGCGAGCACCTGGTCGAAGAGGTCGCCGACCTGGCGGAGCGGCTCCTCCGTTCGGCTCCCGGGCTGCGCGTCCTGGCCACGAGCCGCGAGCCCCTGGCGGTGGCGGGCGAGACGCTGTGGAGCGTCCCCCCGCTCAGCCTCCCCGCGCCCATCGAGGCCAGCCCGTATTCCGCCCTCGGCGCGGAGTCCCGTGCGGGATCTCGTGCGGAGACTCACGCGGGATCGCGTACGGAGTCCCGTACCGAGGTTCATATGGAGGTTCATACGGAGGCTCATACGGGGCCCGGCCCCCTCGATCCCGCTTTGGAGATCGAGGAGGTCGGGCGGTCCGACGCGGTGCGGTTGTTCGTGGCGCGGGCCACCGCCTCCGCCCCCGGGTTCGCGCTCGACGCGGGCAACGCCGCGGCCGTCGCGGAGCTGTGCCGTGGGCTGGACGGGATCCCGCTGGCGCTGGAACTGGCGGCCACGCGGGTGCGGGCGCTCGGCGTGCGCGGAGTGCTCGCGCGGCTCGACGACCGGTTCCGGCTGCTGGCCTCCGGGCGGCGCGGCGCCCCCCAACGCCAGCGGACGCTCATGGCGGTGATCGACTGGAGCTGGCAGCTGCTGACCGAGCCCGAACGCGTCGTGCTGCGGCGCCTGGCCGTGCACGCCGGCGGCTGCACGCTGGAGGCGGCCGAGGAGGTCTGCGGCGGCGACGGGCTCGACGTGCTCGACCTGATCGCCCGGCTGGTCGACCGCTCACTCGTGGTCACCGCCGAGGGGCCGGCGGGCGTCCGCTACCGCCTGCTGGAGTCGGTGGCCGCCTACTGCCTCGACCGCCTGTCCGACACGGGCGAGCTGGAGACGGTACGACACGCGCACGCCCGCCACTACCTGGCGCTGGCCGAACAGGCGGAGCCCGCTCTGTACGGACCCGAGCAGGGGGAGTGGCTGAGGCGCCTCGACGCGGAGGCGGCGAACCTGCGGGCCGCGCTCGACACGCAGGTCCGCGAGCACGACGCGGACGGCGCGTCGCGGCTGGTGAACGCGCTGACCTGGTACTGGTTCCTGCGCGGCAGGCTGGCCGAAGGGCGGCGGTCGCTGGAGGCGGCGCTGGCCGTCGAGGGCGAGGCGCCCGGCCGGGCCAGGGCGGACGCGTGGCACGCCGGGTTCGCGCTGATGCTCGACCAGGACATCACCTGGGACACCGGAGCGTTGGAGGATCCCGGCGAGCGGGCCAGAGCCGAGCTGTTCCTGGCGCTGGCCACCGCCGAGACGCCCGGCGAGCAGGAGCTGGTGACCGGCGCGCTGGCCACCTTCCGCGCCATCGGCGACGAGTGGGGCATCGCGGCGGCCCTGAGCAGGCGCGCCCGGAACGCCTTCACACGCCGCGACCTGGTCGCCCTCGAACGCGACGGCGGGGAGAGCCTGCGCCTGTTCAGGAAGCTCGGCGACCGCTGGGGGCAACTGCAGGCCATGGAGTGGCTCGCCGGGCAGGCCGAGATCGCGGCCGATGGCGAGCGGGCCACCCTGCTGTTCACCGACTGTCTGCGCATGGCCGAGGAGCTGGGCCTGTGGCCGGAAGCCGCCCGTCACATCGCCTGGCTGGGCTGGATCGCGCTCCAGAGCGGGGAGTACGAACGGGCGATGGAGCTGTGCGGGCACGCCCTGCGGCTGTCCATCACGCAGGGCTACCGGGAGGGCCGGTTCATGGCCGGGATGGGGCTGGCCTTCTCCGCGCGCCGGGCCGGCCGGTTCGACCTGGCCGAGACCCACCTGGCGCAGTTGCTCGACGGGGTCTCGCGTGACCCCGACGCCGATCCCGCCCTGCACCTGCCCACCACCCTGATCGAGCTCGGCTTCCTTCGTGACGTGCGCGGCGACCCGGCGACCGCCAGAGAGCTGCACCTGGAGGCGTTCGCCGCCGCGCAGAAGATCGGCGATCCGGCGACGGGGGCGCTGGCCGTGGAAGGACTGGCCGCCGCGCTGGCCACGGCCGGCCACCACGAGCGGGCGGCCCGGCTGCTCGGCCTGGCCGCCGAGGTCCGGCGGTCCAACCGCACCCCCGCCAGCCCGTCGGAACACGTCGAGATCGACCGCGCCACCGCCCTGGCACGCGAGGCGCTCGGGCCGGAGGCGTTCGCCGGCGCGTACGAACAGGGCGGCCGGCTCAAACTCGGCGACGCGCCGAGCCTGGCCTGACCGGCCCGCCTCAACACCGGTCGTTTCGTCGAGCCTTCCGTCGTGCTGCTTGACGGGTCCGACGATGGCGGAGGCCGCTTACGATCTCCTTCCCACGCCCTTAAGGTGGGGCGGTCAGGCCACCTCGACCAGCGGATCCGCAGCGAGGTAGCCGGTGTAGTCGGGGTCGTCGGGGCGGGCCAGCACATGGCGCACCCAGGCTCGCCGTTCGTGGTCGATGGCCACCAGCTCCCACACGCACGCGGTCGGCCCGTCGGGCGGCACCCGCACCAGGTCGGTGGCGCCGAGCTCGGCCCGCCACAGCCGGTGATAGAGGATGTCGGCCTGCCACCAGCAGATGTTCGCCCACAGCGCCTCGGTGCCGCGGTGCACCACGACGAACGCGATGCCGCCCTGTCCGGGCAGCTCCCGCTCGGCCGCCTGCATCGCGGCCTCCACCTCGAAGTCGTCGGGCAGGTCCTGGCCGGCCGTGATGCCGATGACCTTCACACTCCACCCGCGCACCGCGGTCACCCCAAGGGAGCACGTCCGGCGTGGACGATAGGGGGTCAAATCACTCCTCCAGTCCGGTCATGGGTCAGACGGTAACCCCGTACAGGGCGGGACAGAAGATGTTCGTCTTCCCCATGTTGGACGCACCGGGCACCCCGTTGCTCGCTCCTGGCGCCAACCTGTGTCCCGGGCGGCGTCGGCGCTGAGCCGGGTCCTTCGCCGCGTGTCGGGTGAGAAGAACTCGGTCACCTCGCCGGACCGTTACGCCCCTGGGGGCCGGTCGGGGTTCACCCGGTGCGCGGCGGCGACCACTGCTCGAAGCCGTCCAGCATGGCCTGGAGCACCTGCTCGAACTGTTCCTGCGGCTGGTAGCCGCCGCTGACCGCCCGGGCCAGGTTCGGGTACCGATCGAGCAACCCGACGGCCTCTTCCTCGGTGGGGGTCGGACCGCCGACCGGCTCACCGACCTCGGCGAGCACGTGCCCGATCGTGAACGCCCGCAACGCGTTGACCATGACGAGCAGGTCCCGGTCGGTGAACCCGGAACCGCGCAGCCCGCCGAGCGCCCGGTCGGCGAGGCCGAGAATCGAGGGGGCGTAGGCGGGACGGGTCGCGATGATCGCCAGCACGTGCGGGTGGTGCCGCAGGACGTCCCGCAGGCTGCGGGCGAACGTGGTGAGCATGTCCCGCCATGTGCCTGTGCGGGCCAGCGCCTCGATGTCGATGTCGATCTCCGCGTACGCCGCCTCGACCACCCCGTCGAAGAGCGCCGCCTTGTTGGGCAGGTGATGGTAGAAGGCCATCGGGTTGGTGCCGAGTTCGGCGGCGAGCTTGCGCATCGAGAGCCCGGCGACCCCGTCGCGGTCGAGGATGGCCAGCGCCGTGCGCACGATGTACTCCCGGGTGAGCGCCAGGCGGACCGGTCGCCCGGTGTCGTCGGTGCTCACGGGGCGGTTGCCGGCCGGCTGTCTGGACATGGACCGACCCTAGCTCCTCCTCTGGAGCTGGATGTCGCGCAGCATGGCACGTAGCGCCTCGGTCCACGGCCCGGGCAGGTCGAAGTACGAGTTGTGGTGGCCGGGCATCGTCACCGTCCGGCTGCCGAGCCGCTCGGCGAGGATGCCGGCCGGCTGCCCGTAGTAGCGGTTGGTGGCCAGCGTGGTGGTGCCGACGGCCAGCACGATCGGGATGCCGCCGGCCCGCAGCAGGGCCATGTCGGGCTCATAGGCGACAAACGGGTACATCTCGTTCTTCACGAAGAACGCATGGTTGGCGCCCATCCGTGCGGAGAAGTCGTCGGGAATCGAGGCGTAGGAGTCGAACGGGATGCCGACCGTCAGCGCGAACACGAGCATGCCCGTCTCCTCGCCCGCGATTCGGGAGATCGGCCCGGTGGTGGCGCGGAACAAGGCCAACCACTTCTGCCGGTCGGGTGACACGGTCATCATCGGCGGCTCGTGCGCGACCACGCCGGTGACCGCGTCCGGAAAGGCGCGCGCGAGTTCCAGCGCGATGATCGCTCCGCCGCTGTTGCCGAACACGAGCGCCGAGCGGTGCCCGGTCGCCCGGATGACGGCGACGGCGTCGGCGGCCTGCTGGGTCATGTCCAACCTGCCGGGATGCCGGTGGGTGCTGCGCGAGTTGCCGCGCCGGTCGTAGGTGATGACCTGGAACTCGTTGGCGAGCAGCGCCGCGGGGTAGGCGTAGAAGCCGGCGTCGCCGCCGGCGCCAGGGATCATGAGCAGCGGTGGCCCGCTGCCGCGCACCTCGTAGTAGAGGTCGTCGCCGTCGACGGTGACCGTGCCGGTGCGCACCGGGGTGCGCTTCACCAGTTCCTGCGCCTGCGCCACGCCGTCTGCGACGTAACCGGTGGTGGTGCTGGTGGTCATGGCGGTGACGCCCAGCACTGCGAGGATGATCAGGGCGAGGCCGGCTCCCGTGGCGATCCGTAACACGCGCGCCGCGCCCGGGCGGCGTGCCGCGAGCCCGGTATCGGTCGACGCCGCTCCGCGCCGGCGCCGCTGAACGATTATCGCGACGCCGACCAGCACCGTGAGCAGGCCGAACGGCGCGGCGAGTTCGCGAAGGCCCACCTGCTCGTGTGGCACGAATGCGAAGTAGAGGTTCACCCCGGCGGCGTAGGCCGCCACCTTCGGCGGCACGGCGAGGACCGGGTCCCCAGCCGCAGCCCGCAGGCCGGTCTTTGCCGACTCGTCAGTGCCCAGGGCCTGGCGGCGCAGCCGGGCCAAGCGGGGCAGCGCGCCGACGGCGGCGGCGACGGCGGGCAGTACGGTCAGCGCCAGATGGAGCCCGGTCTTGTCGCGGGCGAGGAACCAGCCGAGGTCGGCCACCGCTTCGGCCACGAACACCGCCGTGACGGCAAGCGATACCGCGATCAGCACCAGTGCGGTGCGGGCGGTGCCGGCAATGGCCGCAGGTGTGCGTCGGAACGTCAATTGACTGCTTCGAGCACTGGCGACAGACCAGAGCACCGGCAGCAGCAGCACGGTGGGCCCGTCTAAGCCGTAGAGCATCAGGATCCCTTTCGTCGGACAACGCCAAGCCAGATACACCGTATAGTAGATATACGTCGTATACCAGGGGGAGTGGACGGCGTGGCCGGACGGATTCTCGGCGGTCAGTGTTGCGGCGTCGTCCCCACCGCCGCATCGCCGCCCTCCAGGACCGCCCGTGGCACCCCGAGGCGGTGGAGGCAACCGGTCCACGACACGCGTGCGCTTCGGCCCGGCGTCGCCCCCGCCGCAAGCGTGTGACGCGCAGTGACTGCCGCTGAACGGGATCCTGTCGCCGTCACCGCCGACGACCAGTCGTTTCCACTGAGAAGAACTCGTCGTTCGACATCGCGCACGCGTGGCGCATGATCGATGCGAACGGCATTCCGATCCGCCGGCCATCTCATCGAATCTCCGTGCGCTCATGTCACATGCGCTGCGAAACGCCGCAAATTTCAAGACGGTTATTTATGATCGAAAAACTAAATAGAGGATCACGCCCAGTGCGATGAGCCAGATAATGGCGCCTATCGCGCACATGACCAGGCAGCCGGCCACCACTGTGCGTTTTCTTCCACGATCGTCCCATTCGTGGCGATCGATTCGTGGATCCATGACATCGAGGGTACGTCAGCGAAAATTAGTCATGCCTGGCGAATATCGGCGAAGCTCCATAGAGAATTTCCCGGCAAGGGGCGGCAATCCCGCAATTGGCCCGCCCTCGGGCACCGCTGACGTCTCACCTCCGGCCCGGTCGCCGCGTAGCACGGTGAGCCGGTTGCCCGGTGACCGATGATTTCTTCCCGCCCGCGTTGTCTGTACAGGTGACGAGGAGGTGGAGATGGGGGACTTGCGCACCTGTCCCGGAGCCGTCGAGGTCAACGCCACCATGCGGCCCGGCCGCGTACGAACCGGCTGGAGGGCGATCGGGACCACCGGCCCAGCGACGACCGGAGTCGCCGATCCGGGGCCCGGGATCTGGGCCGCCGGGCCGGACGTTTCGACTGGCGCCGTCGGCCCGGTGGCTGTGATCGAGGTGACATCGTGAGGAGCAGGCCGATGGTCGAAGGGGCGAGCCTGCTCGAGAGAGCCATCGGCTACGCGCTGGGTAGCCTGCGCCTCGTCGCCAGAGAAGACCTGTATCGCGCCACCCCATGCCACGACTGGGACGTGGGAGATCTGCTGGCCCACCTGGACGACTCGCTCACAGCCCTGACCGAGGCCGCCGACCTTGGCCAGGTCGACCTCGGTCCTGCCATGGCCGGTGGTGCTACAGGCGGCGGCTCGGCTCCGGGGCTCCATCGCGGGCCGGCCGGCGACGTGGGTGGCGGGCGGGAGGCGTGCAGGAGGCGCGACCCGGTGCTGGTGTTGCGGGATCGGGCGGCCGAGATGCTCGGGGCGTGGGCCCGTCAGGTGCGCGATCACGTCGTGATCGAGGGGTGTCCAATGGCGGCCACGACGGTGTCAGAGGTCGGGGCCGTGGAGGTGGCCGTGCACGCATGGGACCTCGCCCGTGCCTGCGGGCGACCGAGCCCGATGCCTCCGCTGATGGCGGGCGAACTGCTCGACCTCGCCCAGGTGTTCGTCACGGACGCCGACCGCCCGGCGCGCTTCGCCGGGCCGATCGCGCAGCCCCGGCGCGCGTCCGCGCAGGACCGGCTGCTCGCCTTCCTGGGCCGAGACCCCGGCTGGGGCCCACCACACCGCTTCCAGGCCGGCCGTGGGGCCGGGCGGGGAGCTGATCGGTGAGGGCGACGGAAACGCGGTCCTCCCGGGCGCGGGGAAACGCTCGACGAACACAGGTCTGCTGGGCAGCGCATACGGATTGAAGTGCGGGATGCGCGCTTGGTCCGGCTAGTGTGGAATGGAGCTGATCGCCGAAGTGGCGACCAGTGGTGGCGACGACCGTTCTTCGTGCGGCCGTCGCCACCCTTCAGAGCCGCCGGAGCCCTCCTTCAGAGTCACTCGCAGAGCCACTCCCCGGGGGCGCTCGCAGGGCCACCCGCAGGGGCACTCCCAGGGGCACTCGCAGGAGCCGGGTGAGGAGCAGCCGGGTGGCGCCGGCGGTCAGGTGGACGCGAGCGCCTCCAGGACCTGGTCTCCGTATTTGGCCAGTTTGTTCTCGCCCACGCCGTTGACTTGGCCCAGCTCGGCCAGCGACGAGGGCGACAGCGTGGCGATCTCGCGCAGCGTCGCGTCGTGGAAGATCACGTAGGCGGGCACGCCCTGCTCCTTGGCGGTGGCCGCCCGCCAGGCACGCAGCCGTTCGAACACCGGCGCCGCCTCCTGGGGCAGCTCCACCACGGGACGGGCGGCCCCGCCGCCGGAGGTCTTGGCCCGCGCCGGTCGCCGCGCGTCGCGGCGCAACCGCACCTCGCGCTCCCCGCGCAGCACGTCGGCGCTCGCGTCGGTGAGCACCAGTGCGCCATAGTCGGATTCGACGGCCAGCAGCCCCTGCGCCAGCAACTGGCGCGCCACTCCGTGCCATTCGGTGTTGGTCAGCTCGGTGCCGATGCCGAACACGGTCAGCGAGTCGTGGCCGAACTGGAGCACTTTGGCGGTCTTCTTGCCGAGCAGGATGTCGACGATCTGGCCGACCCCGAACTTCTGCCGTCGTTCGCGGGCCAGTCGCAGGACGGTCGAGAGCAGCTTCTGGGCGGGGATGGTGCCGTCCCACGCCTCGGGGGGCGCCTGGCAGGTGTCGCAGTTGCCGCACGGCTCGGCCCGCTGCTGGCCGAAGTAGTCGAGCAGCATCACGCGGCGGCACGCGACGGTCTCGCACAGGGCCAGCATCGCGTCGAGGTGGAGCACCTGCCGCCGCCGGTGGGCCTCGTCGCCTTCCATGGCCAGCCGCCGGTGCTGCACGACGTCCTGCAGGCCGTAGGCCATCCACGCGGTGGCGGGCAGGCCGTCGCGCCCGGCCCGCCCGGTCTCCTGGTAGTAGCCCTCGACCGACTTGGGCAGGTCGAGATGGGCCACGAAGCGCACGTCGGGCTTGTCGATCCCCATGCCGAAGGCGATCGTCGCGACCACGATCATCCCGTCCTCGCGCAGGAACCGGGCCTGGTGCGCGGCGCGGGTGCGGGCGTCGAGGCCCGCGTGGTAGGGGACGGCGGCGATGCCGTTGTCGACCAGGAAGTCGGCGATCTTGTCGACCGAGGACCGGGACAGGCAGTAGACGATGCCCGCCTCGCCGGGGTGCTCGGTGCGCAGGAACTCGAGCAGCTGCCGCTTGGGCTCGTTCTTGGACGAGATGCGGTAGTGGATGTTGGGCCGGTCGAAGCTGGCCACGAAGTGGCGGGCCTGCTGCAGGCCGAGCCGCGAGGAGATCTCGGCGTGCGTGGCCGGGGTGGCGGTCGCGGTCAGCGCGATGCGCGGCACCTCGGGCCAGCGCTCGTGCAGCTCGGACAGCGCGAGGTAGTCGGGCCGGAAGTCGTGACCCCACGAGGAGACGCAGTGCGCCTCGTCGATGGCGAACAGCGAGATCTCGCCCTTGGCCAGCAGCCGCAGCGTCGAGTCGACCCGCAGCCGCTCGGGCGCGAGGTAGAGCAGGTCGAGCTCGCCCGCCAGGAACGCCGCCTCCACCCGCTGCCGCTCGTCGAAATCCTGGGTCGAGTTGAGGAACCCCGCCCGCACGCCGAGCGTCGTCAGCGCGTCGACCTGGTCCTGCATGAGCGCGATCAGCGGCGAGACGACCACACCGACCCCGGGGCGCACCAGCGCCGGGATCTGGTAGCACAGCGACTTGCCGCCACCGGTCGGCATGAGCACGAGCGCGTCGCCGCCCGCCACGACGTGCTCGATGATCTCCTGCTGACCTGCCCGGAACGAGTCGTAGCCGAACACGCGGTGCAGGACCTCGATGGGGGTATCCATGCGGCTACCTTACGTGTTCGCCCGCGGGCGCCGGCCCTGTTCGCCCACGGCGATCGTAGGCCACCAGCGACGCCGCTCCGAGCGCGCAGGCCGCCGCCACCGCGCCCATCACCGCCGGGAATCCGGCCACCTGGGCCAGGCCCGCCGCGAGCAGCGGGGCCACCGCTTTGGCGACCGTGATGGGCAGGGCCAGCGCCCCGCTCAGCGACCCGTACGCCGCGGTGCCGTACCTTGCGGTGAGCAGGGCCGGACGGGCGATCGTGCCCACGCCGAACCCCAGCCCGAACAGCACCACGGCGCCGACCGCCCCCGGCACGCTCCGCCCGACCAGCGGCAGCAGGACCGCCGCGACGCCCTGCAGCCCGAACACCACCGCGGTGATCAGCGAGACCGGCCAGCGGGCCTGCAGACCGGTGGTCAGCACCCGGCCCGTCACCGAGAGGACCCCGAGCAGTCCCGCGACGGTGGCCGCGAAGACGGGCGGGTGCCCGAGCGCGATCAGGTACGTCACGAGCAGCACCCCCATGACCGCCACGGCCCCGGTCTGCGTCAGGAACGCGGCGGCCAGCAGCCAGAACGGGCGTTCACGGACCGCCGAGGCGACGATCTCGCTCCGGCGGGCGGACGCCGGGGCCGGACGCCCGCGTACGGCCAGGCCGTGCAGGGGGATCGTGGTCACCGCGTAGCCGGCGGCCAGGACGACCAGGGCGTGCCGCCAGCCGTACCTGTCGACGAGGAATCCCGTGAGGGGCAGGAAGATGCTGGAGGCGAAGCCCGCGACGACGGTCACCGCGAGCAGCGCACGGGCCCGGCGGGCCGCGTCGAACCAGGCGACGATCACCGCGAACGCGGCCTCGTACAGGACCATGGCCGAGGCGACGCCGAGGGCCGCGCAGACCAGGTAGAGCTGCGCGACCGTGCGGACCTGCGACCAGGCGAGCACGGCCGCCGCGCCGAGCACCGAGCCGGCCGTCATCAGGCCGCGCCCGCCGTGCCGGTCGAGCCACCTTCCGACGAGCGGCGCCACCAGCGCCGAGATCAGCACGGCCAGCGTGATCGCGCCGGTGAGCTGGGCCACTCCGGCGTTCAACTCGCGGGCCATCGGAGTGATGAACACCGAAAACGCGTAGTAAAGCACGCCATATCCGATGGTCTGGGTGATCGCGAGTGCGCCGATCAGCCGGGCGGGCGATCCTGGGCCGGCGATCACATCCGGATCAGTTCCCCGTTCACCACCCAGAAATACGGTGATAAGCGTCACCTCAGGTTATTAACGTATTGATCATGAGCCTTTCTTATGTCGTGACCGGCGGAGGGCGTGGCATCGGCCGGGCGGTCGTCGAGCGGCTGTCCGCGCAGGGCACCGTGATCGCCGTCGAACGTGACTCAGGCGCGCCTGCCTGGGCCGGGCCCGAGGTCGTCACGCTCGTCGGGGACGCCGCGGACGAGGCCGTCGTCGAGCGGGCGGCCGACCTCGCGCAGGACGCGGGGACGCTGGCCGGCACGCCGGGCGCCATCGTGAACGTCACCTCGCACCAGGCGCGCAGGGCGGTGCCGGGAAGCCTGCCCTACTCCACGGCCAAGGCCGCCATCGAAGGGCTGACCAGGGCGCTCGCGGTCGAGTACGGCAGGCGGGGGGTCAGGGTCAACGCCGTCGCCCCGGGATCGGTGGCCACGGAGAGGTACGAGGAGTTCCTGGCGGCCGCGACGCCCGAGGCCGCGGCCGGGATCTCGCGCGACATGGCGCGGTTGCACCCCCTCGGCAGGGTCGCGAAGCCGGATGAGATCGCCGCGGCGGTGGCCTACCTCCTGTCGGACGGAGCCGCCTTCGTCAACGGCGCGACCCTGCCCGTGGACGGCGGCCGGTCGGTCCTCGGCCTGGATCTGGAGGCGAAGGAATGAAAACCATTGTCGAATGGTTGAGGGGGGCATGAAGAAGAACCTGCATCCGGCCTACCGCCCCGTCGTGTTCCGCGACCCGAGCGTGGGGTTCGCCTTCCTGACCCGTTCGACCCTGACCAGTGGCAGGACCGTCGAGTGGGAGGACGGCCGCAGCTACCCGGTCGTCGACGTCGACGTCTCCTCCGCGAGCCACCCCTTCTACACCGGAAGAGGCCGTGTCCTCGACACCGCCGGCCGCGTCGAGCGCTTCAGGCGGCGCTACGACCAGCGGTGACCCGCGATATCCCGTCCCCCGCCCGCCCGCCTCGAGCGATCCCAGCGGATCCTCGTCGCCGGCGCGGGCGGGGGCTTCCGCGTTGGGGGCGGGAGGAGAGGATCGCGCCTAGGCTGGCCACGATATTTCCGCTTTGAGCGGTTACTTATGGGTATGAGGTTTGAACGGGTCTCTGGGCAATGGTGATCGCGATGAGCCTCTCTGAGCGGGAACGCCGCATCCTCGCCGAGATCGAGCATGCCCTCCTCGCGGACGACCCCGAGCTGGCGAAACGGGTCGCGAAGATCAACCGTGTGGGGGCGCACGGCCGGCCCGGCACGCGGATGCGCGGGTGGGTGACCGGCCACATCTGGCTGATCGTGCTGGTCACCGCCCTCGTCGCCGTGCTGCTGGTCGTGGCGGTACTGGTCGCGTGACCGCCACGCCCGCCTCGCCGCCGGGGCGCCGGTCACGTGTAGCCGCGTCAGCCGTGTGTGCGGTGGGGCCGGTCGCGTGTACGCCGCGTCAGCCGCGTGTGCGGCGGCGCCGGATCACCGCCAGGTCGACGGCGGCGATGACGGCCACGGCGGCCGCGATCACGGCCTCCCAGGCCCAGACGCTCTCGCCGGTGCTCATCGCGCGCAAGAAGAAGAAGACCGTCGCGAGCACCCCGAGCACCAGCGCCACCAGGGACAGGATCCGGCGGGCGCCCAGCGGGCTGCGCGCGGTCAGCGGCTCGGTGCCCTCGCGGTCGCGTAGCCACATGGTCGTCTCCCCTCAGGCCAGGCGCCTCGGCCTGGTCGTCTGCCTCAGGCCAGGCACCTCAGCCTGGCGACGAGTCGCGGATCGAGCCCGTGCCCGGCGGGCAGCCGTCCGACCGTCGCCTCGACGAACTCCGGGAAGGTCAGCGTCGCGCTCTCTCCGTCGGCGTAGACCCACATCTGCTCGCCGGTCGGCTCCACCTGGACGTCGGCCCCCTGCTCGGCCAGCACGAACCGGCCGACCTCCGCCCGCCAGAACCACCTGTCGTCGGCCTCCTCCCAGGAGACCGGAGCCCCGACGTCGTCGGCGTGGGTCGCGTACTCGGAGTCGTAGTGGAAGGCCTGCAGCCCGGCGGGATAGGGCCCGGCCATCGTGTCGATCAGCCCGTCACGGCCGGTATCGCGCATGCGGCGGCGTGTCTCGCCGTTCTGGCCGCGCCACTCCTCCAGCACGTCCTCCACGGGTACGGCACGGCGTTGCCGCACGCACCACTCGTTGAAGTCGTGGAAGCCGTTGACCCCCTCCCGGGCCAGCCGGGCGAGCAGGTTTTGGACGTTGCCGTCGAGGCAGGCGTGGTTGTAGAGCTCCTCGCCCGCCAGGTGACCGAGGACGTCGCGGACCGACCACCCTTCGCAGCGGGACGGCCGCTCCCAGCCCTCGTCGTCCAGGCCGACGAAGAACCGGTCGAGCCTGGCCGCCTCGGCGTCGAAGATGTCGAACGGATCGAACTCTTTCAGCAGGTCCCCAGCCATAATTCGACGCTACCCCCGAAACGGCCACTCAGACGGACCGGGGAAAAGGCGAGGCCCGGCCCCCGAAGAGGGGACCGGGCCGCGCTCAGGTGTGGTTACCGGTGGTGCCACCAGCTGCCGTAGACCCGCACGTAGTCGGTGCGGCTCTCGGAGCCCTCGAGCTTCCAGTTACCGGAGTAGACGGCCTTGAAGGTGCCGCTCTTGTAGGCACGCGTCTTGGTCACGAACTTGCCGCTCCACTTGGTCTTGGTGGAGGCGACCCACTTCCAGCCGCTGGAGCCGTTGGCGCGGTAGTAGACCTTGACCGTCTGGCCGCTCAGGCCCTCCCAGCCGTGGTCGTCGACCTGCAGGCGGCCGGAGAACCAGATCGACTTGCCCTTGCGGACCTTGGACGGGTCGGCGCTGAAGCGCGTGATCCGCGTGTCGGCCTTGTCCTTCTTGATCTCGACCCAGAACCGCGCGGTGTCGCTGACGACGACCTTGCCGTCCTTGATGCCCTGCGCGGTGGCCTTCCACTTGCCGGCCGGGTCGTTCTCGGTGAACGGGATGGAGAAGCGCCAGTTCTCGAGCGTCTTGACGTCCTTCGCCCGCATCGTGCGGAACTGGCCGTCGGGCTCGACGCTGAGCTCGACCTTGTCGACGTCGGAGCTGGCCGCGACCTTGAAGAACACGTCCGTCTCGCTGCCGGCCTTGACGATCACCGGGTTGGGCGAGATGTCCTGGATCTCGACCGTCGGCGCCTTCGTCTGCGCGGACGCAGCGGCACCTCCGGACACGAGCATGGTCCCGCCCACCAGGGCGGAGACGATTCCTAATGCGATTTTTCTCATGAGGGTGCTGATTCCTCTCCCCGTATCGCTGGAGCCGGCTCGGGATAGCCGGTTCCTCTACTACTGTGAGGCACCAAATAGGGAAAAGGTTCGCTAAAGTTACGAGAAAAGTTTGATCACGGGTCTCACCTGCGCCATCGGCGCAAAATAATTTCGTCCGAAGGCGACCCGGCCACAGCGTGCAAGCCGTGATGTCCGATCCGCGTAAGTGCTTGCAAGCATTTGCGTGATCCGTCGTATAGTTTGCGCATGACACGACGACTGGCAGACGTGGCCAAGAAGGTCGGGGTGAGCGAGGCGACCGTGAGCCGCGTGCTCAACGGCAAGCCGGGGGTCTCCGAGGCGACCCGGGAGGCGGTGCTCACCGCGCTCGACGTCCTCGGCTACGAGCGTCCCACCCAGCTCCGCGGCGACCGGGCCCGCCTCGTCGGCCTGGTGCTGCCCGAGCTGCAGAACCCGATCTTCCCCGCCTTCGCCGAGGTCGTCGGTGGCGCGCTGGCCCAGCAGGGGTTCACCTCCGTGCTCTGCACCCGGACCGTCGGCGGCGTCTCCGAGGCCGACTACGTCCACCTGCTGCTCCAGCAGCAGGTCAGCGGCGTGGTCTTCGCCGGCGGCCTGTACGCGCAGGCCGACGCCTCACATCGGCACTACGGCCTGCTGCACGAGCGCAAGCTGCCCACGGTCCTGGTCAACGCGGCCGTCGAGCACCTCGACTTCCCGCAGGTGTCCTGCGACGACGTGGTGGCCGCCGAGATGGCCCTGGCCCACCTGCGGACGCTCGGCCACGAGCGCGTCGGCATGGTGCTCGGCCCGAGAGACCACATCCCCTCGCGGCGCAAGCTCGAGACGTTCCGGGCGCGTGGCGGCGACCCCGAGTTGGTCGAGCACACGATGTTCTCGCTGGAGGGCGGGCACGCGGCGGCGGCCAGGCTGGTCGCCCGCGGGGTGACCGGGGTGATCTGCGCCAGCGACCTGCTCGCGCTCGGCACGGTCCGGGCCGCCCGCCGGGCCGGGCTGGGCGTGCCCGCCGACGTGTCGGTCATCGGGTTCGACGACTCGGCGCTGATGAACTGCACCGAGCCCCCGCTGACCACGGTGCGCCAGCCGATCGACGCGATGGGCCGGGCGGTGGTCGACCTGCTGGTCGCCCAGATCGACAAGGCCGTGGTCCCGGCCGACGAGCTGCTCTTCGAGCCGGAGCTGGTCGTCAGGGGGTCGACCGCGCGCGTGCGGGCGTAGGCGCGGAACCCGCTAGCCGTAACGCAGTCGTTATCTTGCAATGGCCCGTCGAAATATTGCGTAGTTCCGTTGGCGATCCTATGGTGTGGGCACCTCGCATCAGAAGGGTCAGACCCATGCAGAGATCCACAGGGCTCTTACTCGTCGCCGTCCTCGCCCTCTCCGCCACCGCCTGCGGTTCGAGCGAGCCCGCGAAACCCACGGCCGGCGGCGCCCCGGCCGTGACGATCACGGTGGCCTGCCAGCCCGCGAAGTCCGCGCCCAAGGAACGTCAGGCGTGGGACGACGACGTCGCCGCGTTCATGAAGGCGCACCCCGGCGTGACCGTCAAGAGCACCGACCAGCAGCCGTGCTTCGACCCCAAGACGTTCGGTCCCAAGCTCGCGGGCGGCCAGATGGAGACCGTCTTCGTGGTGCCCGTGACCAACTACGACGACGTGATCGGCAAGGGACAGGCCCTCGACATCACCGCGTACACCGGCGAGATCAAGAACTGGAACGACCTGCGGCCCGACGTGCGTGAGCTGGTCACCAAGGACGGCAAGGTGTTCGGGGTGCCCAACGTCCACTACGGCGTCGGCCTGGTCTACAACCGCAAGCTCTTCACCCAGGCCGGGCTCGACCCCAACACGCCGCCCAGGACCTGGGCCGAGATCCGCGAGGCCGCCAAGAAGATCGCCGCCCTCGGCTCCGGCCACATCGGCTACGGCGAGTACTCCGGCGGCAACACCGGCGGCTGGCACTTCACCCAGGCCATCTACGGCCGCGGCGGCGCCATCCTCACCGACGACGGCGCCAAGGCCGCGTTCAACTCGCCCGAGGGCAGGGCCGTGCTGCAGACCCTGCACGACATGCGCTGGGTCGACAACAGCATGGGCAACAAGCTGCTGGTCGGCTGGGAGTCGCTGATGATGGCGATGGGCAGCGGCAAGGTCGGCATGATGCTCGGCGCGCCCGACGTGGTCACCGACGTGGTCAACAAGTTCAAGGGCAACGTCGCCGACTACGGCATCACCGGCTTCCCCGAGGCCAGGGCGGCGCTCAGCGGCGGCGAGGCGTTCATGGTCAACCCCAAGGCCACGCCCGAGGAGGCCAAGGCGGGCCTGCGGTGGCTCGACTTCCGGTTCAACACCGTGGGCAAGGGCCGCTTCGACTTCGCCCGCGGCAAGGCCATCGGCAACCCCGTCGGCGTGCCCGACAACGACGTCTACGGCGACTCGGCCACCGGCAAGGCGATCCAGGAGGACCGCAGGAAGAACGCCTCGCTCCCGGTCGAGAACTACGAGCCGTACGTCCAGGCGGCGGCCACGATCCCGCCGAAGGCCGAGCCGGTCCACGCGCAGGAGCTGTACGCCATCCTCGACGTGGCCATGTCCGGCGTGCTGAGCCGCCGGGACGCCGACCTCGACAAGCTGCTCGCCGACGCCGAGACCAAGGCCAACGCACTGCTGGCAGCCAAGGGCTGACCCGCATGGGTGTCTTGAGGCGCAACCTGACGGCCTATGGGTTCCTGTGCGCGGCCCTGTGCTGCTTCGCGGTGTTCGCCTGGTATCCGATGGTCAGGGAGTTCATCCTGAGCTTCCAGCGGACCAACCTGATCGACCCGCCCACCTGGGTCGGGCTGGACAACTTCAAGGCCGTCGTCCAGGACCCGGCGTTCGGCACCGCGTGGCTGAACACCGTGGAGTTCACGGTGCTCGCGCTCATCTGCGGCTACGTCGTGCCGTTCGTCGTGGCGCTGGTGCTCAACGAGCTGCGCCATGCCCGGGCCTACCTGAGGTTCGTCGTCTACCTGCCGGTCATGTTGCCGCCGATCGTCGCGGTGCTGCTGTTCAGGTGGTTCTACGACCCGGGGCCCGGGCTGTTCAACCAGATCCTGGACCTCTTCCACCTGCCGGGGCTCGCCTGGCTCGACTCCGGCAGCACCGCGCTGATCTCCCTGGTCATCGTCTCCACCTGGATGAACATGGGCAGCGCGACGCTCATCTACCTGGCGGCACTGCAGAACATCCCGCCGGAGCTCTACGAGGCGGCCGAGCTCGACGGGGCCGGCGTCCTCAAGCGGATCAGGCACGTCACGATCCCGCAGACGCGGCTGATCCTGCTGCTCATGCTGATGCTGCAGATCGTGGCCACCATGCAGGTGTTCATCGAGCCGTTCATGCTCACCCTCGGCGGCCCGGAGAACTCCACCGTCACCGTCGCCTACCTGATGTTCCAGTTCGCGTTCACGTACCAGAACTACGGCGTGGCCGGCGCGCTCGGCATGATGCTCATGGTCGTGCTGCTCGTCTTCGCCGCCTTCCAGCTCCGGTTCACCCGGGAGGACAAGGCATGATCTCCGTTGGCGCCCGGGCCGCGGCCGGGCGGAGGCGGAGGCGGCGAGGGCCGAAGCCGATCGAGACACAGTTCCGCACGATCGTCTCGCCGCTCCAGCTCAACAGCAGGTGGGGAAGGCGCGTCTACTGGGCCGTGCTGGTCGCCGTCGTCACGGGCTCCACCCTGGTCTTCGTCTTCCCGCTCTACTGGATGGTCACCGGCGCCATGAAGACGGGCGAGGAGATCGCCCAGATGCCGCCCACCCTCTTCCCGGCCGATCCCACCCTCGACGCCTACGTCGAGGCGTGGGACCTGTTCGACCTCGGCACGCTGCTGAGGAACACCGCCTACTACTCGCTGGGCGGCTGGCTGTTCTGCATGGTGGTGGACGTCTCGGCGGCGTACGCGCTGTCGAAGCTGCGGCCGATGTTCGGCAACGTGATCCTGGGCGCCATGCTGGCGACGCTGATGATCCCGCCGATGGTGGTGCTCATCCCGTTGTACGTCACGGTCGTCGACCTGGGCCTGCTGAACAACCCGTGGGGCCTGTGGCTTCCCGCGGCGGCGAACGGGTTCAACATCTTCCTGCTCAAACGCTTCTTCGACTCCATACCGAGAGAGCTGATCGAGGCGGCCCAGATCGACGGCGCCGGCCCGGTGCGGGTGCTGTGGTCGGTGGTGCTGCCGGTGTCGAGGCCGATCCTCGGCGTCGTCTCCATCTTCACGATCGTCACCACCTTCAAGGATTTCGTCTGGCCGCTGCTCGTCATGACCGACAGCGAGAAGATGACGCTCAGCGTGGGCCTGTCGCAGACGGCCGGCATGGTCACGCAGAACGCGATCATGGGCGGCCTGGTGGTGGCGGCCATTCCGACGATCATCGTTTTCTTCTTCTTCCAACGGCACATCATGGCGGGTCTCACCGCCGGAAGCATCAAGGGATGAGCATGTCTCAAACGTGGTGGCGGGGGGCCGCGATCTACCAGGTCTACCTGCGCAGCTTCGCCGACGGCAACGGCGACGGCGTCGGCGACCTGGCCGGGCTGCGCTCGCGCCTGCCGTACCTCAAGGACCTCGGCATCGACGCCATCTGGCTGAACCCGTGGTACCCGTCGCCGATGGCCGACGGCGGCTACGACGTGGCCGACTACCGCGACATCGAGCCGGTGTTCGGCACCCTGGCCGAGGCCGAGACGTTCATCGCGGAGGCGCACGAGCTCGACATCAGGGTCATCATCGACGTGGTCCCCAACCACAGCTCCACCGCGAGCGCCTGGTTCCAGCAGGCGCTCGCCGACCCCGGGGCCAGGGCGCGCTTCTGGTTCCGCGACGAGCCCAACGACTGGCAGTCGATCTTCGGCGGCCCCGCCTGGACCCAGGTCGCCGACGGGCAGTGGTACCTCCACCTGTTCGCCCCCGAGCAGCCCGACTTCAACTGGGCCGACCCGGACGTCCACCGGGAGTTCGAGGACGTCCTGCGGTTCTGGTTCGACCGGGGCGTCGACGGTTTCCGGATCGACTCGGCGGCGCTGCTGTTCAAGTCCGACACCAGCTACGAGGACCTCGACGAGGTGCACGACGTCTACCGGCGCTGGCGCGAGGTGGCCGACGAGTACGGCGAGCGCGTCCTGATCGGCGAGGTCTGGCTGCCCGACCAGGAACGCTTCGCCCGCTACCTGCGCCCCGACGAGCTGCACACCGCGTTCAACTTCGACTTCCTGTCCTGCCCCTGGGAGCCCGCCGAGCTGCGCCGGGTGATCGACCTGACGCTGGCCACGCACATCCCGATCGGCGCCCCGCCGACGTGGGTGCTCTCCAACCACGACGTCACCCGCCCGGTGACCAGGTACGGCAGAGCCGACACGGCCTTCGCCCACGGCGGCGCCCTGCACGGCAGCCCGTCCGACGCGGAGCTCGGCTACCGCCGGGCCCGGGCCGCCGCGCTGCTCGCGATGGCGCTGCCCGGCTGCGTCTACGTCTACCAGGGCGAGGAGCTCGGCCTGCCCGAGGTGGAGGCCCTGCCCGACGAGCTGCGCCAGGACCCCATGTACGTCAGGTCGGGCGGCGCCAACCCGGGCAGGGACGGCTGCCGGGTGCCGCTGCCCTGGTCGGGCGACGAACCGCCGTTCGGCTTCGGCGACGGCCGCCCCTGGCTGCCGCAGCCTGAGGGCTGGCGCAAGCTCACCGCCGAGGCGCAGCGGGCCGACCTCGGCTCGATGCTCAACCTCTACCGCACCGCCCTCGGCCTGCGCCGCGACCTCCTCGGCGACGGCACGCTCGGCTGGCTCCCGTCCGGGCCGGATGTCCTGGCCTTCACCCGCGACTCGGGCCTGACCTGCGTGTCCAACCTGGGCACCGGCCCGGTGCCGCTCCCGGCGGGCACCGTCCTGCTGGCCAGCGGCCCTCTGGACGACGCCACCCTCCCGCCCGACACGACCGCCTGGCTCACCACGCCGGCCTGACCACGCCGGCCTGACCACGCCGGCCTGAGACCGCCGATCTCAGGCCGACGCGCGTCGTCAGGGGCCGGCGTCGCCCCAGCCGCCGCCCCCGGCACCGGGGTCGCCGAGGTCGGCGGGGTCGCCGGAGCTGGGCGGCCGGCCGGCCGGGGTCGCGTCGGCCTCGGCCGCGTCGGCCGGGGTGGCGTCGGCCGGGGTGGCGTCGGTCTCGGTCGCGTCGGCGTCCCGGGTGGGCGACGCCGGTCGGCAGCTCTGGCTACAGCCGCCGAACCGCGCCGAGTCGATCGGGGTGAAGGACGACGGCTCGACGTTCTTCAGCGCCGCCAGCATCGTGTCCTTCCAGATCGGCCCCGGGATGCTGGCGCCGACCACCGAGCCGTAGTAGCGGCCGCCGATCGTGACGCCGACCAGTTTGTGATCCTGCGAGCCGCGCGGGTCGCCGATGCTCACCGCGGCGGCCAGGTCGGGCGTGAACCCGGCGAACCAGGCGGAGGTGTACCTGTCGGTGGTGCCGGTCTTGCCCGCCGCGTCGCGGCCGATGCCACCGACCGAGCTCATCGTGCCCGAGGTGAACACGCCGGACAGCACGTCGGCCGCCGCGTCGGCGACCGCGGGGTCGAGCGCCTGGCGGCACCGGGGCTTGACCGTGGTCGTCCTGCCGTCACGGTCGGTGATCCGGGTGATCGCCATCGGCTCGCAGTACGTGCCGCGGGCGGCGATCGCGGCGTAGGCGTTGGCCACGGTCACCGGGTCCATCTCGTTGATGCCGAGCGTGAACGTCTCGTACTCCTGGAGCTTCGTGCCGTCGGCGCGGTGGATGCCCAGCGACTTGGCGATCGTGACCGTGTCACAGAGCCCGACCTGCTGCTCCAGCGTCATGAAGAACGTGTTGACCGAGCTCCAGGTGCCGGTCCGCAGGGTTCTCCAGCCGGGTGTGCCCTCGTCGTTGGTGACGATGTGGTTGGGGTCGCCGATGTTCTCGCCGGCGCAGTTCTTGAACGCCGAGTAGCCCGACGCGCGGTAGCCGGCGCCGACGTTGAACCCGTCGTCGAGCTTCATGCCCTTGTCCAGCGCGCTGAGCAGGGTGAACGTCTTGAAGGTGGATCCGGCCTGGAAACCGACGCCACCGCCGTGCGCAGCGTCGGCGACGAGGTTGTAGGAGATCTCGTTCTTGGCCGGGTCGCGGCCGTACTTCCTGCTGGCCGCCATCGCTCTGATGGCTCCGGTGCCCGGCTGGACCAGGGCCTCGGAGGCGACCGGGGCGTCGCCGGGATGGACCCACTTCCTGATCGCCTTGTCCGCCGCCGCCTGCATGGCCGGGTCGAGCGTGGTCCTGATCGTCAGGCCGCCGCGGTTGAGCAGGTCGAGCCGGGCCTTGGCGGTCTTGCCGAAGTCGGGGTTGTTCAGGATCTCGTTGCGAACATAGATGCAGAAGTACGAATATTTGCTGGATTCGCAGCCGCCAGGGAGCTTTGTGCCCTTGTATCCGAGCTTGGTGGCCTTCGCCGCCGCCGCCTCCTCCGGGGTGATCTTGCCCAGCTCCGCCATCCGGCCCAGCACGACGTCGCGCCGGTTCCGCAACCGCTCGCGCTGCTTCGTGCCCAGGTTGGGGTCGGTGGCGTTGGGATCCTGCACGGCGCCCGCCAGCGTCGCCGCCTGCGGCAGGGTGAGCTCGGCCGCCGTCACGCCGAAGAACCGCTTGGCCGCCGCCTCCACGCCGTAGGCGCCGGCGCCGAAGTAGGCGATGTTCAGATATTTCCCCAGGATCTCGTCCTTGGAGTACTTCTCCTCGACGGCCATCGCATGACGCAGCTCCTTGAGCTTGCGCGCGTAGCTCGCCTCCAGCGCCTTGTTCCGCTCCTGCTCGCTGCCCGCGGAGTTGAGCAGCACCTGCTTGACGTACTGCTGGGTGATGCTCGACCCGCCCTGGCTCACCCCGCCCGCCTGGAGGTTCTTGGCGAACGCGCGGATCGTGCCCTCGAGGTCGATCGCGCCGTGCTCGTAGAACCGGTAGTCCTCGATCGAGATGATCGCCGTCTTCATCACCTCGGCCATCTCGTCGAGCGCGACGACCTTGCGGTACTCCTCGTAGAACCGCGCGATCTCGTTGCCCTTGGCGTCCTGCACGATCGTGACCTCCGCCGGCGGTGGCTCGACGAGCTCCGCCGGCGCGAGGTCGACCGCGTCGGTCGCCGACTTGAGCCCGATGCCCACACCTCCGACGGCCGGCAGCGCGATCCCCGCCGCCAGCACCCCCGCCGCCGCTCCCACGCCGGCCAGACGCACGATCTTGGACACGGCGCCTGACCTGTCCTCACCCCGATCTCGCATGAGCGGGAGCCAAGCAGATGACATGGGCCGATGTCCAATATCGCTATCGGGGACCGAGCGATATCGGGTGCCGCATGATCCCAGGTCAGCCCGGGTCCCCGGTCAGGACCTGGTGACCGTACGCCGCCGCAGGAGCAGTCCGCCGACCCCGGCGGCCATGATCAGTGCCGATCCGGTGAGCACGAACGCCCGCCCGTCCGGCCCCGCCTCACCGCCGGCGCCGGTGTCGACCCCGTCCTTGGGCGTCGAGGAGTTCCGCCTGGTCGGCTCGGGCGACTCCGACGTGGCCGTGGAGGAGGGAGTGGAGGAGGGCGTCTCGGAGGGGGTCTCGGAGGGGGTCGAGGAGCTGCCCGCGCCGATGGTCAGCGGGTAGGTGTCGAGCGTGTCCGGGTTCTTCACCTCGCACTCGATGAGGGGCGAGGTGGGCAGTTGGCCGATGTTGACGGCCGCCGGCTTCACCTGCGCGGTCCCGGCTCTCTGCGAGGTCGTCTTCATGCTGACGGCGGTGGCCGGCAGGGGGATCGTCTGCCCGGCGGTGATCGTGCCCAGCGTGCCCACGCCGGTCGCCGAGGTCAGGGCGCCGGACATGCCGGAGATCGAGGCGTAGGTGTAGAGCTTGACGCCCGCCGGGAGTCCACCGGCCGGGGCCTTGAGCTCGGCGCCGGCCTCGTACACGCCGGTCCAGCCGATGGAGAACTGGACACCGGTCTCGGGATTGGTGGCCGGCAGCGTGAGCGTGACCTTGATCTTGACGTCCTGGACCGTCCCGGAATCGCTGGTGCAGGTGTACTCGACGACCTGGGTCCCGGTGCCCGTGCCGCCGCCGTCACCGCCCGTACCGACCGTGACCACGACGCTCTCCGTGCCGGTCGTGGTGCACGAGGTCACCTCGGCGGGCGCGCCGGCCAGGCCCAGCTTCAGGCTGCCCTGCTCGGTGGACGGCTTGATCGTCACCTGGCCGCCCGTGGTGGCGGTGACCGTCACCTTGCTGGTCACCTTGGCCGCGAGCACGGACGTGGACCCGGGCGTGACGCTCGCGCCCGTCTTGCTGAGGTCCGTGTGCGTCCCGCCGGTCACGACCAGTTTGCCGGTCGCCTGGACCTGCGTGGCAGTGGTCGGCGCGGTCCGCAACGTCAGCGCCGGCAGGCTCCACTCGACGTCGAACGTGCCGCTCGCCGTGTCCGGCACGGTGAGCGGCACGGTCATCGAGGTGGTGCTGAACGGGCCACCTGCGCAGGTGAAGCTCAGGCTGAGGGTCTTGTCCGCCGCCCGCGCGGGCACCGCCAGGACCAGGAACGAGCCGGCGAGCACGGCCAGCATGCCCGCTAAGACGGATACCCACCCGACGGTGACCCGGGACGTCGGCACTGTCCATCTCCCTACGGGGGACCAACTTGACAGGACGCACAGACTTTCAGCCCTGGGTCACGGTTGGGTGGAGTTCGCCAGAAAATGCCGGTAAATCAGGGTGACGACGGTGTCCGTTGCGCTGAAGGGTGTGAATGCGACGTCTGGGCATGAAGAGGAGGCGGAGAGCCGGGGGAGGGCGTACACGTGAAGGAGATCATCGAACTGATCGGCGAAGCGCTGGACTTCGCCGGCGTGCTCGTGATCGCAGTCGGCGTCCTCGTCGCCGCCGTCACGTTCGGCCTCCGGTACGTGCGGACCCGGCAGGCGGCCGGCCTCTACCCCGCGTTCCGCCAGGGCGTGGGCCGGGCCATCCTCCTCGGACTCGAGCTCCTGGTCGCGGCCGACATCATCAGGACCGTGGCGGTGTCGCCCACCTTCCAGAGCGTGGGCGTCCTGGCCGTCATCGTGGCGGTGCGGACGTTCCTCAGCTTCTCGCTCCAGGTGGAGCTGGACGGCCGCCTGCCCTGGCGGCCACCACCGGTCACCGGGCCGCCGCCCTCCGGCGGCTAGGAAAGGACGGGCGGATCGATCACCATGATGGGGTGCCCGCCCACCCCGTGGAGGTGCCCCCATGGCTGATTTCACCTTCGACCCGCTGACACCTGCCTCGTTCCTCGCCAGGTCGTCGGCCGTGTTCCGCGACCGGATCGCGGTGGTCGACGGCGAGCGCGAACTGACCTACGCGGAGTTCGGCCGGCGGTCGAGCGCGGTCACCGGCCTGCTCGCGGGCCTCGGCGTCGCGCCGGGCGACCGGGTCGCCGCCCTGTGCGCCAACAGCCACGTACAGCTCGAACTCCACCACGGCGCGCCGATGGGCGGGGCGGTGCTCGTGGCGCTCAACTTCCGGCTGTCCGCCCAGGAACTGGCCTACATCATCCGGCACGCCGGGGCCGGCGTCCTCATCGCCACCATGGAGTACGCCGGCAAGGCGCACGAGGTCGCACGGGCCACCGGCGTGCGCCTCGTGCTCGCCGGGCAGGACGGTGACGACGAGTACGAGACGCTGCTGGCCGCCGCGAAGCCGGCACCCGCCGAACGGATCGACGAGCGCGGCCTGCTGGCGATCAACTACACGAGCGGCACCACCGGCCCGCCCAAGGGAGTCATGTACCACCACCGCGGCGCGTTCCTCCAGGCGCTGGCCATGGCCTTCCACGCCCGGCTCGACTCGGCCACGCGCTACCTGTGGACGCTGCCGATGTTCCACTGCAACGGCTGGTGCTTCACCTGGGCCGTGACGGCCGCGGGCGGCACCCACGTGTGCCTGCGGGCGGTCGAACCCGAGCGGATCTGGCGGCTCCTGCACGAGCAGGGCATCACCCACCTCAGCGGCGCCCCGACCGTGCTGTCCATGATCGCCGACCATCCGGGCGCCGGCGAGAGGCGGCTCGACTCGCCCGTCCGGATCACCACCGGCGGCGCCCCGCCCACGCCGACCCTGCTCGCCCGGCTGCACGAGCTGCGCATGGACGTGACCCACCTGTACGGGCTCACCGAGACCTTCGGCCCGATCGCCGTCAACGAATGGCAGGCGTCCTGGGACGAGCGCCCCCCGGACGAGCGGGCCGCCCTCCGCGCGCGGCAGGGCGTGGCCAACGTCATCGCCGGCCCACTGCGCGTCATCGACGACCACGGCGCCGACGTGCCCGCCGACGGGGCCACGCTCGGCGAGATCGCCGCCCGCGGCAACGACGTCATGCTCGGCTACTACCGCGACGAGGCGGCGACCGAGGCGGTGACGACGGACGGCTGGCTCCGTACCGGCGACCTGGCCGTCACGCACCCCGACGGCTACGTCGAGATCCGCGACCGCCGCAAGGACATCATCATCTCGGGCGGCGAGAACATCAGCTCCGTCGAGGTCGAGCAGGCCCTGGCCCGCCATCCCGCCGTCCTGGAGAGCGCCGTGGTGGCCGGGCCCGACGCCCACTGGGGCGAGGTGCCGGTCGCCTTCGTCACCCTGCGCCCCGGAGCCGCCGCCACCGCCCAGGACCTGATCGACCACGTACGCTCCGAGCTCGCCACCTTCAAGGCCCCCAAGCGGGTCGTCTTCTCCGACCTCCCCAAGACCTCCACCGGCAAGATCCAGAAGAACGTCCTCCGCGACCGCGTCGCCACCGACTGAGCTGCCCCGTGTGTCAGGCCGACTCCCGCACGATCAGCTCGGTGGGGAGGATGACCGGGTCGGACGGCCCGCCGGAGAACAGGCCGAGCAGGAGACGCACCAGGGCGGCCGTCTGCTCCATGACCGGATGACGCATCGTGGTCAGCGGCGGCTCGGTGTATTTCGCCGCGTCGATGTCGTCGAAGCCCACCACCGCCACGTCCTCGGGCACCCGCCGCCCCGCCTGCCGGAGCGACTGCAGGGCGCCGACGGCCATCAGGTCGTTGGCCACGAAGACGGCGTCCAGAGCGGGGTCGTCGCGCAGGAGCTGGCGCATGGCGATGGAGCCCGACTCACGGGTGAAGTCGCCGACCGCGACGATCGAGCGGCGGTCGGAGTCGCGCAGCACGTTGCGGTAGCCCGTCAGCCGGTCCTGGCCGGCGATCATGTCGAGCGGCCCGGCGATCGTGGCGATCCTGCGGCGGCCCGAGGCCAGCAGATGGCGCACCGCCGCCTCGGCGCCGCCCACGTTGTCGTTGTCGACGAACGGGATGTCGACGGGCACGGCCGGCCTGCCGTAGGAGACGACGGGCACGCGCAGGCGGGACAGCGC
Organism: Nonomuraea sp. NPDC048916; assembly: GCF_040649575.1. NCBI lineage: Bacteria > Bacillati > Actinomycetota > Actinomycetes > Streptosporangiales > Streptosporangiaceae > Nonomuraea > Nonomuraea sp. NPDC048916. Next base: position 111,335 of record NZ_JBEZFS010000012.1, read on the forward strand.
GGCCGGCAGCGGGTCGGCGCCGTGCATCGAGATGAGCATGACGCCGTCGACGTGACCGCCCGCGATGTAACGCTCCACCCGCGCGTGGCTCTCGGCCGACGACGCCAGCATCAGCACGACCTGCTTGTTGACCGCCTCCAGCTCCACGCTGGCCGAGCGGATCACCGTGGAGAACAGCGGATCCTCGGAGAACACCCGGGTCGGCGGCTCGGAGACGACCAGGGCGATCGAGTCGGTGCGCTGGGTGACCAGGCTGCGCGCGGCCGAGTTGGGCACGTAGCCCAGCTCGTCGATCGCGCGCTCCACGGCGTCGCGAATGTGCGGGGCCACCGTCGTCTGACCGTTGACGACCCGGGACGCGGTGGCGCGGGAGACGCCCGCCCGGGCGGCTACCGCCTCCAGGGTCGGGCGTCTCATCTCATCTCCTTGAGCACGAATGGAATCTACAGCCCGTTCCTGACGATCACATCGCGGTACCACAGGGCGCTGTCCTTGGGCACCCGCGCCTGGGTCGAGTAGTCGACGTGCACGATGCCGAATCTACGCCGGTACCCCTCGGCCCACTCGAAGTTGTCGAGCAGCGACCACACCAGGTAGCCGCGCAGGTCGGCGCCCGCCTCGATGGCGCGGTGCACCTCGCGCAGGTGGCCGTCGAGGTAGGACACCCGGTCCGCGTCGTGCACCCGGCCGTTCTCGACGACGTCGTCGAAGGCCGCGCCGTTCTCCGTGACCATGAGACCGACCTGGGGATAGTCCCGCGAGAGCCTGATCAGCAGCCTGGACAGGCCGTCCGGTACGATCGGCCAGCCCATCGCGGTCGTGGGGGCGTCGGCGCCGGCGAACCTGACGCCCTCGGAGCCCGGCCAGGCGGCGTCGGCCGGCTCGCCCGGTCCCGCCTCGACCACACAGGGGTTGTAGTAGTTGACGCCGATCTGCTCGATGGGCGCGGCGATGGTCTCCAGGTCGCCGTCCTTGATGTGGCCGGTGCCGCCGTTGCGCTCGGCGGTCTCGAGCACCTCCTCCGGGTAGCGACCGTAGATGGCGGGGTCCAGGAACTGCCTGGTCAGCAGCGTGTGGATGCGGTGCGCGGCGGCCGCGTCGGCCGGGCCGGCGACCGCCTCAGGGTCGTTGACCTGGGCGGGGGTGAGCACCGGGGCCGAGTTGACCACGAGCATGAGCTCCTGCGCGCCCAGCTCGCGCAGCCGCCTGGCGGCCAGGCCGTGGCCGAGGAGCAGGTGGTGCGCGGCGCGCATGGCGCTCGCCGGGTCGCGGCGGCCCGGCGCGTGCACGCCGTTGCCGTAGCCGAGGAAGGCCGCGACCCACGGCTCGTTGAGCGTGGCCCAGTGGCCGACCCGGTCGCCGAGCCGGTCGTGCACGGCCTCCGCGTACTCGGCGAACCGGTAGGCGGTGTCACGGTCGGTCCACCCGCCGCGCTCTTCCAGAGCTTGCGGCAGATCCCAGTGATACAGCGTGACGTACGGCGAAATTTCGGCTTCTAGGAGCTTGTCGACAAGCATGTCGTAGAAGGCGAGGCCCTTGGGGTTGGCCGGGCCGGAGCCGTCCGGCTGGACGCGCGGCCAGGCGACGGAGAACCGGTAGGCCGCCAGCCGCAGCTCGCGCATCAGCGAGACGTCGTCGGCGTAGCGGTGGTAGTGGTCGCAGGCCACGTCCCCTGTGTCGCCGCCCGCCACGTTCCCGGGGGAGTGGGAGAAGGTGTCCCAGATCGACTGGCCTCGCCCGTCCTCCTTGACCGCCCCCTCGATCTGGTAGGAGGCCGTTGCGGCGCCCCAGACGAAGCTCTCCGGGAAAATCATCCTTTTACCGCTCCTTGCATGATTCCACCAATGATCTGTTTGCCGAACAGGACGAAGGCGATGACGAGCGGCAGCGTCCCCACCGCCGTGCCCGCCAGGCCCAGCACGTAGTCGTTGACGTAGCCGCTGGCCAGGGTCGACAGGGCCACCTGCACCGTCGGGCTGTCCGGGTTGAGCACGACCAGCGGCCAGAAGTAGTCGTTCCAGGCCGACATGAACGTGAGCATGCCGAGCACGGCCGCCGCGGGCCGCGCGGCCGGCAGCACGACGTGCCAGAACAGCCCCCAGGTCGTGCACCCGTCGACCCGGCCCGCCTCCAGCAGCTCGGTCGGCAGCGCCCGCGACAGGTACTGCGTCATGAAGAACACGCCGAACGCGTTGACCAGGGCCGGCACGATCAGCGCGTAGTTGGTGCCGGTCCACTCCAGCTTCACCATGAGCAGGTAGAGCGGGATGATGCCGAGCTGGACCGGGACCATCATGGTCGCGACCGTGATCAGCAACATGACGTTGCGGCCCCTGAACCTCAGCTTGGCGAACGCGAACCCGGCCAGCGTCGAGAAGAACATGACCGCGACCGAGATCGAGCCCGCCACGATGACCGAGTTGAGCAGTGCCAGCCCGAACGGCACGGTGTCGAAGACCCTCGCCACGTTGGCGAGGAAGTTGCCGCCCGGCAGCAGCGGCGGCGGCACCTCGGCCAGCGCCGAGTTGTGCCTGGAGGCGACCACCACGCTGTAGTAGAGCGGGAACGCGGAGAAGAAGGCCACCGCGGTCAGCGTCAGATATCTCAGCCTCATATCAGGCCGCCCTTCACCCGGCGCGTGATCAGGTAGTTGATCCCCGCGACCACCACCACGGCCAGGAACATCAGCCACGACGCCGCCGAGGCGTAGCCGAAGTCGAACTTGGTGAACCCCTGCTCGTAGACGAACAGCGCCAGCGTCTGGAACTGCCGGTCGGGCCCGCCGTTGGCCGCGCCGCCCTGGGCGACACCGGTGCTGGCGCCGAACAGCAGGGGCTCGGCGATGATCTGCATGGCGCCGATCGTGGAGACGATGACGACGAAGATGATCGTGGGCCGGATCATCGGCACGGTGATCTTGCGGAGCTGCGTGAAGTTGCTCGCCCCGTCGATCGTGGCCGCCTCGTACAGCTCGCGGGGCACGGCCTGCATGGCCGCCAGGAAGATCAGCGCGTTGTAGCCGGTCCAGCGCCACATGATCATCGTGGAGAGCGCGACGTGCGAGGTCGCCGTGCCCGCCGCCCAGTCGATGGCGCCCACGCCGAACCAGGACAGCACCCAGTTGATCATGCCGAAGTCGCGGCCGTACAGCTGACTGAAGATCACCACCACGGCCACCACGCTGGTGACGTTGGGCAGCAGCAGCGAGACTCGGAACAACGTCTGGAAGCGCAGCCCGCGGTTCAGCAGGTGCGCCAGCCAGATGGCCAGCACCAGCTGCGGCACGGTCGACAGCACCCCGATGGACAGCGTGTTGAACGTCGCGTTCCAGAAGTAGCCGTCGGCGAGCAGCGTGCCGAAGTTGTCCATTCCGACGAAGGTGTGCTCGTCGGACAGCAGCGTCCACTCGTGCAGGCTCACCCACGCCGTGTAGATCAGCGGGAAGAGCCCGAAGGCGCAGAAGAGCAGGAAGAAGGGCGCGACGTAAGCGTACGGCGACACCCTCACGTCGAGGGTGTGCCGCATGCCCCGCCTGCGCCGCCGCCCGGGGACGGCGAGCGGGAGCGAGCTCATTTGATCTTCTTGACGTCCTCGAGCACCTGCGCCCATGCCTGGTCGGGGGTCTGCTTGCCCTGCTCGACCCGGCCCAGGCCGTCGCCGATGACGACGCGGACCTCGGCCTCCTTGGGGCCGAGGTGCTGAGGCTTGAGCGCCTTGGCGGCCTCGGAGTAGATCTTGCCGATGGGGGCGTCGCCGAAGAACGGCTTGGTGAAGTTCTGGATCGACGGGTCGTCGTAGAGGGACGGGATCGACGGGAACGTGCCCTCCTCCTTGAAGACCTTGGCCTGGTTCTCCTTGGAGGTGAGGAAGTCGATCAGCTCGGCGGCCTCCTTGGGGTGCTTGCTCTGCTTGGGGATCATCAGGTGGGAGCCGCCGCTGTTGCCCGACCCACCGGGAACGGTCGCGATGTCCCACTTGCCGGACGAGTCCTTGGCCTGCTCCTGGATGAAGCCGGTCATCCAGGCGGGGCAGATGATCGTGGCGAACGAGCCCTTGGCGAAGCCGGTGTTCCACGGCGGCGAGAAGGCGGCCAGCTTGGCGGTCAGCTTCTCGGAGGTGAGCTGGTTGGACAGGTCCCAGGCCTTCTTCACGTCGGGGTTGGAGTCCACGATGATCTGGTCCTGGGCGTCGTACAGGCCGGTCGGCGCCTGGTTGACCATGGCCCGGAAGATCTCGCCGGGGCTGTCCACGAACTTCGCGCCGGCCACGTCGGCGGCGGCGAACTTCTTGCCGGTCTCGATGTACTGCTCCCACGTCGGCCAGAGCGCGGCCACCTCGGTCCGGTCGGTCGGCAGCCCGGCCTTCTCGAACAGGTCCTTGCGGTAGCACATGGCCAGGCCGCCCACGTCGGTGCCGAGGCCCAGCAGCTCGCCGCCCTGCTTGCTCAGGCCCTGCTGCCACTTCCAGTCGAGGTAGTCGCTCTGCCGCTTGTCCAGCCCGTACTGCTTGAGATCCTGGAACTTGGCGGGCTGCGCGGTGAACGTGCTGATGTAGCCGACCTCGACGGCTTCGACGTCCCCCGCCCCGGCGTTGGTGGCCAGCCGCTTCACCAGGTTGTTGTGGTGGTCGTTGAACTGCGTGACGTTCTCGACGATCTCGACGTTCGGATGCGTCTTCTTGTACTCCTCGTACAACGGCTTGAAGCCGAAGTCGCCGAAGAGCCCGATCGTGAGCTTGACTTTCTCTTCCGGCTTGCTGGCGGTGCCTACGGTGTCGCTCCCGCCGCCGCCTCCGCAGGCCGCGGACCCGAGGGCGAGCAGCGACGCGGTGAGCAGGGGCACGGCGAGCCGCCGGATACGAGGGGTCATGGAACCCTCCAGGGTTCGTGCTAGGGGGATGTGGAGAGAGCGCTCTCTCAAGAGATTCGTAGCCATCACAGGGCTATGTCAACGGAAGTTGGATAACGATAGGGTTGCCGGAGAGAGCGCGTTCGCAAATCCGCCAAGCTCCGGAGAGCTGGCGACAGGCGGCCGGCCAGATGCGTGCCGACGCGCATCACCGGCTTGGACAGAAGCCTCTCTGCGCTGGACCGATGCGCTCTCGCCGTTAACTGCGGACGGGTCGACCGGCGAGGGTGACGTTCACCTCAAGCCGCAGGATCGCAGGGTCCCGTCCAGCCGACGAACGTGGGCATTGGCGGCCCAAGGTTCCAGACGAGCTCGCGCTTGGCTGATCTCATACGTCAGCCGGGCCGAGCTGTGCTGTCTGGTGAGTTCGGCGGCCTCCGTCAGCCTGGCCGCCGCCTCAGGGATCTCCTTGGCCATCGTCAAGGCGCTCGCGTATCGGGCAAGCACCAGCCCATGTCGCCTCTTGTATTTGGGATCAGGTCCAGTCAGAAACCGCTCGGCCGCCATGACGACAGGTTTCACAGCAGGTCCGGGGTGGTTCAGCCGGACGAGCAAGGCGCACCTGCCACAAGTTCCAACGCCAATGGTGAAATCCAGTGCAGGAACGTCGGTTCGTTGTCCTTCGGCGCTCCCGCCGACACGAGCGCGCGGTCATGCGTGCGAACACTCGCTGCGGCGTTACCCTCGGCAGCGTAGGCGACCGAAAACAGCGATTCGTGCAGCGGCGCCAGTAGCTTGCTCGGGGACCTGGAGGCCCAGCTCTGAACGGCGAGGGCATGGTCCAGAACCGTAGCCGTCCGGTCCTGGTCGGCGGCCAGCCTGCCCAGCCAGTAGTGCATGTAGCCGATCAACGTCGGGTCCCCGAGATCGAGTGCCGCGCGCAGCCCGTCACGCCGCGGTTGCTCAGCCGCCATGTAATCGCGCAGGTCATAGGCGAGAAAGCCCGCTAGCTGTGACATCTGCGCATATGTACTGAGGAGCCGGTCTCGTAGGCTCGGCTGCATCGACTCGCGGGCGAGGAGTCGCGCGACCGCCTCTCGCTGTCTGTTGACGACCGGTAGCAGTGTGGCCGGCCCAGATCGGTCGTCGGCCTGATGCGCCTGCATCGAGAGTTTCTCGAACGTGCACACCGCCGCCTCGTCCACCCTCCATGTGCTGCGCAGCACCCCCGCCAGGCGTTCCTCCTCCTCCAGGGTGAGCGCGCGCAGCAGGCCCAGTGCCTTGCTTCCACCCAGCAGCAAGGCCAGTTCGAAGAGCAACTCCCGTCGCTTCACGTCGGTCTCCTCGACGCCGATGGCACGCAGCAACCGCACGCACGCCGAGGCGTCCACGAGCGACTAGTGGGCATGGCTCCTGCGCTCGATTCCATCGTGACACGGCTTGCCCGATCCAGGGGCGGCCGGTTGGCGTCCATGTCGCGGAAGTCCGCACCACAGATCACGTCACGATCAGCCGCGCTGTACGAGCTGACAACCTCATCGCGACCAGGCTCTGGGCGGCGGTCTCGTACATTTTGGCCAGCACGGTGAGCAGACGCGCCGGAGGCCGGCGCCCCGCCCCCGGCCAGGACTCGAACTCATACAGTCGCGACTCGCGCAGTGCGGCGGTGCCCGCCGGATCGGCGTCGTTGACCATGGCCACCACATTGGCGGCGGTGCGGCCGTGCGCCAGCCGATACAGCCGCAACGGGCTCACCTGGTGGGTGAGTGCGAGCACATCGGCGATCTGGTCCCACGTGAAGCCCTTCTCCCGGAGGCGCCGACTCCACGAGCGAGCCTGAAGCAGCACCCGATAGCCCTCACCGGACATCCGCACCCCCTCCACACTGGGATCATGCACTGACTGTAAAGCGATGATCGCACTCTGTGTGTGTTAACAGGAGATCGATCGGGCCGCAGCGGGATGCCGATCACGGATGTCGGCAGATGCGCGCAGGTCAGCGGCGATATCGCTGGGATGGTCCATGAGGATGCGGTGGGGGTCCACGCGGCACCCTCAACCAGGCAGCGTAGGGGTGCCGAATCAACCCGTCATGTGTTCACGGAGGGGTCCCAGTGCTCAACATCACCGAATTGGCGGATGTACCTGCTCGCCCGCTCATTCCTTGGCAGCACATCGACGTCACCGACGCCTCGATCGCCGCCGTCCCCTGGCCCTACCGGCGCAGCCTGCTGATCACCACCGACGGCGCAGGCGCCACCCACGACTTCATCAACCACCTGCACCACCTGGCCCGAAAGCGCGGCCGGCACCTGGAGTACTCCATCGGCTGGGAACTCGGCGAACGCGAACAGAACGCGATCAAACCGCTGCCCGAAGACGCCTGGCAGCACGTCATCGACGCCGAGGGAAGGGCGCGCGATCTCGACGGCGCCGGCGTCGTCGAGCTCACCTGACTGCTCCGCCGCAGCGTCGGCGGCGACCAACTGGCCGGGTGGCCGCAGGAGATGCGGGTGATCTGCCGCCGCGAACGTCCCGGCAGCGGTGCCCAGCTGTCGCTGCTGGAAGAGGCAGACGGATGGCGCTACAGCCTGTTCGTCACCAACACACCCGGCCGGCAGCTCGACTTCCTCGAAGCCCGCCACCGTGTCCATGCCCGCGTTGAGGACCGCATCCGGAATGGGAAATCCGCCGGGCTCGCTCACCTGCCCAGCACCTCGATGAAGGTCAACACGGCGTGGTGTGTCGCCGCCGCGATCGCTACTGACCTGCTGTGCCGGCTACGGCTGCTGTGCCTGACCGGGACCATGGCCCAGGCCGAACCCAAGACGCTGCGCTACCGGCTCCTGCACACCGCCGTACGCCTCGTGCGCGGCCAGCGGAAACGGAAGCTCAAGATCCCACAGACCTGGCCCGGGGCCGACGAACTCGCCGCCTGCTTCACCTTCGCGCTCGCCCTGGCCCCGCCAGGCTGACGAGCACCCTGCCCCTCGACCTCAACCCCAGAGGAACCCCACCGTCAGCCCATGGAACCGACGCCCACCCGGCGCGACAGCCGGGCGGACACGCCGCCTGCAGCTTGACAACATGATCGAACTCGAAGCCGAAGACCGGCTTCACACTCGAGAAGTCCCCTCACGCCTTATCCGTGACTGATCAAGGCCAGCGGGGTGATAGCCCTAGATATGTCTCACTAAAGTATTCTCGCGAATTTCTGAGCAAAGCAAAATCTGACATTCTGCGGTTTTGCGAGATTGACCGCCGGGCACCTGGCTTAAGGTGGGACATAATGCACGAAATTCTGGAAATAGTTGCATCTAGTCATTTATCTCCGGCGGCGTGAATGGCGCCATCGCACATCCAGCGGTGCTGTCACGTGGCTTCGGTCCGTTCAGGGCAAATCGCTCCCGACTGGGTTCAGTACACCCAGTCCCAGTCGCGTGTCGGCGCTGGTCGGCCTACGGAGTGGCCTCTCACCTTCCTCCCGCTACCTGATCAGGAGGATGCACATGCGTGCTTTCGTGCTTCCAGAACCGGGGAGAACCCCGCGGCGGTCTTTGCTCGCGCTCGCGGTGGCCTTCTTGACGCTCGGTGCTCAGCACGCCGCAGCACCCGCGGCCCATGCCACCCCGCTCGCGACCGCGAACGTCGTCGCGCGGCCGGCCCAGGGCAACGTGGTGATCGAGTGGAACCGGGCGCTGCTCGACATCGTGCGCAATCCGCACGCGGAGCCGTCCACCGTCCACCCCACGCGTAACTTCGCCATCATGAGCGCAGCCGTCTATGACGCGGTCAACGCGATCAGCCGCGCTCACCCCCTCTACGGCCCCAGCCTCACCGCACCACGGGACGCCTCACGCCCCGCCGCGGCCGCGGCGGCCGCGCACGCCACCCTCACCGCCCTTTACCCGGCGCACAAGACCAGCCTAGACCGCCAACTGTCCACCGATCTCGCCGACATTCCCGACGGCCGCGCCAAGCAGGAGGGCATCAAGGTCGGTGCCCAAGCGGCCAACGCCATCATCGCCCTGCGCGCGCACGACGGCGCCGACGCCACCCCGCCGCCCTACGCCACCACCGGCAAACCCGGCGACTACCGGTCGACCCCGCCCGCCTTCAAGGCGCCGGAGTTCACCAACTGGGGCAAAGTCACCCCATTCCTCCTCCATACCGGCCACCAGTTCCGTCCCGCCGCGCCGCCGCCGCTGAGCAGCTCCGCGTACGCGGCCGCCATCAACGAGGTCAAGGCCATCGGCGCCGCCCGCAGCACCACGCGCACGGCGGAACAGACCACGCTCGCCAAGCTCTGGGGCGGCCCCGCCCAGAACTACTGGTACGACGTCGCCCAACAGGTCGCCCTCGCGCGCCACAGTGACATCGACCAGTCGGCGGACATGTTCGCCCTGCTCAACCTCACCCTCGCCGATGCCGCCATCGGCATCTACGACGCCAAGTACACATACCGGTTCTGGCGGCCGATCACCGCGATCCGTCTCGCCGCCGACAACCCGCAGGTCAAACGAGACCCGGCATGGACCCCGCTTGTCACCACCCCTCCGGACCCGTCCTACCCAGGCATGCACAGCGACATCAGCACGGCCGCCGTCACGGTACTCGCCCGCTTCTACGGCGACCGCAACACCTTCACCCTCACCTCACCGGCCACCGCCGGCAGCCCCCGGCCCTACACCAAGCCCTATACCAGCCTGAGCGCCACCGCGACCGAAGCCGGGCTCAGCCGCATCTGGGGAGGCGTGCACACCCAGCTCGACCACAAGTCCGGCAACGAACTCGGCGCCGCCATCGCCCGCTACGCGCTCGGCCAGTCGAAGCTCGCCCCAGCCGTGCCGAGTTCGCCGACCGGAAAGACCCCGGCCGGCAGCGCCAGCCCTGGCAGTGCCAGCCCCGCTAGCGCCACCGTCGCGGTCCGAGACTCCAGGCTCGGCAAGATCCTCGTCGACGGCCAAGGACGCACGCTGTACCTGTTCGAGGCGGACAAGGGCACCAGCTCGACCTGCTACAGCGCGTGCGCGACCGCCTGGCCGCCTCTGACCACCACGGGCAAGCCGCAGGCCGGCAGCGGTGCATCACCCGCCTTGCTCGGCACCACCGCCAGGACCGACCACACCACCCAGGTCACCTACAACGGCCACCCGCTGTACTACTTCGTCACCGACGTCAAGCCCGGCGACATCACCGGGCAGGGTGTCGACTCCTTTGGTGCCAAGTGGTACGTGCTCGACCCGAAGGGCAAGAAGATCGAAACGGGCTGATTGCTGTCGGCCACGACAGCTGCCATACGCGCAATGTCGAGTGGGCTGTTGCGACGGCCTCGGCGGCCGGGATCATGGGAGGGAGCAGACGGACGTGGGAACTGCGCCGAGGATGTCACCCCGCCCGGCCCGGCTGCGGCTGGCGACAGCCGCCGGGCTCGCCCTGGCCGTGACGGTGGCCCTGTACGCGTTCGGCCGGACACACGCCCCGGACTTCGCCAGCAGCCTGTTCGGACGCCGCGGTAACGACGCGAACATTCTGAAGGCGCAAGTCGGCACCGCCCTGCTGGGTCTGGCCTTCTACCAGCTCATATTGGCGCTGTGGATCTACCAACGGCTCCCCGGAGCCGGTGCCGCCCCCCGCCCGGTACACCTCGCCCACCGCATCGGCGGAGCCGTGCTGTTCGTGCTCTCCCTCCCCATCGCCTACCACTGCATCACCGCCTACGGAGTGCAGACGGACAGCGCCCGGGTCGCCCTGCACTCCCTCGCCGGCTGCTTCTTCTACGGCGCATTCGCCGCGAAGGTACTCATCGTCCGCAGCCGGCACCTACCCGGCTGGGCGTTGCCACTCGCCGGCGGCACCCTGGTCACCCTCATCGCGATCCTGTGGTCCTCAGCGGCGCTTTGGCAGCTGGCCTATTCGTAGCAGTCAGCGACAACAGTGTGGGCTCGAAAGCCGCGCCGGCCGAGAGAGCGGAGTAATCGGGAACAGTCCCCGCCGCGAGGGGCTCATCGCGTGTCGCATCCGAGACCCATTCTTGGGACCGTGACTACGGGTCCCTGCCTCCAGCTTCCACCCCACCGCTACGACGGCCGGGCAGTGACTTCTCGCGGGATCCGGATCATGTGGTCTCGTGCCCGACACCACGCCATCCGCCGAAGAGGCGTTGAGGGCTGCCAACGCGTTGCTGCGCCAGGTCATCAAGGCGAAGGACGCCGAGCTGGCTGCTGAACGTGCCGCGCGTGAACGGGTTGAGCTGCGACTGGCCGAGCTGGAACGCCGCCTGGGAATGGACAGCACGAACTCCGGGACGCCGACCTCGAAGGAGTCGATCGAGGCAGCGGCACGGCGGAAAGCGGCGCAGCGGGCTTCGCAGCGCGAGCGGTCGAAAGAGCGCAAGCCCGGTGGGCGGAAAGGGCGTCACGGTACGGGCCTGGAACCCGCGCGCCCGAACAGCGTGCACGCGCGGGCTGAGCGGACCGCCCACACACCCTCCGCCCTGGCGGCTGGCACCTGGCGTCGCGTACATCAACGGCGCTGATCTCCCGATCCGTCGAACAGGCCGTCCAGGGTCTGGGCGGTGACCGCACGCGTGACCCAGGTTTCCAGTTGGGTCAGGTTGGTGCAGGCGGTGATGCGGGCCCGAACGTCGTCGGGGAGTGTGAATCCACGAGTTTCCAGCAGGAGCAGCACCAGTCGGGCGGCCTCTTCTGCTTTGCCTTCTGCTTTGCCTTCTGCTTTGCCCTGGGCTTGCCCCTCTTCGAGGCCGCGGCCGTAGTGTTCGCGCGCGAAGGGGCTGTAGACGGGCCAGGCGGTGGACTTCATGATCTCCTCCATGAGTCGCCGGATGTCGGGCGCGGCCATGCTGTAAGCGTATTCATAGTACTTCGGAGCGTGTTCATCGCGGAGTTCGGTCAGTGCCATGGCGAACGCTTCGATGACCTTGCGATCACGGCCATGAACCATGACCGACATGGCCGACAGCCCCGGCTGGTCCGCGGCCTGGTGGGGATCGGTGATGGCGGGGATGTCGTCCGGCCCCAGCACCCGGGCTTGCAGGCGGTAGCCGGTGAGGCCGGAGTCGATCGGCTGTGCGTAGTGGGCGGCAGTTGCCCGGTCGGCTGTGATGACCAGGACCGTGACGTCGCAGCCCAGCAGCAGCCAGAGCGCGGCGGCGTAGCGGGTGAACTGCCGGGGATCCTTGGCCTTGTCCTGCTGGATCTCCACGACAATGGCGTGCGCGGGCGACTGTGGTGGCCCCATGACGAGGATCAGGTCGGCCTCGATGTCGACCGAGTGGCGGGTGTTGAACGTGCTGTCCTCCACCCGGATCAGGGGAGTGGCAGGCAGTTCCACCCCCATGAGGTCACGCAGGATCTCTACTGCCAGCAGCGGGCAGTCACTGATCATCTGGATCAGGGCATCATGTCGGGGGGACGGCATGATGCTTATTGTGACACGACGCTCACGTTAGGTGACACATGGCCGATGACCGCGTTGCGGAGGCTGGCCTTGATGCGTGGGGCGGTTCCGGTCCGGACGCTTCGGACGTCGCTAACCGCTGAGCACCCGGCCCACCATGCGGGAGTACATCCGGCCCGGACTGGGCGACCTGGCCAGGAAACCGGGCAGCATCGGCAGCCCGACCGCGAACGGCTCCAGCCGCTCGTACAGCGCCTCGGCGCCGGCGGGCCGGTCGTCCGGCTTCTTCTCCAGCAGCTCGGCCAGCAACCCGCCCAGCCCGCCGGGCAGCCCGGGGATGCCGGGCGGGCGCTGCTTGACCTGCTTTTCGAACACCACGTAGTCGGTGGGCCCGGTAAACAGCTGGTGCCCGGTCAGCATCTCGTGCAGCACGCAGCCCAGCGAGTAGAGGTCGCTGCGCGGCTCGGCGACCCCGTGCTGGATCTGCTCGGGGGCCATGTACGCGGGAGTGCCGAGGATCTGGCCGATCCTGGTGAACGTGGTGACGTCGGCGTCGCGCAGCAGGGCGAGGCCGAAGTCGAGCACCTTGACGCTGCCGTCGGGGCAGAGCATGAGGTTGGTCGGCTTCAGATCGCGATGGCAGATGGACAGGGCGTGCGCGGCCGACAGCACGGCGCACGCCTGGGCGGCGATCGCGGCGGCCCACGGCACCGGCAGCGGCCCGTGCTCGCTCACCACGTCGGCCACCGTGACGCCCTCGATGAACTGCATCACCTGGTAGAGCCGCTGCTCGTGGGTGCCGAAGTCGTAGAGCACCGGAGCGCCCGGATGCTCCAGCCTGGCCAGGATGCGCGCCTCACGGATGAACCGGCGCTCCAGCTCCTCGTCGGGCCCGCTCGGCAGCCTGAGGAGCTTCACCGCCACCCGGCGGTCGAGATGACGGTCGTGGCCCGCGTAGACGGCTCCCATGCCGCCCTGCCCCAGAGGGAGGTCGTCGAGCACATAGCGGTCGCCGATGACCATTTGCCCTCCTGCGGCCTTTTCGCGAAAAAATATACCGTCAGGACTGAGGGTGCAGATGGCCCTCGGTCAGCCCGTCGAGACCGAGCCGGATCAGCGTCTGACCGAGCGCGGAGGTCTCGCGCAGGGCGTCCTCCAGCACGGCCAGCTGCCGGAAGGCCTCGCCGTAGGCGCTCTGGTCCTCGAGCGAGAGCCGGGGCAGCCGGGTGCGCCGCACGTCGAAGCGGCTGGAGCCGGTGGTCGCCCGCCCGCCGGCGGCGCGCAGGAAGCCGGCCAGGAAGTCGGGGTCGAGCCTGCGCGAGTCGACCCGGTAGAGGGTCAGGTGGGGCCCGAGCACGAAGCCGCCCTCGGCCATGACCCGCACGCTGGAGTAGGACGCCACCACGTCGCCCGCCCGCACCTCGACGAGGCCGTGCTGGGGGCCCGTGCGGCCGGACGGCGGAGTGCCGTGGGCGATGTCGTCGGCGGTCAGCACGGGGACATCGCCGCCGTCGGCCGCCATCTTGGGCGGTGCCTGCACCGCCGTCACGAGACCCTCCTTGATCAGGTCGCCGACCGTGGTGACGGGCTGGTCGAGCGGTTGCTCCAGCACCTTGAGGTCGGGCGGCGTGGCGGCGGCGGCCAGGAAGCGGTCGCGGGTCTCGGTGAAGGCCCGGCCCAGGTCGTCGCGGCGCTGGTGGCGGGCCGGGGTCATGTCGACCTCGTCGGCGAGCAGGTCGATGATCCGTACGGTCTGGTCGGAGCGGTCTTCGAGGTAGGCCCGCCAGGCCGGCTCGACCGCCGACTGGTCGGCGGTCGCGTCGAGGATGAGCACCTCGGACGGCGGCCGCTCGCCGGCGGCCGGGCGGCGCAGCAGCCACAGGTCGCAGCCCGGCAGCGCGACCACGGCCCGCAGGGCTCCGGCCCGCAGCAGGTTGGCCCGGATGCGCCGGCCCGCCTTGCGGCTCGCGGCGGCGGGCGGCATGAGGATCGCGACGAGCCCGCGCGGCCTGACGTGGGTGAGGCAGTGCTGGACCCAGGCCAGCTCGGGCTCGCCGCGCGGCGGCAGGCCGTATTCCCAGCGCGGGTCGCCGGTCAGCTCCTCGTAGCCCCAGGCGCGCTCGTTGAACGGCGGGTCGCACACCACGGCGTCGGCCTTCTCGCCGGCGAAGGCGTCGTGGCGGATCGAGTCGCCCGCCGCCACCCGTGCCTCGATGCCGCGCAGCCGCAGCCGGGCCTCCGTGATGCGGGCGGAGGTGGGGCTGAGGTCCTGGCCCAGCACCCTGGCCGCCTCGGGAACGAGCAGCAGCGTGCCGACGCCGCAGGCGGGGTCGAGCACCGTGCCGCCGCCGGTGTGGACCAGCCTGACCATGAGCTCGGCGGTCTCCACGCGGGTGACCGAGAGCTGTCTGGAGTGGGCCTCGAGGTAGCGCTCGCAGAGGAACTCGTAGGCGGTGAGCGGGTCGTGCTGCTCGGCCAGCTCGAACACCAGACCGGTCAGCTCGGGGTCGAGCTCGCTGTGCCCCTCGGTCAGCAGGACCCCGACCTGGGCCACCAGCTCGCCCAGCCGCAAATCGCCTGCCGCTCTCAGGCGTTGCCACACCCGATCTCCCAGCGAGACCTGGTAGGACTTCCCATAGCGCCGCAGCCATGACTCGATCTGCGGCAGTGAGAAGAGGGGTTGGTTGGTGGTGCCGCCGATGGGCAGTGGGAAGTCGTCGTGGCGGCGGCGCCAGTTGCTCACCGCGGCTCGCCCGACCCCTGCGAGCCGGGCGATGTCCCCGGCGTTCACAGTCGGGTCGTGGCTCATGGAGCCCACAGTAGTTCACAAGAGTCTTCAGCGCATCTGCTTGTGAAGTCTTTCAACCAATGATTTACTGCTGGGTATGAAGCAGAACATCCGCTATGCCGCCGGATCAGATGTGGGCCGCCGCAGGGAGCAGAACGAGGATTCCGGCTATGCGAGCAGCCGGCTGCTCGTGGTGGCCGACGGGATGGGCGGGCACGCGGCCGGCGAGCTGGCGAGCTCGGCGGCGATCGCCGTCATGCGCGAGCTGGATGCCACGCTTCCCGAGGCGGGCGTCGACCTGGAGGCCGCGCTCGAGGGCGCCGTGCACGAGGCGGCGCGCAGGCTGGTCGAGCTGGCCGACATCGACCCGGCGCGCAGGGGGATGGGGACCACGGTGACCGCCATGCTGTGGGACGGCTACCGGTTCGCCCTGGCTCATCTCGGTGACTCCCGCGGATACCTGCTTCGCGATGGTGCGCTTTACCAGATGACCAAGGATCACACACTTGTGCAGTCGATGGTGGACGAAGGGCGGATAACGGAGGATCAGGCCGCTGTGCACCCCCGGCGCTCGATGGTGCTCCGGGTGCTGGGCAGCGAGGGCCGGGCGGAGCCCGACATGGCACTGCGCGAGGCCGAGCCCGAAGATCGCTACCTCCTGTGCTCCGACGGGCTGACGACGGTCCTCGGCCCCGAGGTCCTGCACGAGGTGCTGACCACGCTGGCCGATCCGGCCGCGGCGGTGCGGCGGCTGATCGACCTGGCCAACGAGGGCGGCTCGCCCGACAACGTGACCGTGATCGTGGCCGACGTGGTGGCGCCGGGCGCGGGCGATCAGCAGGTCTACCGGGTGGGGGCCGGCGCGTAGGGATCCGCGGTCCCACCTGTCACTTCCGCCACACGGGCCTTATTTCCGCTCATAGTTAGACACTTTCCGGGTGTTCGGCGCGCGATGGTAGGGCGGCTATTACAGTCCATCGTGATCTGCCGGATTTCTGGGAGGAGTCACCCTGGACCCGATCGCGGAAGATCTGCTGAAAGCGGTACGCCAGGAGATCGGCTACCGGGAGAAGGGTGGCCAGCACACCAAGTTCGGCAACTGGTACGCCGACCGCGTCCAGGATTCCCAGTACCGCAACGCCCCCTGGTGTGACATGTTCATCGCCTGGGCGGCGGACAAGGCCGGGGTCGCCGACTACGTCGGCCAGTTCGCCTGGACCCCTTCCCACGCCGCGTGGTTCATCGAGAAGGGCGCCTGGAGCGCCAAGCCGGAGCCGGGGGCCCTGGTCTTCTTCGACTGGAAGGGCGGCAAGAGCTACAAGGGCATCGACCACGTGGGCATCGTGGAGCGCGTCTCCGGCGACCGGATCCACACCATCGAGGCGAACGTCGACCGGGTCTGGCTCAAGCGCAAGACGCGCGAGACGGACAAGGTCGTCGGCTACGGATTACCCCGCGTGGTCAAGGAGAACCTCACGCTGAGCGAGATCCGGGCCACCGAGCAGCCGTTCGCCCACGCGCCCTACGCGCCCCGCGCGGAGGCGCCGCAGGGGTCGCCGTTCGACGTCCTGGGCACACCGCAGGCGCTGCTGGCCGTGATGGTGCTGACGACCGTCGTGCTCTCGTTACGCCGCACGGGCCATCGCCGTGGCACCCGCCGCGTCGCCCACCGCCGTTTCCGCTGGCCGTGGAACGCGCCAAGCACGCCATCGGCCAAGCCGGCCAAGCCGGTCAAGCCCGCCGAGCCGGTCAAGCCTGCCGCCTCGTCCCCGCCGGACGCGCCCGTACGCCATCCCGCTCCGGCGCGCTCCGGCCGCCCGGCGACCGCCGCCAGGAGTCGCGTCCCGGCCGGCGTGGGCCACGGGAGCGAGCACCGTCCGCCGTCGACGAGACGCAGGCCGTACGAGCCGAAGTCCTGAGCCGCGGGCATGTTCCCTTCCTGGGGGGCAGGGGTCTTGGGAAATACTAGGACGTCCTAGTATCTTCGAGTGAGGCCATCTCACCAAGGAGTGATCAGGCGTGCACGTTCCGGTCCACCCTGTGCGTTTCGTGACAGCAGCGGCGCTGTTCGACGGTCATGATGCGGCGATCAACATCATGCGGCGCATCCTTCAGTCGCAGGGTGCCGAGGTCATCCACCTCGGGCACAACAGGTCGGTGGACGAGATCGTCACCGCCGCCATCCAGGAGGACGTCCAGGGCGTGGCGATCAGCTCCTACCAGGGCGGGCACGTGGAGTTCTTCTCCTACCTGGTCGAGCTGCTGCGCGAGCGCGGCGCGGGCCACGTCAAGGTGTACGGCGGTGGCGGCGGCGTCATCGTGCGCGAGGAGATCGAGCTGCTCCACTCCCGCGGCGTCACCCGCATCTTCTCGCCCGAGGACGGCCAGCGCCTCGGCCTGCCCGGGATGATCAACAAGCTGATCGAGGAGTGCGACGTCGAGCTGGGCGACGCCCCCTCGGCCGAGGCCGTGCTCTCGGGCGACCAGGCGGCCCTGGCCAGGGCGATCACCCTGATCGAGGCGGGCCGCGCGCCGGCCGCGCTGGTCGAGGGCCTGCGTTCGGCCGGGCGGCGGGCGCCCGTGCTCGGCATCACGGGCACCGGCGGATCCGGCAAGTCGTCCCTCACCGACGAGCTGGTCCGGCGGCTGCGGATCGACAACGACGACAAGCTGCGCATCGCGATCATCGCCATCGACCCCACCCGCAGGCGCGGCGGCGGCGCCCTGCTCGGCGACCGGATCCGGATGAACAGCCTGGGCCCGCAGACCTACTTCCGCTCGCTGGCCACCCGGGGCGCCCCCAACGAGGTGCCCGCCTGCCTCGACGACGTGATCGCCGCCTGCCGCGCCGCCGGCCACGACCTGGTCGTGGTCGAGACCCCCGGCATCGGCCAGGGTGACGCCGGGATCGTTTCGCACGTCGACGTGCCCATCTACGTCATGACCCCCGAGTTCGGCGCGGCCTCCCAGCTGGAGAAGATCGACATGCTCGACTTCGCCGAGGCCGTGGTGATCAACAAGTACGAGCGGCGCGGCGCCGAGGACGCCCTGCGCGACGTGAGCCGCCAGCTGGTGCGCAACCGCGGGGCCTTCGGTGTCCCGCCGGGCGAGATGCCGGTGTTCGGCACGATCGCCTCCCGCTACAGCGACGCCGGGGTCACGGCCCTCTACCAGCACCTCAAGGGCCTGCTCGTGGACAAGGGCCTGCCGGCCGGCTCCGGCCTGCTCGCGCCGGTGCGCGGTCGCACCTCCCTGGTGTCCGCCGCGATCGTGCCGCCCGCCCGCGCCCGCTACCTGGCCGAGATCGCCGAGACGGTCCGCGACTACCACGCCGAGACGGACGCCCAGGCCGAGGTGGCCCGCCGCCGCCAGCAACTCGCCGCCGTCCGCGACCTCCTCACCACCGGCACGCGCGGCACGTCCGGCATGTCCGGCGAAGCCGTACCTACCGCCGGTTCCCCGGCCGGTACGGGCACGGCGGCCGATGCCGGAGGGGCGGACGCGACGGACGCCAGGCTGGCCGGGCTGCTGGAGCGGGCCGAGGGCGAGCTGAGCGACGAGAGCCGGGCGCTGCTCGGCTCCTGGCCCGCCACCCGCGCCGAATACACCGCCGACGAGCTGGTCGTGCGGGTGCGCGACCGCGAGCTGCACACGCCGCTCTGGCGCGAGACGCTGTCCGGCAACCGCATCCCCCGCGTCGCCCTGCCCCGCTTCACCGACCACGGCGAGCTGCTCAGGTTCCTGCGCCGCGAGAACCTGCCGGGCAGGTTCCCGTTCACCGCGGGCGTCTTCCCGTTCAAGCGGGACGACGAGGATCCCACCAGGATGTTCGCCGGCGAGGGAGACCCGTTCCGCACCAACCGGCGCTTCAAGCTGCTCTCCGAGGGCCAGCCCGCGACCCGGCTGTCCACGGCGTTCGACTCGGTGACGCTCTACGGCCACGACCCCGACCCGCGGCCCGACATCTACGGGAAGGTCGGCACCTCCGGGGTCTCCATCGCGACGCTGGACGACATGAAGGTGCTCTACGACGGGTTCGACCTGTCGGCGCCCAACACGTCCGTCTCGATGACGATCAACGGCCCGGCCCCGACGATCCTCGCCTTCTTCCTCAACGCCGCCGTCGACCAGGCCCTCCACACCTTCCGGGCGGAGCACGGGCGCGAGCCGTACGCGGAGGAGGAGCGGGAGCTGCGCGCGCGGACGCTCGCCACCGTCAGGGGCACGGTCCAGGCCGACATCCTGAAGGAGGACCAGGGCCAGAACACCTGCATCTTCTCCACGGAGTTCTCGCTCCGGATGATGGCCGACATCCAGGAGTGGTTCATCGCCAACGGCGTGCGCAACTTCTACTCGGTCTCGATCTCCGGCTATCACATCGCCGAGGCCGGGGCCAACCCGATCAGCCAGCTCGCCTTCACCCTCGCCAACGGCTTCACCTACGTCGAGGCGTACCTGGCGCGGGGCATGCGGATCGACGACTTCGCGCCCAACCTGTCGTTCTTCTTCTCCAACGGCATGGACCCCGAATACAGCGTGCTCGGGCGGGTGGCCCGCCGCATCTGGGCGGTCGCGATGCGCGAGAGGTACGGCGCCGCCGAGCGGTCGCAGAAGCTCAAGTACCACATCCAGACCTCGGGCCGGTCCCTGCACGCCCAGGAGATGGACTTCAACGACATCCGCACCACCCTGCAGGCCCTGATCGCCGTCTACGACAACTGCAACAGCCTGCACACCAACGCCTTCGACGAGGCGGTGACCACCCCGTCGGCCGAGTCGGTGCGCAGGGCGATGGCCATCCAGCTGATCATCAACCGCGAGTGGGGCCTGGCGCGCAACGAGAACCCGCTGCAGGGCTCGTTCATCATCGACGAGCTGACCGACCTGGTGGAGGAGGCGGTGCTGCGGGAGTTCGAGCGGCTGTCCGACCGGGGCGGCGTGCTGGGCGCCATGGAGACGGGCTACCAGCGCGGCCGGATCCAGGACGAGTCGATGCTGTACGAGACCCGCAAGCACGACGGCTCGCTGCCGATCATCGGGGTCAACACGTTCCGCAACCCGCGCGGTGACGAGCCGCATCCGCAGAAGCTGGAGCTGGCCCGGGGCACCGAGGAGGAGAAGCAGTCTCAGCTCGACCGGCTGCACGGCTTCCACGAGCGCAACCGGGCCGAGGCGCCCGTCGCGCTGGCCCGGCTGCGCGAGGTGGCGATGTCCGACGGCAACGCCTTCGAGGTGCTGATGGACGCGGCCCGGGTGTGCTCGCTCGGCCAGATCACCGATGCCCTGTTCGAGGCCGGTGGCCAGTACCGCCGCAACGTCTGAGCCCGGTCGCCCCCCGTCGGCCGTCGTGATGTCCGCCGATAGGATCAAGATCTGGGGGCATCACTGCAATCAGGAGGTTTCATGTCCGACGTCACGTTCAAGGGCAGCCCGATCACCGTGGGCGGCACCTTCCCGCAGCCGGGTTCCACGGCGCCCGACTTCCGCCTGGTGGGCGGTGACCTCGGCGAGGTCTCACTCGCCGACTACGGCACCGCCACCAAGGTGCTCAACATCTTCCCCAGCGTCGACACGGGTGTCTGCGCCGCGTCGGTCCGCCGGTTCAACGAGGTGGCCGCAGACCACCCCGACGCCGTGGTGCTGTGCATCTCGGCCGACCTGCCGTTCGCGCAGAAGCGGTTCTGCGGCGCCGAGGGGCTCGACAGCGTCGTCACGCTCTCGATGATGCGGGGGCGCGAGTTCCTCACCGACTACGGCGTGGCGCAGGAGTCGGGGCCGCTGGCCGGGCTCGCCGCCCGCGCGGTCGTGGTGCTCGACGGCGACAACAAGGTGGTCTACTCCGAGCTGGTGCCGGAGATCACCCAGGAGCCCGACTACGATGGCGCGCTGGCCGCGCTCAAGTAGGCGGCCGAAGTCCGGTGGTGTGGGCCGGGATCCGTCGTGGACCCCGGCCTCCGGCGCTCGGGCGTCAGGGCTTCCTGCCCACCCCGCACAGGGCGAGCGACGACTCGGGGGAGTCGGCGAAGTCGATCGTGTCGGCCGGAGCGGGCCGCCACTGCGGCAGCCACACCAGGCCCGGCTCGACCAGCTCCCACCCCTCGAACATGGCCGCGACGCGCTCGCGGTCACGCGGGCTCAGCGGGGAGGTCGTGCGCTGGTAGACCTCGACTCCCTTCCTGACGGCGGCGGCGCGGGCGTCGCTGGCCGCGTGGGAGATGACCAGATGGCTGCCGGGGGCCACCGCCTCGCGGAGCGTCGCGAGGATCCGGCCGGGGTCGTCGGCGTCACTGACGAAGTGCATGACCGCGAGGAGCAGGATGGCGACGGGCCTGCCGAAGTCGATGGTGCGCAGCACTTCGGGACTGCGCAGGATCTCACCGGGTTTGCACACGTCGCCGTAGACCACGGCGGTGCCCTCACCGGCCAGCATCGCCCTGCCGTGCACCAGGACGACGGGATCGCGGTCGACGTAGACCACTCGCGCCCCGGGCGCGACCTCGCGGGCCATCTCGTGCACGCTGCGCCGGGTGGGCAGGCCGGTGCCGAGGTCGAGAAACTGCGTCACGCCCGCCGCGGCCAGCTCGTGAACGGCGCGTTCCAGGAAGGCCCGGTTGGCCCGCGCGGCCGCGCGGACCTCGGGCGCCACCCGGAGGATCTGCTCGGCCGCCTCGCGGTCGGCGGGGAAGTGGTCCTTGCCCCCGAGGAAGTAGTCGTAGAGCCGGGCGACGTTGGGTGTGCTTGGATCGAAGCCCAGCGGTTCGCGCTCCACCCCGCGGTCCCCCGATCAGAAGTCAACGATCTTTATCTGGGAGTCTACAGATTCGTCACGCCACCTGTGGAGATGCCGGCGCACACTGGAATCGTTCCGCTCATGTCGCCGATGACGGCCCGGCCGGCGGTGCTGCCGTGAAGGACGACACCGGAGTCGCGGTGCGCGTGCCCGCGAGGGTGCGCCGGATCGTGTCGCTGGTGCCCTCGCTGACCGAATCGGTGGCGGCGACGGCGCCGGACACACTCGTGGGCGCCACCGACTGGTGCACCCACCCGGCGGACCTCGACGTCACCCGGGTGAGGGGCACCAAGAACCCCGACCTGGAGACGATCGGGCGGCTGCGCCCCGACGTGGTGCTCGCCAACGCCGAGGAGAACCGCGAGCCCGACGTCTCGGCGCTCCGCCGGGCCGGGCTGGCCGTCTGGGTGACCCGGATCGAGACACTGGACGAGGCGTTCACCTCGCTCGACCGGATGTTCCGGCACGCCTGCCGCACCGGCCGTCCCGGCTGGCTCGACCTGGCGGAGGAGGTCTGGCGCGAGCCGGCGCCGGGGCCGCGGCGCACGGCGGTCATCCCGATCTGGCGGCGGCCCTGGATGGTGGTGGGACGCGACACGTTCACCGGTGACGTGCTGAGGCGGCTCGGCGTGGACAACCTCTACGCGGACCATCCGGAGCGCTATCCCAAGGTGCCGCTGCCCGAGCTGGTCGAGCGGGCTCCCGACCTGGTGGTCCTGCCGGACGAGCCGTACGCCTTCGCCGCCGACGACGGGCCCGAGGCGTTTCCCGGACTCGGCTGCGTCCTGGTCAGCGGGCGCGACCTGACATGGTACGGGCCGTCGCTCGTCGCCGCCCGCGATCGGCTGGAGGCCCGCCTCGCCCCCGGCCGCCCGGCCTAACCGGCAGCGCCGGCCTTCGGCCGGCCCCGGGGCGGAGCGGACTCGGCGGCGGCCAGGGCGGCGTCGACGGTGGCCGGGCTGAGCACGTGCTCCATGACGATCACCGCGGTCCCCACGATCCCCGCGCGCTCGCCCAGAGAGCTCGTCGCGATCTCCAGATTGCGGGTCGTGTACGGCAGGCTGCGGCGGTAGACGCTCTCCCGGATGCCCGTCAGGTAGTGCTCGCCGGTCTCGGCCATGTCCCCGGCGAGCACCAGGACACCGGGGTTCAGCAGGCTTACCGCGGTGGCCAGCACGATGCCCAGCGTGCGGCCCGCCTCCTGGGTGCGGGCGATGGCCGTGGGGTCGCCGGCCTGGACGAGGCGCACCGCGTCGCGGCTGGTCTCCCGGCCCAGGTCGGCGGCGACCGCGTGGCCGCTGGCCAGGGAGGCGACGCAGCCGCGGGAGCCGCAGGTGCAGACGCGGTCGTCGGTCTCGCGCAGCCGGACG
This sequence comes from Nonomuraea sp. NPDC048916, assembly GCF_040649575.1. Classification (NCBI taxonomy): domain Bacteria; kingdom Bacillati; phylum Actinomycetota; class Actinomycetes; order Streptosporangiales; family Streptosporangiaceae; genus Nonomuraea; species Nonomuraea sp. NPDC048916. The sequence goes on from NZ_JBEZFS010000012.1 coordinate 134,549, forward strand.
TGCCCGATGTTGCCGGCGGCGCCCTCCGCGCCCCGGTAGATCTCGCCGTTGAGGATGACCCCCGTGCCGATGCCCGTGGACACCTTGACCAGCACCAGCGCCCGGGTCTCGCGCCAGGACGACCACCACTCGCCGAGCGCCATCGCGTTGGCGTCGTTCTCCACCAGGATCGGCACGTCGAAGTCGGAGCGCAGGGTCTCGCGGATCGGGTGGTCGTCCCAGCCGGGCATCAGGAACGACCTGATCACCCTGCCCGAGGTGTGGTCGACCGAGCCGGGCAGGTCGATGCCGATGCCGCACACCCGGTCGTGGGGGTGGCCGGTGCGGTCGAGCAGGCGCTGGAAGGACTGGCGCACCCAGGACAGGACCGCCTCGGGGCCGCGGTCGATGCGCATCTCGGTGTGCTCCTCGGCCAGCGGCCGGGCGGCGAGGTCGGTCAGCGCGACGTGGGCGTGGCCGGCGCCCAGGTCGGCCACCAGCACCAGGCGGCTGGTGGCGTCGATGTCGAGCACCGAGGGCGGCCGTCCGCCCCCGGAGCTCGCCACGCCCGACTCGTGGATGTATCCGGCCTCGATCAGCCGGTCGACCCGGTCGGTGATCGTCGATCGGGACAGGCCGGTGAACTCGATGAGTGCCTTGCGGGTGTGGCAGGCGCCGTCGCGGATCAGCTGGAGGATCTGCCCTGCCGTCAGCATGTCTATCCCTTCTCAGCTCCAGCGGTGAGGCCCTCCGTCAGCAGGCGTTCGCCGGCGAAGAACACGATCACGATCGGCAGTGTCAGAACCACCGATCCTGCCATGAGAACAGTGGTCGGGATCTCGATACTGCCTGCCAGCTGGGACAGTCCCAGCGAGACCGTCCAGCTGTCCCGCCTCTCGACGAGGAACAGCAGGGCGAACAGGAACTCGTTCCAGGCGATCATGAACGCGTACAGGCCCGTGGCCATGAGCGCGGGTTTGGACAGCGGCAGCACGACCCGCCAGATGGTCGACAGGCGCGTGCAGCCGTCGATCGCGGCCGCCTCTTCCACGCTCTGCGGCACGGTCTCGAAGTAGTTGCGGAGCATGTATACCGTGACGGGCACGGTCTGTGCGATATAAACCAGGATCAATCCCACCAGAGAGCCGCGCAGCCCCAGCATCGTGAAGAGCACGAACAGCGGGATGGCCAGCACGATCGCCGGAAACAGGTAGACGGCCAGGAACAGGAAGTGCACCTGCCGCCGCCCGAAGAACCGCAGCCTGGCCACCGCGTACGCCCCGGGGATGGAGATCAGCAGCGTGAACGCCACGGTCGAGACCGCGACGATCGCGCTGTTGCGCATGAAGACCAGGAAGCCCTGCTGACCGAGCACGTTCGCGTACGTGTCCAGGGTGAGAGAGCCCGGCCACAGCGACCCGGGATCGAGGATCAGCTCCTGGATGTCGCGGACCGACAGCATCACCATGTAGAGGAACGGGAACGCGGTGATCGCGAAGAGGAACGCGATCACCAGCGGCCTCAGCCCGCGCAGCAGCGCCCGCTCCACCCTGTCCCGGCTGACGCCCCTGCCGCTAGTCACGCCCGCCTCCCGCGAAGAACCTGAGATAGACGATCAGGAAGCCCACCAGCACGATCGCGAGCACGATGGCCTGCGCGGCCGAGGCTCCGATGTCGTCGCGCGCGGTGAGGAAGTTGTAGACGCGCACGCTGATCACCTCGGTGCCCGCCCCGCCGCCGGTCAGCAGGTAGACGTCGTCGAACTTGGTGAACGTGAAGACGAACCTGAGCACCGACAGCAGCGCGATGATCCGCCACAGCTGAGGCATGATCACGTATCTGAACCGCTGGGTCGGCGTCGCCCCGTCCACCACCGCGGCCTCGTCCAACTCGGCGGGCAGCGCCTGCAACCGGGCCAGGATGAACAGGAAGGCGAACGGGAAGTAACGCCACGCCTCGAACGCGATCACGGTGAGCAGCGCCACCGGCACCTCGATGCCGAGCAACGTCCCCTTGGCCTGGCTGAGGAACGCGATCGGCTGGCTCAGCCAGGTGTTCACGATGCCGTACTGGGGGTTCAGCATCGTCTCCCACAGGAACGCCACTGCCACCACCGGCGCCACGTACGGGATCAGGATCGAGGCCCTGACCAGGGTCCGGCCCCTGAACCTGTCACGCAGCGCCAGCGCGGTCACCAGCCCGATCACGATCGACAGCGCCGTGCCCGCCACCGTGTAGACGAGGGTGTTGACCAGGGCCGACCAGAACCCCGGCTCGGACATCACGTACGAGAAGTTCTCCAGCGTGTAGTGCCCGAAGACGCCCACCTGGCGGATGTTGATCAGCCGCGCGTCCTGGAAGGCCAGCATGATCGCCCAGGTCAGCGGCAGCACCACCACGACCAGCGTGATGATCAGCGTCGGCGAGATCAGCGCCAGCCCGGCCCGCCCCTCCTGTTCGCGGAGCGTCCGCCCTCGGGGGACCGGCGCTCCGGTGCGGCGGCGGGCGTCGACGCCCGCCGTCACTGCCGGATCCCGCGCTTGATGGTCTCCACGTCCGTCTTGGCCTGTGCGGCCGCCGCCTGCGGGGTGAGGGAGCCCTCCACGACCGCGCTCAGCGCCTTGGGCACCGGCAGCTCGCCCATCGTGGCGCCCACCAGCTTGCCCTGCCCCTGCGGGATGCCCCAGCGGGCGAACGTGTCGGGGCTGGTGCGCAGCACGTCGAGGACGCCGGCCGGGTAGACGTCGGCCAGCGGCTTCTTGGTGTCGACGCCCGCCGGCAGCTCGTTCCACTTGGTCTCGAAGCCCTTGCGCGTCGGGAACTTGCCCTCGGGGGCCATCCCGATCCACCGCTCGTAGCCCTCGTTCATCGCGTACGCGATGAACTCGGCGGCCGGGTCCTTGGCCGCGTCGCGGGTCACGGCCCAGGAGACGATCTCGCCGTACTGGGCGGGGGCGCTCCCGTCGGGGCCCTTCAGCGCGGTGACGACGCCGGTGTTCTCGGCCAGCCACCGCGGGTCCGCGCGGCACTGCGGGCAGTTGGGCGTCGCGTCCTTTCGCAGCCCCGCCAGCTCGTCCAGGATGAACGACGACCAGATGGTCATCGCGGCCTTGCCGGAGAAGTAGGTCGCGCGGGTGGAGTCGACGTCCTGCTTGCCCTTGACCGAGTAGTCCTTCGCCAGCTTCGAGTAGAACTCGAACGCCTTCACGCACTGTGGCGAGTCGATGGCGACATTTCCGGAATTGTCGACGAGCTGGCAGCCGTTCGCCAGCGCCACGTGCTCGAAGCTCTGCGCGGTGAACGAGTCCTTGGGCGCGATGGCCAGCGTGATGCCCGCGACCCCGCCCGTGTTGAGCCTGCTCGCCGCCGCCTCCAGCGCCTCGTAGGTGTCCGGCGGCCGGAGCCCCGCCTTCTCGAACAGGTCCTTGCGGTAGAGCACCAGCTGGGCCCACCCATCACTCGGCACGGCCAGCAGCTTTCCGCCGGAGGTGTCGAGGTCGAGGGCCCGCTGGGAGAACGAACTCCTGCCGAGCCGGTCGACGATCTGGCCGGGCGTCTCGGTGTCGAGCAGGTCGTTGGCCTCCAGCTCCCGGACGGCCGCCAGCGGCAGCGCCCCGATCACGTCGGGGAGGTCGCCGGCCGCCGCGGCGGCGGTGAGAACCTGACTGAACTGGTCTTCGGCCACCCCGGTCAGGGTGACCTTGATCCCGGTCTTCCGGGTGAAATCAGCGGCGATCTGCTTCTGGACGTCCATCCGGTCCGGGAGGTTCTCCTCGGTCCAGACGGTGATCTCGTTGGCGTTCGTCTCGCTGTCGTCGCCGCAGGCGGCCAGCGTGGCCGTTGCCAGGAGGGCGGCGGAGAGGACGGCGGTTACCCGGTGCGGCATTGCACGCTCCTCTGAACGGGGATATGCCGCCCTTTACCCCGGTACAAGATGACGCAACGTGCGATACGCGATACTGAGCCCGGTCTGTACCCGCTCCGTGCTCCCGCTCCACACCGGATCTTCGTGCTCCACTGACACGACTCCGTCATAACCGCCGTCGCGCAATGCGCCGATCACCTGCGGCCAGTCGATCTGGCCCAGCCCCGGCACCCGGAAGCGGTACCAGCCCTTCTCGCCGCTGATCGGCCCGTAGAAGCCGAAGTGGTTGATCTTTCCGGGCAAGATCTCCGTGTCTTTCGCCTGAACGTGCAAAATTTCGGATATGTACGGAATTACGGCGGAAACCGGATCAATCCCCAGGGCGACGAGATGCGAGGGGTCGTAGTTGAGCTTGAGCCCGAGGGTGAACATCCACTCCCACAGCTCGGGGGAGTAGGCCAGGTTGCCCGGATAGCCGTCGGGGTGCCAGCTCTTCATCGGGCAGTTCTCGATGACGATCTCGACCCCGTGGTCCTCGGCGTACGCGACCAAGGGCTTGAACACGCCGGCGGCGCGCTCCAGGTTGTCGCGCACGGGCAGCCCGGGGTCGCGCCCGACGAAGGTGCCGACGGTCGGGCAGCCGAGCGCCGCCGCGGCGTCGACGCACCGCCGCAGGTGCGCGTTCACCTGATCCCCTTGGTGAGGGTGCAGATTGTTCTCGTAGTAGGCGATCGAGGAAAGGGTGAGTCCGGTCTCTGCGAAGATTCTCCTGACGCGATCACATTCGGCTGCGTCGAAACGATCTACTCTGATGTGATTTCGGGCGTCGGGTGAGGGCCAGCCGGCCACCTCGAGCGCTTCGAAGCCCTGGTCCGCGGCCCATCGCGCGATTTCGGAAAGGTCGTTTTCGGGAAGACAGGCGGTCAAGAACCCCAATTGCATCGGTTACCTCCGGCGGAAGTCGTAGACTTAAGAGTGTTCTTGGCGCAACTATAGTTTGCAAACAAGCAATAGATCTTTGTCTTTTACATGATCGCTAAGCATAAGTGTGGGCAATGCACGTCATCAGCTTCGAAGAGCCAGGCCGTGTCCGCGTCGGCCTGGAGTCCCCTGCCGAGCTCCAGCCGGGTTGCGTACGGGTCCGTACGATCTACTCGGGAGTGTCCGCGGGCACCGAGCTCACCGCCTATCGCGGAACCAACCCCTACCTGGGCCGTAAGTGGGACACAGAGCGGCGGCTGTTCGTCGACGGGCAGACTCATGCCTACCCACTGACCGGCTGGGGCTACCAGGAGGTCGGCGAGGTCGTCGAGGCGGCGCCCGACGTCGCCGGGCCGCCCGTCGGCAGCCTCGTCTGGGGCATCTGGGGTCACCGCGACGAGGCCGTGGTCCCGGCCGAGCGGCTGGAGGGCCACCTGCTGCCGCCCGGCGCCGACCCGCTGATCGGGGTCTTCGCCCGTGTCGGCGCCATCGCGCTCAACGCCGTGCACGCCGCGGACCTGCACCTCGGTGACCAGGTCGCGGTCTTCGGACAGGGCGTCATCGGCCTGCTGGCCACCCGCATGGCGGTGCTCAGCGGCGCGCGGGTCGTCGCCGCCGACGCCATCCCGGCCAGGCTGGAACTGGCCAGGCAGTACGGCGCCGCCGAGACGTTCGACGTCGGCTCGGGCTCGGTGGCCGAGTTCGTCCGCAAGCGGATCGAGGGCGCCGACACCGTCATCGAGCTGAGCGGCAGCCACCAGGGCCTGCACGAGGCGATCAGGACCGTGCGCAGAGGCGGCCGGGTGGTCGCCGCCGGCTTCTACCAGGGCGACGGGGTCGGGCTCCGCCTGGGCGAGGAGTTCCACCACAACCAGGTGCAGCTCGTCTCCTCCCAGATCGGCGGCGTCGCCTCCTGGCTGGCGCACCGCTGGGACGTCGAACGCCTGCAGCGCACCTTCATGGAGCTCGTGCACCGGGGCGAGATCGAGGTCCTCGACCTGGTCAGCCACGTCGTCCCCGCCGAGCGGGCCGCCGAGGCCTTCGACCTGATCGACCGGCACCCGTCAGAGGTGCTCCAGCTCGTCTTCCGATTCGAGGAGCAACAGTGAAGCTCGCCGCCCAGGAACAACTCCTTCCCGGCCGGACGCTCCAGGAGAAGTTCGCGTTCGCCGTCGAGGCCGGCTTCGACGCCATCGAGCTGCGCGGGAAGGGCGACTTCCACTTCGCCGGCCGCCTGACCGAGCTCAAGCGGGCGCGGGCCGACGGCGTCGTCATGCCGACCGTGTGCGTCGACATGCCGCACTTCATCGGCGACTTCGACGCCGCCAAACGCACCGACGCCATCCAGCAGCTCAGATCGCAGCTCACGGTCATCGCGGAGCTCGGCGGCATCGGCGTGATGACCCCCGCCTCGTGGGGTCAGTTCTCGCGCAGGCTGCCGCCGTTCGAGCCGCCCCGCAGCCCCGAGCAGGACCGCGAGGTGCTGACCGAGGCGCTGGGCGTCCTCGGTGAGCACGCCCAGCGCAACGGCGTGCTGATCATGCTGGAGCCGCTCAACCGGTACGAGAACCACATGGTCAACACGCTCGCCGACGCCGTCTCCTACTGCGCCATGGACTCGATCCGGGTCGTCGGCGACACCTACCACATGAACATCGAGGAGGACGATCCCTGCCGCTCGCTGCTGGACGCCGCCCCCTACCTCGCGCACATGCAGATCAGCGAGTCCAACCGCAACCAGCCGGGCACCGGCCACCTCGACTGGGGCGCCCAGCTGGCCGCTCTCGACGCCGCCGGCTACGACGGCTACCTGGCGCTCGAATGCCGCCTGCGCGGTGAGCCCGAGGCCGCCCTGCCCGAGACGGCATCCTTCATCAGGAAATTCCTATGATCCTTCGCGATGCCGTGCGCATCCTGGTCGGCAACTGGGACGGCAGCTACACGGTGCCCTCACGCCGGCTCTACCCCCACCAGTGGAGCTGGGACTCCGCCTTCGTCTCCATCGGCAACGCCCGCTGGGCCCCGCGCCGGGCCCGGTCGGAGCTGCTGACCCTGTTCGGGGCCCAGTGGCGTGACGGCAGGGTGCCGCACATCGTGTTCAACCCCAAGGTGCCGCTGGGCGCGTACTTTCCCGGCCCCGAGTTCTGGGACGTGCGGGCGCCCTCCGGCTCGGCGACCTCCGGCATCGTGCAGCCGCCGGTGCACGCGCTGGCCGCCTGGCGGGTGCACCAGGCCGAGCCCGACCCGGCGTTCCTGCGCAGGATCTACCCCAGGCTGGTGGCTCAGCAGGAGTTCCTGCGCACCGCCAGGCGCTCGGCCGACGGGTTGATCTCGATCGTGCACCCCTGGGAGTCGGGCATGGACAACAGCCCCGCCTGGGACGTGCCGCTCGCCGTCGTCGAGCCCGAGCCCTCCGGCGTCACGCGCAGGGACCTCAGCCACGTCAGCGCCGAGGAGCGCCCCACCGATCGCGACTACGCGCGCTACACCGCCCTCGCCCGCGCCTACCGCGACTCCGGCTACCGCCGTCCGGGCGCGTTCTGCGTCGAGGACCCCCTGTTCAACGCCGTGTACGGGGTGGCGGAGGCGTCCCTCGCCAAGATCGCGGAAGTGTGCGGCCAGGATCCGGAGCCGCACCGGCGCGAAGCCGCCGCGGTCACCGCGGCGATGGTCGAGCATCTCTACGACGACGGCCACTTCCACGCCCGCGACGTGCTCACCGGCTGCCCGATCCGCTCCAACAGCGCCGCCGGCCTGGTGCCGCTCATGCTGCCCGGCCTGCCACGGGAGATCGTCAACGGGCTGATCGGCACCGCGCTCGACCGCTTCGGGCTGAAGGACGGCGTGCTGCCCAGCTTCGCGCCGGCCGCGCCCGAGTTCGACACCGCGCGCTACTGGCGCGGCCCGAGCTGGATCAACCTCACCTGGCTGGTCTGGCAGGGGCTCCGGCGCCGCCGTCCCGACCTGGCCGGCCCGCTGGCCGACGGCATGATCAGGGCCGTCACCGAGTCGGGGTTCCGCGAGTACTTCGACCCGTTCAGCCTGCGCGGCCACGGCTGCCACGACTTCAGCTGGTCAGCCGCGCTTGTCCTCGACGTGGTCGCAGAGCACGGCCTGGACGGAGTGGCGCCTGCGGGCCGCCAGGTCGGCCAGCAGCTCGGGGGCCTCGGCGAAGCCGACGACATCGGTGACCACGTGCTCGCGTAGCAGCGGGCCGCGCAGCCTGAGCAGGGCGATCGTCTCGTGCGAGAGCCGCTCCCGGTCCCAGACGTGGGCCAGGCCGCGCGGCACCCTGCCGATCTGGGCGCAGCGCAACGTCAGCCCGTTGTGGTGGAACTCCTCGCCCAGCCGCACCTCGTCGGCGCCCCGCGTGTAGAAGGCCAGGTCGACGACCGTGCCCTGCGGCCTGAGCGCCTTGAGCGCCAGTGCCAGCGCCCGCGTCTGGCCCCGGCACTGGAACACCACGTCGGCCCCGCGGTCGTGCGGCCCGTGCCGCCAGCGCCGCTTCAGCTCGACCGCCGGATCGTCGTCGAACTCCAGCACGCCCGCGCCAAGGGACTCGGCGATGCGCAGCCTGGCCGGGGTCTCGTCCACGACCACCACCTCCGCGGCGCCGTGCGCGAGGGAGAACGAGGCCGTCAGCAGGCCGACGACGCCCGCGCCCACCACCACGACCCGCCTGCCTCGGACCCCGTCGCCCAGCTCGCGGACGGCCGGCCCGTGCAGGTCGGCGGCGGCGTGCAGCAGGCCGTTGGCGCAGATCGGCCCCATGTGGGCGACGTAGATGCCGAGCACGGGATCGAGGTCGCCGGGCAGCTCCACGAACCGGTCGGCCATCGGGTCGGCCACGTAGCCGGTGCGGTGCCCGTAGGCCATCGCGACCAGCGCGCCCTCGCGCACCGACCGGGTGCGGGTCTCGACGACCATGCCCACCTGCATGTAGCCGATGCCGCGCACCGGATAGGCCATCGACGGCGTGCCGGTCACGAACAGCCCGAGCGCCGGGTCCCACGAGGAGACCAGGTAGGGGTTGCTGCCCTTGACGTAGGTGAGCTCGGTGCCCGCCGAGATGCCGCTGTGCGTGGTGGCCACCCGGAACCCGCCCTCGGGTACGTCGGCCAGCATCTCCTCGACGAGCGCGATCTCACCGGGCGCCTCAATGCTCAGCACCTCACCCATCGAGCATCACCGGCCTCCGCTCCTTCGCCGACCGCGCCAGCGCGAGCGCCAGCCGGTGGGTCCGCAACGCCTCCCGGTACGGCACGCGCACGTCCGCCTCCCTACCCCGTACGGCGTCGACGAACGTGCGGTCCACCCGTACCTTGGCCTGGCCGTCCTCCTGGACGTGCGTCTCCCCGTCGACCGTCAGCCGGGTCTCGCTGAGGTCGAGCGCGATGCCCTCCGCGTGCACCTCCAGGCCGACCCGGTGTTTGTGCCGGAGCAGGCACGTGGTGGCCAGCATCCCGGTGGCCCCGCCGGCGAACCGCAGCACCGCGGCCGTGGCCCGGTCCACCTGGCCGGCCACCTCGTCCTCGGCCGGGACGGCGTGCACCATCGTCGCCTCGCCCACCAGCACCCGGGCCAGGTCGAGCACGTGGACCGCCTGTTCGACGACCTGGCCGCCGGACCTGCCGGGATCCAGCCACCAGCCGACCGGGGGCACCTTGTCGAGCCAGTGGCCGAGGGCGAGCCGTACCGGACGGCCGGCCAGCAGGTCCCGCGCGTGTTCGACGATGTCCAGGTAGCGCCAGTGATGCCCGACGGCGGACGGCAGTCCGCGCCGGTCGAGCTCGTCGGCGATGGCCTCGGCGGTCTCCAGGTCAAGCGAAAGGGGCTTTTCCACAAATATCGGAAGATCGCATGACAGAGCGTCTCGCTCCGGGTTACCGTGCGCGAAGGGAGGCACACAGACGTACACGGCGTCCAGGCCACCCGCGTCGAGCAGGCCGGCGTGGCCGCCGTAGGCCGGGCAGTGATGCCGCGAGGCCAGCGCCTCGGCCCTGTGGGGGTCCGTGTCGGCGATGCCGGCGATCGTCACATCGGCGAAGCCGGACAGGACCTCCGCATGACGAGCGGCGACATTTCCGGCACCGATGATGCCTATACGGGTGATTGGCGACACGTTCCGGCATATCCCACCTTTGCGGGGAATCAAACAACATGTTCGAACTCCCCATGGAAGGGCAGGTGTGGCCGACCGTGACCGCATGAGATCGGGGCTGAGTGCATGGAGAGAGACCTGCGGGCCTTGGCCAGGGTCCGGGAATGGTACGGACCCCACACGAGCACCGTGGCCGAATGGCCGGTCGACGCGCTCCTGCTGGCCAAGGGAAGGACCACCGTGAGCGTCGTGCTGCCCGCGCGCGACGAGGAGCGGACGGTCGGCGACATCGTCACGGTGATCCGCCGTGACCTCGTCGAGCGAACCCCCCTCGTCAACGAGATCGTCGTCGTCGACTCCAACTCCACCGACAGGACCGCGGCCAGAGCCGCCGCCGCCGGAGCCCGCGTGGTCGCGCAGGACGCCGTCCTCTCCCAGTTGCCCCCGCTCACCGGCAAGGGCGAGGCCCTGTGGAAGGGCCTGGCCGCCTCCAGCGGCGACATCGTCGTCTTCGTGGACGCCGACCTGCGCAACTTCGGCGCGCACTTCGTCACCGGGCTCCTCGGCCCGCTGCTCGTCGACACCGACATCAAGTTCGTCAAGGGCGCCTACGAACGCCCGTTCACCGGAGAGGACGGGGTGGCGCGCCGCGGCGGCGGCGGGCGGGTCACCGAACTGGTGGCCAGACCCCTCCTCAACATGTTCTGGCCCGAGCTGGCCGGGTTCGCGCAGCCGCTCGGCGGCGAGTACGCGGGCCGCAGGGAGATCCTGGAGCAGGTCCCCTTCGTCACCGAGTACGGCGTGGAGTTCGGGCTGCTGGTGGACCTGCTGGAGCTGGCAGGGCTGGACGCGATGGCCCAGGTCGACCTGGGCTCCCGCGCGCACGCCCATCAGTCGATGACCGCGCTCGGCCGGATGGCCGGGCAGATCCTGCTCACCGCCTGGTCGCGGCTGGAACGCCAGGGACGCGTGCTGGCCGCGGAGCCGCCCGCCCACACCCTGCTGCAGTTCGGGCTCGACGGGCAGGCCGACCTGGTGGACGTCGCCGTGGCCGAGCGGCCTCCGCTCGCCTCACTCGTCCACGAGGAGGACGTCGCTTGAGGAGGAACGAGATGAACGTGCTGGTGAACGTGGGGCCCTGGCTGGAGGTTCCGCCGCCCGGATACGGCGGGATCGAGAACGTGGTCGCCACGCTCGTGCCCCCGCTGCGCGAACGCGGGGTCAGGGTGATCCTGGCCTCCGTCGGGTCGAGCACCCTCGAGGTGGACGAGCTGATCAGCGTCTACGACGAGGGCCAGTTCTCCGAGCTGCAGAAGCCGTACAACCAGGTCATGGGGATCGCGCACGCGCACCAGGCGCTGGTGGCGCGGGAGCTGTGCCGCCGCGACGACGTGGACCTGGTGCACGACCACCTCGAGGTGGTCGGCCCGGCCGTGCTGTCCGCGCTGGACGGCCCGCCCGTCCTGCACACCCTGCACTGGGACCTGCGTAAACACGCGGCCTTCTACGCGGCGTTCCCCGCCTCGATCGCGGTCAACGGCGTCTCCGAGTCACAGCTGCGGCGCGCGCCCGACGCCCTGCGCGAGGCGTCTCTCGGCGCGATCCACCTGGCCACTCCCATGACCGGCCGCGAGCCGCGAGGGCCGCGCGGTGAGTGCTACGTGGTGATGGGCAGGGTCTGCGGGCTCAAGGGCCAGCACGTGGCGGCCCGGATCTGCCAGAAACTCGGCCTGCCGCTCGTCCTCGCCGGCCCGGTCAGCGGCCTCGGCACGCCGGCCGAGCTGGACGCCGTGGCCCAGGATCCCTGTCACCCGCTGCACGGCCACCCGGACGTGCGCTACCAGCTGGACGTGGTGTCCCCCTATCTCGACGGCGACCTGGTCCGGTGGGTCGGCGCGGTGGGCGGCACCGAGCGCGACGAGCTCTACGCCTCGGCGCGAGCCGCCCTGTTCCCCATCCAGTGGGACGAGCCCGGCGGCACCGCCGTCGTCGAGGCCCTGGCCCTCGGGGTGCCGCCGGTGGGGCTGCGCCGCGGCTGCCTCCCCGAGATCATCGACCACGGCCGCACCGGCTTCCTCGCCGACACCGAGGAGGAACTGGCCGAGTGGCTGCCGCGGGTGGACGAGATCGACCCCGAGGAGTGCCGCCGCGAGGCCGCCCGCCGCTTCTCTCCCTTCGTGATGGCCGAGCGCTACCTCGAGATGTACGAGACGGTCGCCGCCAGAGGCCGGGGCTAGACGAATAAGTCCTGCTAGCGGCATCGGGAGTTGGTCCGCAAGCTGATGAAGGCTGCTTATGACGGGCCGGGGTCCGGAAGCTGCGCTAGGTGTGGCGGCCCTGCCGTACCTATTCAGGATTTTCATCGTGCAGGGCACAGCCGTACACGATGACCTGAACCACGCTCTGGACGACGTCTCTGCTGACGCTCCCCGGCGGCGCGGTGACCAGGGTGAACAGCGCACCCCCGTAGAGCGCGATCAGCGCGGGGATCTTCTCGCGTGGGATGGCGAGGCCGAGTTTGTCGTGGTGCCCGGCGGTGATGTGCAACGACGTGTCCTGCAGGCCCGCGAGCGCCGAAGCGAGCAGCGGCCGGCGCACGGCCTCCAGCTGAAGTTCGAAGATCGCCATGTAGCGGTTGCGCAGTGTGGTCGCCGCTGTGACCTCCCAGACCGGCGTCGCCGCGTGGCTTCGCGACGCGTTGCTGCGCCCCATACCATCCCGGCTTGCCGCCCGGCAGCTTGCCGCCTTCTGGCACGCCTAGCCAGTGGTCGTAGGTGCTAGGCGTAGCCGCGCGGCAGCACCGTGACGGGCTGCGGTGAGGCCCGCAGCACCTTCATCGCCAGCTCTCCGAGAAACACCCGGTGCGGCTGCGCGTCCTCGCTCGCCGCGCACACCAGCAGCTCACCGGGCAGCCACTCCAACGTCTCCAGCGAGGCGGCCACGTCGTGCGCCTCGGAGACCTCCGCCTCCGCCTCGATGCCGGTGGTCTCCCATGCGAGCCGCACGGCCAGCGCCAGATCGTCGCGGAGCCGGTCGGGGTCGTCCGTGTGCAGGTCCAGTGTGATGAGCCGGAGCGGGACCCCGAGCCGCAGAGCCGCCTGGGCCACCCGTTCGACGGCCTCGTCGCACTGCGGCCGGTGCACGTAGGCGAGCGTGAGCCGCGAGGGCGCCCCGACCGGAGCGTAACCGGCGGGCGCCAGCATGACCGCCTCGGACGACAGGTGCAGCAGCCGGTCGGCGGTGGCTCCGAGCGCGATGCGCCGGTGCCGGCCGCCGCCCGCTGAGCCGACCACGATCAGGTCGGCCCTGATCCGGCTGGCCAGCACCGACAGTCCGCGCCCCGCGCCCCGGCTCTCGAAGGTGAGGAACTCGGCGGGCACGTCGCCCAGCTCGTCCGCCGCGTTCGCCATGTTGGCCTGCGCCTCGACCGCCTGCCCGGGGCTGCCCGGCGGGTAGATCGTCGCCACCGTGAGCTCCCCGCCGGTGACCCCGGCAATGGCGGCGCCGAGCGCCAGGGCGTCGCGGCCACCCGGGCCCACGGTATAGCCGACGATCACGTGCTCTCCGATCACGTCTGCCTCCCTACCCGATCCGAACTGGGAATACGCGACCTTCGTGGCGAGTTGTAAACATACGGAGGCGCTAGATTGTGAAGATCACTCTTGACACTCGATTCAATGGATCTCTGGGCCCGATCACCCTGCGCGAGGCCGTCGCGCAGCTCAAGGCACACGAACTCGCCTGTACCGTAGCCCCCGACCTCCTCGACGAGAAGGTCACCGTCTTCTCCACCTGCGTAGAGCGCGGCTTCACGCCGCTCCGCAGCGAGATCATGGCGGCTTACTACATGGCCGAGCTCGACGCGACGACCGAGGCCTTCAACCGCGGGCTGATCAGCGAGGGCGAGCTCACGCAGAAGCGGCTCGACCTGGCCCGGCAGGTTCTTCGCTGATCGGCCGAATGGCCGACGGCTTTCGGCCCTGAGATCGAGGCACGCCGTCCCCATCATCCGTAAGGTCGTATTCATTGACCGTTCACGGATGGGATACCTGTGTACCGCGACATCGCCGACTTCGCTCTCAGCACACCTGGGTGGTTGCACACGCTCGCCGAGGTGGGCACCGACGCCGGGCTGTTCGTCTTCGTGGCCCTGTTCGGGCTGTGCTGGTGGCGGGCGCGCCACGCGGACGCGCGTGACCTGGCGATCGCCATCGCCGGCCCCGCCGGTGTCGTGGGCGCGTACCTCGTCAGCGAGGTCCTCAAGATCTTCGTCAAGGAGGACCGGCCGTGCCGGGGCGGAGTCGCGACGATCGCGCCGTGCCCGCCCCCGACCGACTGGTCGTTTCCCAGCAACCACGCGGTGATCGCCGCCGGCGCGGCCGGCGCGCTCATCCTGGCCTGGCGCGCCCTGGCCTGGGTGGTGCTCCCGCTGGCGGCCCTCATGGCGTTCTCGCGGGTGTTCGTCGGGGTGCACTACCCGCACGACGTGGCCGCGGGCTTCCTGCTCGGCCTGGTGCTGGCGCCGCTCTTCGCGCGGTTGCTGGTCGGCGCGGTCACCCCGATGGTACGGCTCGCGCGAAACCGTCTGTCGCCCGGATGAGCCGGTCCACGATGCCGGGCTCGGTGGCGGCGTGCCCGGCGTCGTCCACGATCAGCAGCTCCGCCTCGGGCCAGGCCCTGTGCAGGTCCCAGGCCGTGGCCATCGGCGTGCACACGTCGTAGCGGCCCTGCACGATCACCGCCGGGATGTGCCGGATCCGGTCGACGCCGCGGATGAGCTGGCCGGGCTCGAGCCAGCCCTGGTGCCTGAAGTAGTGGCTCTCGATCCGGGCGAACGCGAGCGCCATCTTCTCCTCGCCGAACGTCTCGACCAGCTCGGGATCCGGCAGCAGCGTGACCGTGGCGCCCTCCCACCGCGACCACGCCCGGGCCGCGGCCAGCCGCGCGCCGGGATCCTCGCCCTCCAGCCGGGAGGCGAAGGCGGCGATGAGGTCGCCGCGCTCCCCGGCGGGGATGGGCGCGACGAACGACTCCCACAGGTCCGGAAACAGGTGGGAGGCCCCCTCCTGGTAGAACCACCGCAGCTCCTGCGGCCGCAGCGTGAAGACGCCGCGCAGCACCAGCTCCGTCGTCCTGCCGGGATGCGCCTGCGCGTAGGCGAGGGCCAGCGCGCTGCCCCACGACCCGCCGAACACCTGCCAGCTGCCGATCCCGAGATGCTCACGCAGGAGCTCCATGTCGGCGACCAGGTGCCAGGTGGTGTTGGCCGCCAGCGACGTGGCCGGGTCGCTGGCGTGGGGCAGGCTGCGCCCGCAGTTGCGCTGGTCGAACAGAACCACCTTGTACAGCTCAGGGTTCCACTGCCGGCGGTGCGTGGGGCTGCACCCGCCACCGGGCCCGCCGTGCAGCATGACGGCCGGTTTGCCGTCGGGGTTGCCGCACACCTCCCAGTGGATCCGGTTGCCGTCGCCCACGTCCAGCAGGCCGGAGTCGTAGGGCTCGATGGGCGGGTAGTGGGTTCTCATGCGCAGATCCTGCCACGGAGTGCCGCCCGCGCTGATCGGGAACATAGGGTGGGCGGCATGCGACTGGTGGAGATCGCCGACATCCGGGCCGCGGCCGAGCGGATCAGTCCCATCGCCGTCCACACCCCACTGGTGCCCATGGACGGGCTCTGGGTCAAGGCGGAGAGCCTGCAACGGGTCGGCTCGTTCAAGATCCGCGGCGCCTACAACGCCGTTGCCTCGCTGCGCCCCGACGGGGTCGTCACCCACTCCTCCGGCAACCACGGGCAGGCCCTCGCCTTCGCGGCCAGGGAGTTCGGGGTGCCGTGCGTGGTCGTGGTGCCCGAGGGCACGCCGCGGGTCAAGGCGTCGGCCATCGAGCGCCACGGCGCCGAGCTGATCGTCGTGCCGCCCGAGCAGCGGCTGACCGCCGCCGAGAAGCTGGTCGACGAGCGGGGGCTGACCATGATCCCGCCCTACGACCATCTAGCCGTCATCGCCGGGCAGGGCACGATCGGGCTGGAGATCGTGGCCGGCCTGCCCGAGGTCGAGCTGGTCCTGGTGCCGGTCAGCGGCGGCGGGCTGGCCTCCGGCATCGGCGCCGCGATCAAGGCGTCGCGGCCCGACGTCCGGGTGCTCGGCGTGGAGCCGGAGCTGGCCGCCGACGCCGCGGAGAGCCTGGCGGCCGGGCGGCCGATCCCCTGGGAGCCGGCCCGCACGTTCCGCACGATCGCCGACGGGCTGCGCGCCGACCTGTCGCCGCTGACCTTCGCCCACCTGCGCACGCACCTCGACGGCATCGTCACCGTCTCCGAGGACGAGATCCGGCGGGCGATGCGCCACCTCTTCGGCTCGGCCCGCCTCGTGGCCGAGCCCAGCGGCGCCGTGACGACCGCGGCCGCCCTGGCGGGCGGGTTCCCCGCCGGCCGCACCGTGGTCGTGCTGTCGGGCGGCAACGTCGATCCGGAGCTCTACCGCCAGGTGATCCAGGTCGCCGGGTGATTGGCCGGGTGATTAAAGGTCGCCGGGTGGTCTAGGTCCAGGTGTGGCGGTCGAGGAACGACCGGTCGCCGATGGCGTACTCGTGGAAGGCCCGCCGCACGTCGTCCAGCTCGCTGACCATGGTCCGCGCCAGGGTCCCCTCCTTGTACTCCAGCTCGTACCCGGGTGACACCTGCAGGAAGTGCCGCCCGAAGTTGACCAGGGCGACGAACGGATTCTGCGCCGACAGCGTGGCCAGCACGTCGTGCACCAGCCCCAGATCGGGATCGTGCACGATCATGCCGTCTCCGGTGTGCAGCTGCATGCCCTGGTACACGCCGAGCGGCGCCACGTTGTGCAGCAGATCGCGCTGAGGGTCGTAGCAGACGAGCCCGTGCGCCCGGGCCACCGCGAACACCTGGCCGGACATCTCGTCCATCGTGTCCAGGTCCATCGTCACCAGCAGGTGCCCCGGAAAGACGGTGACGACTCCCGGCAATTCCTTGGCCACCGCCGGCGCCTCACCCTCGGCCGGTTCGCTCTTCTTGACCGCCAGATAGGTGGCTCGCGCCTGGTCCCTGGAGATCGGGGTGGGTTCGTCCCAGACCATCAACTCAACGCTCACCCCGCCCATCTTGCCCAACCAACGGCACCCTTGAAGCCCAGAACCAGCCAAATCCCCCACCGCATTCGCCCTGGCCGGACGCGCGTCAGCGGGGCCTCTCGGAATCGGGCACCAGCTCGACGATGTTCCCGCGTAACAGAAATCCCTTGAATCCGCCCATGACGTCGGCACATAGCCGGGGCGAACATCTTGAAACCCGGAGCGGGTGTTCGCGCAGCACATGGACTCGTCAGGCGCGGGGCACGCAGCCGGGGCCGCGCGAGGCCCGCGCTGAACGTGAGCCGCCTTCGACCCCGCGCCGTCGGAGGCGGCTCGCCATGTGCCGAACCAGGGGGACATCAACCGGCGTGCGCCGGCCGCGGCTAAGGAGCGGGTCGCGGGGAAGGACCCTGAGCGGTCTGCTGGGGAGGGGGAGCGAGTGTGGTGACGAGTCAGGTCACGCGGAGCGGGGACGATCACCCGCGCACGCGGCCGAACCGGCCGGGGTTGTCGCGCGCGGCGGAGGAACGGAACATGGGGAAGAACCTCAAGGAGCCTCGATGATCGAAATCTGGCCGGGAGACCCATATCCCCTCGGGGCGACCTACGACGGCGCGGGCGCCAACTTCTCCCTCTACACCGAGGTCGCGGACAAGGTCGAGCTCTGCCTGTTCGACGAGGGCAACAGAGAGTCCAGGGTGCCGCTGACCGAGGTCGACGGGTTCATCTGGCACGGCTACCTGCCCGGAATCGGGCCGGGGCAGAGATACGGCTACCGCGTCCACGGTCCTTACGACCCGGCCCACGGGCTGCGGTGCAACCCGGCCAAGCTGCTGCTCGACCCCTACGCCATGGCGATCGAGGGGGGCGTCACCTGGGACGAGTCGGTCTACGGCTACCGGTTCGGCCAGCCCGACTCGCGCAACGACCTGGATTCGGCGCCCTTCATGCCGCGCTCCATCGTGGTCAACCCGTTCTTCGGCTGGGGGCACGACAGGCCGCCCGCGACGCCCTACCACGACACGGTGATCTACGAGGCGCACGTGCGCGGGCTGACCATCAGCCATCCCAAGATCCCGGAGCGGATCAGGGGCACCTACGCGGCCCTCGGTCATCCGGAGATCATCGACCACCTGACGAAGCTGGGCGTGACGGCGCTCGAACTGATGCCCGTGCACCAGTTCGTCACCGACGACATCCTGGAGCAGCGAGGGCTGTCCAACTACTGGGGCTACAACTCGATCGGGTTCTTCGCGCCGCACAACCGCTATTCGAGCCAGGGGCAGCGCGGCGGTCAGGTGCTGGAGTTCAAGGCGATGGTGCGCGCCCTGCACGAGGCGAACATCGAGGTCATCCTCGACGTCGTCTACAACCACACCGCCGAGGGCAACCACCTCGGTCCCACGCTGAGCTTCCGGGGCATCGACAATCCCGACTACTACCGCCTGGTCGACGATGACCCGCGCTACTACATGGACACCACGGGCACGGGCAACAGCCTGCTGATGCGTTCGCCGCACGTACTCCAGATGATCATGGACTCGCTCCGCTACTGGGTCATGGAGATGCACGTCGACGGGTTCCGCTTCGACCTGGCGTCCACCCTGGCGCGGGAGCTGCACGAGGTCGACCGGCTGAGCGCGTTCTTCGACCTGGTGCAGCAGGACCCGGTGTTGTCCCAGGTCAAGCTCATCGCCGAGCCGTGGGACGTGGGGCCGGGCGGCTACCAGGTCGGCAACTTCCCGTCACGGTGGACCGAGTGGAACGGGCGCTACCGCGACACCATCCGCGACCTGTGGCGGGGGCAGCCGGCCACGCTGCCCGAGTTCGGCTCCCGCATCACCGGGTCGAGCGACCTCTACCAGGACGACAGCCGCCGCCCCGCCGCCTCGATCAACTTCGTCACCTGCCACGACGGCTTCACCCTGCGAGACCTGGTCTCCTACAACGACAAGCACAACGAGGCCAACAAGGAGGGCAACCGCGACGGCACCGACGACAACCGCTCCTGGAACTGCGGTGAGGAGGGCCCGGCCGGGCTGCCCATCGAGTCGCTGCGCGAGCAGCAGAAGCGCAACTTCCTGACCACGCTCTTCCTGTCGCAGGGCGTCCCGATGCTCTCCCACGGCGACGAGCTCGGGCGCACGCAGCGCGGCAACAACAACGGCTACTGCCAGGACAACGAGCTGACCTGGGTCGACTGGTCCGACGTCAGGGAGAACTGGCTGCTGCTGGAGTTCACCCAGAGCCTGGCCGCGCTGCGCGAGAAGCACCCGGTGTTCAGGCGCAGGAGGTTCTTCTACGGCAAGCCGGTGCGCGGTCTGAGCGACATCGCCTGGCTCACCCCCACAGGTGAGGACATGACCGACAGCGACTGGAACGTCGGATACGCCAAGTCGCTGGCCGTCTTCCTCAACGGCGAGGCCATCACCGAACCCGACAGGCGCGGCCGGCCGATCAGGGACGACTCGTTCCTGCTGCTGTTCAACGCCCACCACGACACGATCAGGTTCACCATCCCCAAGGACTACGGCGAGATGTGGCAGACGGAGATCGACACCGCGATGCCGATCAGCGTGGACATCCGGCTGTGCCGGGCCGGAGAGGGTGTGGCGGTGCCCGGTCGCAGCGTGCGGGTGCTGCGTCGTGTCTAGGCCGGTCTCGACCTACCGGGTCCAGCTGACGCCCGACTTCGGGTTCGCGCAGGTGGCGGAGATCGCCGGCTACCTGCGCGACCTCGGGGTCAGCCACGTCTACCTGTCGCCGATCCTGCAGGCGACCCCCGGCTCGCGACACGGCTACGACGTCACGGACCACTCCAGGATCCGCGAGGAGTTCGGCGGCGCCAAGGGCTTGCGGGAGATGGCCGAGACGCTGGCCGCCCACGACCTGGGCATCATCGTCGACATCGTGCCCAACCACATGAACACCACCAACGCCGCGTTCTGGTCGGTGCTCAAGGACGGCCCGGCCTCGCCCTACTCAGACTGGTTCGACATCGAGTGGGTCGACGGGAAGGTGGCGCTGCCGGTCCTGGGCGACGACACCGAGCCGGTCGTCGACGGCGACGTGCTGCGCTACCACGAGCACACCTTCCCGCATCCCGGGCACTACCGGCTGGTCGACTGGCGCGAGGGGCCCGGTTACCGGCGGTTCTTCGACGTGTCCACGCTGATCGGGCTGCGGGTTGAGGATCCGGCGGTGCTCCTCGCCACCCACGAGGTGATCTTCTGGCTGATGGACGAGGGCCTGGTCGACGGGCTGCGGATCGACCATCCCGACGGCCTGGCCGAGCCCCGCGGCTATCTGCGCCGGCTGCGCGACAGGTCCGGCGGAGCCTGGACGGTCGTGGAGAAGATCCTGATCGGTGACGAGCGGCTGCCCGATGACTGGGCCTGCGACGGCACCAGCGGCTACGAGGTGCTCAACCGGGTCACCAGGCTGTTCGTCGACCCGGCGGGCGAGCGGCCGCTGGTCGAGCTGTTCACCCGGCTGACCGGCGGCCCCGGCCACTACGCGCCGGTGATGGCCGAGGCCAAGCGCGAGGTGCTCGACCTGTTCTTCGGCGCCGAGGTGAGCCGGCTGGCCCGGGCGGCCTCCTGCGACCCCGGCGCGGTGGCCGAGCTGCTCGCCGCGATGCCGGTCTACCGGGCGTACGTCGTGCCCGGCGAGCCGCCGCCGCCCGAGTCGGTGGAGATCGTCGAGCGCGCCGCCGCCACCTGCTCACCCGCCGTGCGGCCGCTCGTCCAGCAGGTCCTGTACGGCTCGCCGGAGGTGATCACCCGGTTCCAGCAGACCTGCGGGCCGGTCATGGCCAAGGGGGTCGAGGACACCGCGTTGTACCGGTGGTTCCCGCTGTCCTGCCTGAACGAGGTGGGCGGCGAGCCGGACGTGTTCGGGTGCACGGTGGCCGAGTTCCACGAGTTCTGCGAGGGGATGCGGCCCCACTCCATGACCACGCTGTCCACCCACGACACCAAGCGGTCGGAGGACGTGCGGGCACGGCTGTCGGTGTTGTCCGAGATGCCGGAGGAGTGGGCGGCGGCGGTCACGGAATGGTCGGATTCGGTATCCCTCGATCCCGACCTCGACTATCTGGCCTGGCAGAACCTCATGGCGGCGTGGCCGATCTCGGCGGAACGGTTCACCGACTACCTGCTGAAGGCGGCACGCGAGGCCAAGACCGCCATTTCGTGGATAAATCCGGACGCGTCGTACGAACAGCGGCTGCGCGACTTCGCGGAGGCGGCCGTGAAGCTCCCCGTCGGGGAGTTCACCGAGCGGATCGACCGCTACGCGATGTCCAACTCGCTCGGGGCCAAGCTCGTGCAGCTGATGATGCCCGGCGTTCCCGACGTCTACCAGGGCAACGAGACGACCGACTTCTCCCTGGTCGATCCGGACAACCGGCGGCCGGTGACGTTCCCGCCGACACCGGTCACCTCGTGGGACACCGCCAAGCTGCTGGTCACGACCCAGGCACTGCGGCTGCGGCGTCGCCTCGCCGCCGCCGCCCCGTACGTTCCGATGGAGGCGGACGGGGAGGCGGCGGAGCACGTGATCGCGTTCGCCCGGGGCGGCGAGGCGATCGCGGTCGCCACGCGGCTGCCCGTCGGGCTCGCCCGCCGCTCGGGCTGGGGCACGACCACCCTGACGCTGCCCGCCGGTTCCTGGCGCGACCTGCTCACCGGCGGGCTCCACACCGGCAGCGTCCCGCTGTCGCACCTGCTCGACCGCCATCCCGTCGCACTCCTGGAGAGACATGATCTTTGAGGTCTGGGCACCCAAGGCCACGGCTGTCGAAGTCGACGTCCTCGGCGGGCGCCGGCCGATGTCCTCCCGGGAAGGCGGGTGGTGGGCGGTCGAGGTGCCCGAGGCCACCCACGGCACCCGCTACGGGTTCGTGCTCGACGGCGACGGCCCCTACCCCGACCCCCGGACGAGGCGGCAGCCGGAGGGCGTCTTCGGACCCAGCGCCGTCTACGAGGACGCGCGGTTCACCTGGTCCGACGACGAATGGACCGGCCGCGACCTGCGCGGCTCGGTGATCTACGAGATGCACGTCGGCACGTTCACCCCCGAGGGCACGTTCGAGGCGGCGATCGGCCGGATCGAGCACCTCGTCGAGCTCTGCGTCGACTTCGTCGAGGTCATGCCCGTCGCGCCGGTGCCGGGCGGGCGCAACTGGGGATACGACGGGGTCGACCTGTACGCGGTCAACGAGACCTACGGCGGGCCCGACGGGCTCAAGTCGTTCGTCGACGCCTGCCACCGCAACGGCATCGGCGTCATCCTCGACGTGGTCTACAACCACCTCGGGCCGTCGGGCAACTTCCTGCACCCGTTCGGGCCGTACTTCACCGGGTTCAGCGGGAGCTACTGGGGCGAGGCGGTCAACCTCGACGGTCCTGGCTCCGACGAGGTACGCCGCTACTTCGTCGACAACGCGCTGCAGTGGCTGCGCGACTACCACATCGACGGCCTGCGACTCGACGCCGTCCACGCGCTGCACGACAAGCGGGCCACCCACCTGCTGGCCGAGCTGTCGGCGGAGGTCGACGCGCTGGCCTGCGCGGTCGGCCGGCCGCTGTCGCTGATCGCCGAGTCCGACCTGAACGATCCGCGCATGGTCCGTTCGCCGGACGCCGGCGGGCTGGGCATGAACGCGCAGTGGAACGACGACGTGCACCACGCACTGCATACCGCCGTGAGCGGCGAGACCCACGGCTACTACGAGGACTTCGCCGGCCTGGAGGCCCTGGCCAAGGTGCTGACCGGAGGCGTCCTGCACGACGGCGGCCATTCGAGCTTCCGCGGCCGCCGCCACGGGGCCTCCTACCAGGGGGTTCCGGGGCACCGGCTGGTCGCCTGCCTGCAGAACCACGACCAGATCGGCAACCGTCCCATGGGCGACCGGCTGTCGATGACCGCGCTCACGCTGGGCGCCGGACTGTTGCTGACCTCGCCGTTCACACCGATGCTGTTCATGGGTGAGGAGTGGGGCGCCGGCACGCCGTTCCTGTTCTTCTCCGACCACGTCGAACCACGACTGCGCGAGAGCGAGGACGAGCGCAGGCGGATCGAGTTCGAGGGGTTCGGCTACACCTGGGACGCTCCCCATCCCTCGGCCGAGGAGACCTTCCACAAGTCGAAACTCGACTGGGGCGAGCTCAAGGACGAGGCCCACTGGTCGCTGCTCTGCTGGTATCGCGACCTGATCGCGCTGCGCAAGGCGCTGCCCGAGCTGTCCGACCCGCGGCTGGACCGGGTCAGCGTGGAGTTCGATCCCGGCGGGAAGTGGCTGGTCATGTGGCGGGGGCCGCTCGCGGTCGCGGTCAACTTCGGCACCGAGTCGGCGACCTTACCTCTTGCGGCGGGCACCGTCCTGCTCGCCTCGGACGACCCCGTCTCGGCGGGCGCCGATGGGTTGCGGCTGCCCGGCCAGTCCCTGGCGATCTGCCGCCCACACTCCTGAACGTCGGTGATCCGCCGACGGCGCCGTCTTCCGGCGGGGGTGCATGGATGGTGTTGATCTGCCAGTGGTGGCGCCGTCTTCCGGCGGGTGTGCATGGATGGTGTTGATCTGCCAGTGGTGGCGCCGTCTTCCGGCGGGTGTGCATGGATGGTGTTGATCTGCCAGTGGTGGCGCCGACTTCCGGTGGGTGTGCTGAACGGTGGTGATCCGCGGACCGGTTGCCGACCTGCGGCGCTCGTCCACAGGGGTGGGCCGGGTGGCGTGGTCTGTCCACAGAACGCGGTTCTCCTCCATGGACGTGCCGGGAAGTTGCCGATGCTGGGTGCCTCACCGAATCCCGGAGGCACGCTTGAAGATCACACTTCCCCTGCCCGGCAGGCTGACCTCTGCCTTCGTCGTCGCCGTCGAGCGCCTGCCCGTCACGGTCGAGTCGCTGGTGCCATGGCGCGTCACCGGGCACCACCGGAAGGCCGCGGTGAGCGCCTTCGGCGGGCCGGGGCTGACCGTCACCCACCTCAGATCCCCGTGGAGACCGGAGGGGGTCGACCTGACCGGCGACGAGCGCCGCATGCTGCGCCGCGCGGGGCAGCACCTCCTCGTCTCGACCACCGCGCCGCCGCACGCGCTTCCCGCAAGTGTTCAGGTGGCCAGGGCCACGGCTCGCGCCCTCGCCCGCGCGTACGACGGCCTGATCATCGACCCGCTGACCGGCACGACCGTGTCCAACTGCCCGAGATGCCCCGACGAGCCGGCCGCCTTCCGGCTCGCCGACGGCTGGGTGGCCTGGGACGTCCGACCACACGGTGCCGTCGGCGCCATGTCCTGCTCCTGCGACGATCCGGACGGCCTCGCGCTCTGTCCACCCTGCGATCGGGTCGTCCGTGAGGCCTGCTCTTCCTGTGATCGGGCTGGCCGTGAGGCCTGTCCACCCAGCGAGCGGGCCGGCCGCGAGGCCTGCTCATCCTGTGAGCCGGCCTGGCCTGGCGCCTGCCCCTCCTGTGGTCCGGTCTGCCCTGGCGGCTGCCCCTCTGTCCCGGCTCGCGACGTGGCGTGCCGTGGCTCGTGCGTCACGTCCCGGGGTCTGGGCCGGTTCGCCCTGCCGGAGATCACGCTCGACGGAGCGGCCTGCGCACACCACCTGTGCGCCACCGACCTCCTCCGCATGGTGGCCCACCGCCTCCTCACCGACCAGTTGGCGTTCGTCGCCGCGCATCCGGACGCCGCACTGCGGGTGATCGACGACCATCTCCAGCTCGGCGAGGAGCCTCCCGACGGTGGTGGCGCGCCCTTCGGGGACGGTGGCGTATCCCCCTGCGGCGGTGGCACGTCCTTCGGGGTCCGGCTCACACCATGCGACGCGGACGCCCCCGACACCGGATCCCCGGGCGGCGTCAGGAGGCTCAAGGTGGGCCCGATCCATGGCACGGGCCAGGTCGCCTGCCTCAAGGTGGGGCCGCCGTCGGGATTCACCGGGTCGCTCGACGACTGGCCGTGCGCCACACGGGAGGCCGGGCACGATGGCCCCGCCTCGGGGAGACTGCGGGGCCCTGCACCTTCCCGAGCCCTGGCCGCCTAGCCCGGCGATGACCCTTCATCGCCTTGGCGGGGTCTCCGAGCTCGCTGGTTCAGCGTCGTGGGCGGTCCGGGCGGGTGGTGGTCGGTGGGCTGGTCATGGAGTCGCGACCTGACGGGTGGCCGGGCGCGGGAGCAGTGGCGATGGCGCGGGCGGCTTCGAGGGATTCCGCGACGGCCTCGGGGATGTCGAGCACCGGGAAGATGACGTGGCGCACGGTGCGGGCACGGTCGGCGATCAGGATCACCCGCTTGAGGCGGAGAGCCTGCCCGGCCCTGAACGTGGGCAGCCGCAGTGCCGCCGCCAGCCGCAGGTCCATGTCGGAGAGCAGGGCGAACGGGATGTCCTCGGCGGCGGCGAAGGCGGCCTGCTCGTCGGGGCGCTGGGTGCTGACGCCGTGGATGGCGATGCCGTGGGCGGCGAACTCCGGCTCCCGGTCACGGAAGAGGCGGTTCTCCAGTGTGCAACCCACCGCGCCCGGCACCTGGCTCCAGTCGGGCGGCAGGGGAGAGGGTACGCCCGTCGCCGGAAAGCCGAACAACACGGTCGCGGCCGCGTCCGCCACCACGTCGACGTTGCGCGGCGGCCGGCCGTCAGGAACAGGAGACGGGCCCGACCCGGCGGAGGACGCCGCCGGTCCGGGGGCGGTGAGCCGGGCGTCGGCGGGTGACGGGGGTCGGGGCTCGGCTGCCGAGGACGTGGCGGGCAGCGTGGCGGCGAGGGACGGCGTGGCGTGGAGGGGCAGCGTGGCGGGGAGGGGCAGCGTGGCGGCGAGGGACGGCGTGGCGGGGAGGGGCAGCGTGGCGGGGAGAAGGAAGGGGGCGGGGATCTGGGTGCCGAGCAGGGCGTGGAGTCGGGCGGCGGCCGCGCTCTGAGGGGTGGCGACCCCGGTGAGGGTGCCGTCGCCGAGGAGCCAGCGGTCGGCCCAGTCCTGCATGGTGATCAACATGGGCGCGAGCGCCCAGCCCGCTCCGGTCAGCACGTACTCGTGCCGCACCGGCGCCGTCTGGTAGGGCTCCCGCGCCAGCACTCCATGCTCCACCAGATGTTTGAGGCGTTCGGTGAGCACTTTGCGCGAGATGCCCAGCTCGCCGAGCAGGTCGTCGAACCGGTGGTGGCCTCGCGTCACCTCTCGGACGATGAGCAGGCTCCACCAGTCGCCGATCACGGCCGCCGCCTGGGCGATCGAGCACTGGGTGTCCTGCGCGCGTAGCTCCCTGGCCATGAACGGACTTTACCTCATCGTGAGTCTCTGATAGAAACTCAGTCAGTTCCCAAAGGAGACTTATGGCAGTGGCATGGGCGACCCTCAGCCGGTCGTGGCTGGTGACCAGGCGGGCCTACCCCTGGTCCTACTTCATCGGCACCCTCTTGCTGGGTGTCTTCACGATCGGCCTCGGCTACCTCGGTCTGCGGGCCGTCGCGGGCGACCAGGTGTCGGCCGAGTTCGCCGGCAAGGCGGGCACCGGCGACTACCTCGGCTACATCGCGGTGGGGGCCGCGGCCTACATGTTCGTCGTGCACGGCATTCTGTGGGCGGGCAAGGCCATGATCCAGGAGCAGCGCGAGGGCACGATGGGCGCGCTGATCGTCGCGCCGGCGCGCCGCCTGCCATACCTGCTGGGGTTCTCCGCGTTCGCGGGCACGGCCGTCGCGATCGAGGTGGCGGTCCTGCTCGGCTTCGCGGCGCTGTTCGGGGTGCGGCCGGCGGCCACGGGAGCGGTGGACGCCGTGCTCGCCGTCGCGGGGCTGGCCGTGGCCGTGTTCGGGATGTCAGTGGTGCTGAGCAACGTGATGATCGTCGCAGGCGAGGCGCACATCACGCAGAACACCGTGTTCCACTCGATCGCCCTGCTGTCCGGGTTCACCTTTCCAAGGGACTACCTGCCCGAGGTGTTCCAGTGGCTGGGCGAGTTGGTGCCGGTGACGGCGGCCATGGACGTGATCCGCGGTGTCTTCACCGGTGGCACCGGCCTGCCACTCGACCGCCTGGGCGTCGCCGTACTGATCAGTCTGCTCTACGTCGCCGCCGGGCTGCTCTCGATGCCCTGGGCGGAGCGCAGGGCCATGGAACGGAGCTACTGATGATCGAGACCATCGGCCTGCGCAAGGAGTTCGGCGCGAAGGTCGCCGTGGACGGGCTGAACCTGACCGTCCCCGGCGGCCGGGTCACCGGGCTGCTCGGCCTCAACGGCGCGGGCAAGACCACCACGATCAAGATCCTGGCCACGTTGCTCCGGCAGACGTCCGGCACGGTGACCGTGGGTGGGCTCGACCCCGTCAAAGATCCACATGGCGTACGAAAGAGGATCAATCTGATCGCGGGCGGTGAGCGCATGGTCTACGCGCGGATGACCGGCCGCGAGAATTTGTGGTACTTCGGCCAGCTCTACGACGTGCCCTCCAAGGTGCTCAAGACCCGCATCGGGCAGCTCCTCGAGCTCGTCGGGTTGACGAGCGCCGCCGACATCCGGGTCGAGCGCTACTCGCGGGGCATGACCCAGCGCCTGTCCATCGCCCGCGGCCTGATCAACGACCCCGACTACCTGCTGCTCGACGAGCCGACGCTGGGCCTCGACGCGCCCATCGCCCGCGACCTGCGCAAGGTCGTGGCCGAGCTGGCCGAGCGCGGCAAGGGGGTGCTGCTCACCAGCCACTACCTGGCCGAGGTGGAGCAGCTCTGCGAGCACGTGTACGTGATCGGCGACGGCCGTCACCTGGCTCAGGGCACGCCCGCCGGGCTGATGGCGCAGACCGGCTGCCACCGCACGGTGCGCGTCACGGTCACCGACCTCACGCCACGGATCCGGGCGGCCGCGCTGGCCTTCGACGGCGCCGTACGGTTCGCGCCCGGAGGGGTCGTCGAGCTCAGCCGGGCCGGTGAGGTCGCGGGGGCGCTGACCACGACGATCATCGAGGCGGGCGGCACGCTCGCCGGGCTGGAGATCGCCGAACCGTCGCTGGAGGATGCCATCCTGGCGCTCAACGACCGGTCACCGGCGGTGGTCGCGTGATCCGGTCATGGTGGCTCCGCCCCCGGCCGGGCGTGATGTGCACGGCCTGCGGGCTCGATCCGACCGCTCTGTGCCCGTGCCTGATCGTGCCCTGGCAGCTGACCCGATGAGGCGCGCGGTGAAGATCCTGCGGGCCGAGGCGCTCAAGCAGCACCGCCAGATCTTCGGCAGCAAACTGGTCGTCTGCTCGATGCTGCTCTGGCCACTGCTGACGCTCGCGGGCGCCTACTACACGCTCCAGCCGCTGGCGGCCACGCCGGGCATCGCCGGACGCTGGCCGCTGGCCGCCGACCCGGAGCGGCTGCTCGCGTTCCACGCGACCGGGGCGCTCGGGTTCACCTTCTTCTTCTCGCTGGTCCAGTCGGCCTGGCATTTCTCCTTCGAACGCCAGACCGGCACGCTGGAGTTGCTCTTCCTGTCGCCGGCCAACCGGCTGATGCTGGTGATCGGCAACGGGTTCGGCGCGCTGGTGCAGAACGCCTGGCTGTTCGCCTGCTTCGTCGCGGCCATGTTCACGCTGCTCGACGCGGTCGACGTGGCTCATCCGGGGATGTACGCGGTCGTCTTCCTGGCCGTGCTGGTGCCCGCCGTCGCATGGGGGGCGTTCCTCAACAGCCTGCTGATCTTCTCCAGGGACTCGGCGTTCCTTTACACGCTGCTGGACGATCCGATGTGGTTCGCCAGCGGGGTCCGGTTGCCGACGTTCGCCCTGCCGGGCTGGCTCCAGGCCGTCGGTTCGGTGCTGCCGCTGACCGGGAGCCTGATGGTCGTGCGCGGTGCGCTGCTCGACGGGCAGGGGGTGGGCGATCTCGCCGGTGAGCTGGCGGGGCTGGCCGTACTGTCCGCGATCCTGCTGCTCGGCGCGGTCGCCGCGCTCAGGGCGGGCGAGGCGCGGGCGCGGCGGACCGGGCAGCTCCGGCTCTTCTGACCGGTCAGTGGCTGAGCACCCGCCTGAGCACGCGTTCCAGGGTGGCCGCCGGATCGGGGTCCCCACCCCGCGAGCGCCAGGCGACGTATCCGTCGGGCCGGACCAGCACGGCGCCGCCCTCGCCCACGCCGTATCTCTCCTGCCAGCGCCCTTCCACGTCCATGAGCTCCTCGTCCAGCAGGACCCGGGTGAGCTGGATGCCCAGCCGTTCCCTGACCAGGCGCCCGGCCTCCACCCATGCCTTGCCCTGCCGCTCGGCCATCAGCACGAACCCCGAGGCGAACAGGTCGACGGTCGAGATCCGCTGGCCGTCCCAGTCGAGCACCACGTGCGGGGCCCGGTTGCCGGGCCGCCCGACCGGCACGCGGGCGTCGTCGAGGATCGACCCGTCGTCGCCGGGTTCGTCCAGGATGGCCGTCGAGTGGTAGCGGCAGCCGAGCATGGCCCGCAGGGGATCGTCGAGCGGCTCGGGGTAGTCGGTGCGCTGGGCGGGTGGCATCCGCACGCCGAGGTTGGCCAGCTGGGCGTTGGCCGTCAGCGTGCCGATCGGGCGCCGCTCGGCGTCGTAGGTGTCGAGGAAGGCGGGGCCGGCCTGGCCGGAGATCACCAGCCAGAGCCGCCAGGCGAGGTCACACCCGTCCTGGATCGCGGTGCTGCCGCCCTGCCCGCCGGTGGGGGGCATGGTGTGCGCCGCGTCGCCGGCCAGGAAGACCCGCCCCTCGCGGTAGCGCTCGGCCAGCACGTGGCCCATGGAGAAGGTCGTCCGGTCGAGGATCCGGGCGTCGATGCCGGGCACGCCGGTGGCCGTCCGGACCAGTTCGAGGCAGCGCTCCTCGGTGAAGTCGTCCTCGCTCTCGCCCAGGGAGGTGTCGTAGTTGACGCCCAGCACGTGCGCTCCCACGCCGGTGCCGGTCACGATCACGCCGGTGAAGACGTCGTTCTGCAGGTACCAGACAGTGACCTCGCGCTCGCGCACGAGGCCCGTCAGGTCGGCCTCGAACATGATCGAGCACATCTGACCCAGGTCACCCTTGCCCGTCGTGGGCACGCCCAGCAGCTGGCGGATCGGGCTGCGGTGGCCGTCGGCGGCCACCAGGTAGTCGGCTCGTACGGTGCTCTGGACGCCGTCCGCGCGGATCACCGCGGTCACCCCGTCGGAGTCCTGGTCGAACGAGACGAGCTCGGTGCCGAACCGTACGTCGGCGCCCAGCTCCTCGGCCTTGGCCCGCAGCACCCGCTCCACCTCGGCCTGCGGCGCTCCCACCTGCGAGGCGGGCGTCGCCTCGTCGAGGAAGGCGAACTCGGCGCCGGAGTCGTCGACGATCACCCGTGCGTCGGGAGAGCTGAGAGTGGAGGCGATGGCGATGCGCGTGCCCTCGCCGATGCCCGCCCAGATCTCCTTGAGCGTCTGCTCGATGCCGGGCACGGGACGCAGCAGCTCCATGGCCCGGGGGCCGACGCCGAACGCCTTGGGCTGGACCGAGGTGCTGGGATGCCGCTCGACCAGCATGACGGGGACCTGCCGCCAGGCCAGCAGCGCGGCCGTGCTCAGCCCCGCGTAGCCGCCGCCGACCACGAGTACGGGAACTCGCTCGTGCTCCATGCCCACCTCCAGAGACGCGTAATATCGTGATGTCGATGGACACGATATGTCGCGTCTTCGGCAGGGTCAAGACATATCTCGAATCGGCCGACGGATCCGAAGCCGGAGATCGCAGTCATGCGAGCCCGTCGGAAGTCGCCGGGCCTGTGGTCGCCGACGGTGAGCTCGGTGCGCTCCCGGGCGCCGCCACGCGGGAGGTGTGGCCGACCGCGGCGCCGGCGCCGAAGAGGCGGAAGAAGTCGGCCGCTCTGGTGAGGTAGTCCAGCGCGTCCCTGAAGCGGGACGGTTCCCCGCCGGAGCCGCCGATCCCGCCGGAGCCGCCGATCCCGCCGGAGCCGCCGATCCCGGCGGTCGAAGATACCTAGAGAAACTCTATAAACCGGAAAAGGTGCTTTCCGGGTTAGTAGTGTTCGCCGCCGAAAGGGATGCTCAGGCCAGGTGGCGTTCCAGGGATTCGAGCTTGCTCGTCATCCCGTCGGTCACGCCCTCGCGGAGGTCGGCCTTGAGCACCAGGCTGACCCGGGGGGCCACCTCCGCGACCGCGTCGACGGCCCGCTTGACGACCGCCATCACCTCGTCCCACTCGCCTTCGACGGTGGTGAACATGGCGTCCGTCCGGTTGGGGAGGCCGCTGTCGCGGACGACCTGGACGGCGCGGGCCACCGGCTCGGCGACTCCTTCGCCGACGCCCAGCGGAGTGATGGAGAATGCGACGATCACGGCGTGCCCCCTCGCGGCTCGGGGCGCGGCCCATCCGCGCCCGCGGACTCGGCCGGGCGCCGCTCGGGCCCGAACTCGGCGCTGGGAGGGCGGCGCTCACCGGCACCGATGATCCTAGCGAGCGCCCAGGAAGCGAAAAGCCACGGCACCCCGCAGTGCCGTGGCTAGCGCCGGAAGTCAGACGTGTTCATGCTCCTCTTCGTCCTCGTCACTCGGGCCGTCGGAGGGCTCGACACCCAGCACGGCCTCACGCGGCTCGATCTCGTCGATGTGGTCCACCAACTGCAGCACGTGGTCGGGCTCGATCAGCCACTGCAGCGCGGACGCGCCGCTCTCGTCGGAGGTGACGAGCTCGGCCTGCTCGGCCCGCTCCTCCTCGGTGAGCTCGGCATCGGGATGCCGGATCTCGGCCAGCGCGGCGGCCTGCAGCGCGTCGACGTCGAGCACCTCGACGGTCAGCTCGACCGTCAGGCGTAGGAATTTCTCGTTATCGCTCATGGCGACGATGCTAGGGCAGCTTCCACTCGACAGGAGCCGCGCCCTGCTGAACGAGCAGCTCATTGGCCCTGCTGAACGGCCTGGAGCCGAAGAAGCCGTTGCGCGCCGACAGGGGCGACGGGTGGGCCGACTCGATGCGCGGCACCCGGCCGAGCATCGGGGCGAGGTTGCGGGCGTCGCGGCCCCACAGGATCGCGACCATCGGCTTGCCGCGGGCCACCAGGGCGCGGATGGCCTGCTCGGTGACCTCTTCCCAGCCCTTGCCGCGGTGTGAGGCGGGCTTGCCGGGCATGACGGTCAGCACCCTGTTGAGCAGCAGCACGCCCTGGTCGGCCCAGGGCGTCAGGTCGCCGTTGGCGGGCCGCGGCAGGCCGAGGTCGGTCTCCATCTCCTTGTAGATGTTGACCAGGCTGCCGGGCAGTGGACGTACGTCGGCGGCGACCGAGAAGGACAACCCGATGGGGTGCCCGGGGGTCGGGTAGGGGTCCTGCCCGACGATCAGCACCTTGACGTCGTCGAAGGGCTGGCTGAAGGCGCGTAGTACGTGGGCTCCCGCAGGGAGGTAGTGTCTCCCCTCGGCGATCTCTTGGCGGAGGAACTCACCCATCTGGGAGACCCGCTCGGCGACGGGCTCGAGCGCACGAGCCCATCCGGCTTCGACGACTTCGTTCAAGGGACGACCGGCCATGGGTGGTGAGCTTATCCAGGTCTGGTACGGCCTGCGGCTGAAATCTCGATGCTGGGCCGTACCAGAATGATCACGGCGGGCGCCCGCGCCCCCGTTGGTTGGCGGGCGCCCACCTCAGGAGCTACTTGACGGAGCCGGCCATCATGCCCTGCACGAAGTAGCGCTGGAAGGCGAAGAACATGACCAGCGGGATGATCAGTGACAGGAAGGCGCCGGAGGACAGGATGTCCACGTTTGAGCCGAACTGTCGCATCTGAGACTGAAGCGCCTTGGTCATCGGCTGGCTCCCCGGATTGGCGAAGACCAGCGCGATGAGCATGTCGTTCCACACCCAGAGGAACTGGAAGATGCCGAGCGACGCGATCGCCGGCTTGCCCAGCGGGAACACCACGGAGGCGAAGATCTTCCACTCCGACGCGCCGTCCATCCGCGCGGCCTCCAGCAGCGAGGCCGGGATGCCGACGAAGAAGTTGCGGAGCAGGAAGATTGCGAACGGGAGCCCGAACGCCACGTGGAACAGGACTACGCCGGGGATCGAGCCGAAGATTCCGATGCCTCCGTAGAAGGAGGCGATCGGGATCAGCGCGATCTGGATCGGCACGATCAGCAACCCGACCACGACGAGGAAGAGCGTGTCACGCCCCGGGAACTCCATCCACGCGAACGCGTAGGCGGCCATGGCGGCGATGCCGATCACCAGGATCGTGGTCGGCACCGTGATGGCCACGGTGTTCCAGAAGGACGCGGTGAAGCCGCTGGCCAGCAGGTTGGAGTAGTTCTCGATGGTGAGCTCGGCCGGCTTGGTGAAGATCGTCCACCAGCCCTCGGCGCTGTTGACCTGCACGGTGCGCAGCGACACGACCAGCAGGCCGAGCGTCGGCACCAGCCAGAACAACCCGAGCAGTACCATCACGACCTGGACCACGCCGCTGCCGAGGCGGTCGGTGATCCGGCTGACCACACTCCTGGGCGGAGCCCCCGCCTCCACGCCGACGGGCGCCGTGGCGCTTGCGGTCGTCATGCGTTCTCCCTCCTGAACCGGCGGATGTTCATGATCATGAAGGGGAGCACCAGGATCAGCAGGAAGATCGCCAGGGCGCTGCCCAGGCCCTGGTTGTTCCCGCCGCCGAACGACACCCGCCACATCTCCAGCGCGACCACGTTCGCCTGTGGCTGGACGGACGACGGCGCGATGATGAAGACCAGGTCGAAGACCTTCAACGTATTAATGATCATCGTCACGAAGACGACGAGCAGCACCGGTGACAGCAGGGGCACGGTGATCCGCCTGAACACCTGCCACTCCGTGGCGCCGTCGATGCGGGCCGCCTCCAGAGCGTCACGCGGGATGGCCGCGAGCCCGGCCGCGATCAGCACCATGGCGAACCCGGCCCACACCCAGACGAACGCGCCGATGATCGCCGGTGTGATCAGCGTCGGGCCGAGCCAGGTCAGGCCGTTGTACGAGGCTTGGAAGTTCGACTCCGGCAGTCGTACGACGTAAGAGCCGGCGGGCAGCCCGGCGAAGCGGAACGAGCCGTCCTCGGCCGTCGTGGCGGTGCCGGCCACCTGGCCGTCCTTGAGAGCCTCCACGGTCATGCCGGGCAGGCCCTTCTCGCCGCCGTCGATGGCGTTGCTGGTGCCGCCGCCTCCCGCGGTGAAGTCGAACCACACCGTTCCGGACAGCGCGTCGCCGCCGGCCGGGGGCTTGGCGGGCTGGGCGTCGCTCGGCATGATCGCCGGCTTGACGCCGACGATGGGGATCAGCACGGGCTGGCCCGGCTGCGCGGCCTGCTTGGTGACGGCCCCGCCGCCCTGTGCCGCGACGGGTGACTCGTCGCCCTCACGGGGACGGGCCTCCGGGTAGCCCTGGGAGGAGGAAAACGTGTCGTGCACGGTGGTCAGGACGGCGTTCGCGATGCCCTTATCGGGGTCCTCCTCGTAGACGAGGCGGAAGATCACGCCGGCGGCCATCAGCGAGACCGCCATCGGCATGAACACGATCAGCTTGAACGCGGTCGACCACCTGATGCGCTCGGTCAGCACCGCGAAGATCAGGCCCAGCGTGGTGACCACGATGGGCGCCGCCACCACCCAGATCAGGTTGTTGCGGATCGTGGTGAGCATGCCTTCGTCGGAGAAGATGGTGGCGTAGTTGCCGAGTCCGACGAACCCGGTGCCGGCGGAGTCGAAGAGGCTTCGGTAGATCGAGTAAACGATCGGGTAGACCACCCAGACTCCCAGCAACACCGCCGCTGGGAGAAGGAAGGCGATGGCGAGCGCCGGGGAGGGACCGAGGCGTCGTTTGGTGCGGGGGGTGTCAGCCGGTCCGGCGGGAGACCCGCCCGAGACTTGCTCGGACGGGTCCTGCGGGCCGTTGAACCGTTCGGTCACGGCCATACCTCTTACTTCCAGGCCTTCTTGGCCTCGGCCTCGAGCGCTTCCTGCGCGCCCTTGATGTCGCTCGGGTCGCGCAGGAAGTCCTGCAGGACCTTCCACTCACCCTTGCCGTCGGTGCCGCCGAAGGCGCTCGGCGCGAGGTCGGACATGTCGTAGCGGACGGCGTCGCCGGCCGAGACGATGGTCTGGCCGAGCGCCTTGGTCAGCGGGTCGGGGTAGTTGTCGGGGGAGACGTTCTTGTTGGGGGACAGGTAGCCGGGGAGCTTGGCCCAGATCTCGCCGCCCTCCTTGGAGGCCAGGAACTGCAGCAGCGCCATCGCGCCGGGAGAGTCCTTCATCGCCACCGCGACGTCGCCCCCGAGCACGACCGGGGAGGTGTCACCGGCCTTGGGGAACGGGAAGTACTTGGCCTCCTCGCCGACCTTGGCGCCTTCCTGGACGGCGGTGACCGCCACGAAGTCGGCCTCGATGACCATGGCCGCCTTCTTCTGGCCGTAGACCTTGCTCACACAGGTCGGGAAGTCCGTCTGCAGCGCGCCGTCGGCGACGAACTCCTTCTTGCCCGCGATCTGCGCGATCTTCTCCAGCGCGGTGGTCACGCTGGGGTCCGTCCACGGGATCTCGTGCTTGGAGAGCTGGTCGTACTTCTCCGGGCCGGCCGTCGAGAGGTAGACGTTCTCGAACAGGTCGGTCAGGGTCCAGCCGGAGGCGCCACAGAAGGAGAAGGGCGGGGTGCCGGAGTCGGCGACGGTCTGGGCGGCCTTGAGCAGCTCGTCCCAGTTCGTCGGCGGCTGCACGCCGGCGTCCTCGAACGCCTGCGACCGGTACCAGACCAGCGACTTGTGCGCGGCCTTGATGAGCACGCCGTACACCTGGCCGCCCGCTGAGCCGAGCTCCTTCCAGTAGGGGGTGTAGTTGGTGTCGATCTCCTTGGTGACGCCCTCGGTCAGCGGCTTGAGGGCGTTCTGGTCGGCGTACTGCTGAACCAGGCCGGGCTGCGGCAGAACCGCCACGTCGGGCGGGCTGCCGGCCTGGATGCGCGGGCCGAGGTAGGCGCCGGTGTCTTCACCCGTGGAGGCGTAGGTCACCTGCGCGCCGGTCTTGTCGGAGAAGGCCTTGAGCACCTGCTCGAAGTTCGCCTGCTCCTCACCGGTCCACTTGGCCGCGATCTCGAGCTTGACCCCCTCGAGCGTCTTGGCGTCGCCCGCCGGGGCGGAGCTCGACGCGGTGGGCTCGCTCGCTGTCGGCGCGTTGCCGCAGGCGGCGACGGCTACCGCGAGCCCCGCAAGGATGGCTGCTGCTCTGGCGTTTCGCATTGCTGCCTCACTGGGTTCTGATGATCTCTTCGAGTTCGGATTTCAGCGAGACCGCCACGTCGTCGGCGGACTCGCTGTAGGGAGGGCTGAGCGCCTTGGTGACCGAGCTGGCGATGACCAGGCTCAGTTGGTTGTAGTTGGCGCTCGCCGGCCGCGGCTTGGCGGCGAGGATGCTCTCCTTGAGCACGGGCAGGTAGGGGAAGCGCTTGATCAGCTCCGGATCGTCGTAGAGCTCGGTCCACACCGGGGGGAAGGAACCCTCGGTGAGGACCCGGCGCTCGTTCTCCAGGCCCGTGAAGTAGCGGATGAACTCCTGTGCGGTGTGCTGGTGCTTGGAGAAGGCGCTGACGGCCAGGTTGATCCCGCCCAGCGAGCTGGAGCCGGGACCGTCGAGGCCGGGCAGCCTGGTCACCGCGAACTTGTCGCCGAGTTCGGCCCTGGCCGGGCCGTACGCGTGCGGCCAGTTGCGGGCGAACGCCAGCCGGCCCTCCTGGAAGGCCAGGCGTGACTCCTCCTCCTTGTAGCTCAGCGATTCCTTCGGAATCCAGCCCTCGCGCAGCCCCTGCTGCAGGAAGGCCAGTGCCGTCGCCGCCTTGGCGGGGTCGAGGGTCACTCGCGTGCCGTCGGGGCTGACGACCTGCCCGCCCGCTGACTGCACGGCTTCGGAGAAGTTGACCGTCAACCCCTCGTAGGCGAGGAACTGTCCGGCGTACCCGTCAATGTCGTGCTTTTTTGTTACTTCTTGTGCTGCCTTGCGAAGTTCCGCCCAGGTGCGAGGCGGCTTCTTGATCAGGTCGGTGCGGTAGTACAGCAGTCCAGCGTTGCTCGTGTACGGCACCGCCCAGAGTTTGCCCTTGTAAACCGCGGTGTCCACGACGGGCGGCAGGAACCTGTCGAGCGGGAAGAGCCCGCGCTCCAGGGGGATGATCCAACCGTTCTCCGCGAACTCCGCGGTCTGCACCACGTCAAGCCCGAGGACGTCGTAGCGCCCGCTTCGAGCCTGGAGATTGGCCACCATCTGGGCGCGCTGCTCGTCGGCGGCCTCGGGCAGTTCCAGGAGCGTCACCTTCTCGGCCGGGTGGGCCTGGTTCCAGCGATCCAGCAGGGGTTGCAGGTACGCCGTGGTGTCGCGCCCGGTGGCGAAGGTGATCGGGCCTGTCCCGCCCGTCCCGGTGTCGCCACCGCCCTCGTCGCCCGTACCCGCGCATCCGGCCGCCAGCAGGACGGCCAGCACGATCGGCAGCGAGCGACGCACGCTGTTACCTCCATGTTTAAAGTGATTACATACGTGTTAGGTAGATGCATTCATGTTATGCACAGATGTAATCTTGGGGTCAACGGATTGCTTTGTAACGCATACGTAACAGAACGGGGAGGTGAGGCGTGCGGCCGCACCTGCTGGCGCTCCTGGCCAAGGAGCCTGCCCATGGATACGAGCTCAAGCAGGCGCTCGAACAGACCTTCGGCAGCGCCTATCCCTCTCCCAACATCGGCCAGATCTACGTCACTCTCGGTAGGTTAGAGAAGGACGGTCTGGTCAGGGCAGTCGACGTGGAGCAGTCCAACCGGCCCAACAAGAAGGTCTACTACCTGACCGCCAAAGGGCGCGACGCGCTCACCGCCTGGGTCGACGAGCCCACCGAGGGGCCGAGGGTCCGCGATGAGTTCTTCATGAAGCTCGTGCTGGCCCCGCTCACCGGCATCGCCGACCGCATGGCGCTGATCAGCCGGCAGCGACGACACTATCTTTCGCTCATGCGCGACCTTAATGACCTCCTGGTTCACACCGCGCCCGACGATCGGGTGGCGATTCTGCTCATCGAAGGTGCCATGCTGCATCTGCAAGCCGACCTCGACTGGCTGGAGCGGTGTCAGGAGGATCTCGCATGAACCCTGTGCTGAAGACCGTCAATCTGGTGAAGATCTACTCTGGCGGAGCCGTGCCCGTGCCGGCTGTGCGGGGCGTGGATCTGCAGGTGGAGCCGGGCGAGTTCGTCGCGATCATGGGGCCGTCGGGGTCCGGCAAGTCGACCCTCGTGCACATGCTCGGCGGCCTCGACGCCCGCACCAGCGGCGAGATCTGGCTCGACGGCCAGCGGGTCGACACCCTCTCCGAGAGTGCCTGGGCGCTGCTGCGGCGCAAGAAGGTCGGGTTCGTGTTCCAGTTCTTCAACCTGGTCGCCAACATGACCGTGGCCGACAACGTGGAGCTGCCCGCGCTGCTGGCCGGGGTCTCGCCCAAGGACGCCCGCGAGCGCCGCGAGAGCCTGCTGGGCGCGCTCAACCTCGCCGAACGCGCCGACGCGGCCCCCGGCCAGTTGTCGGGCGGTGAGCAGCAGCGGGTCGCGCTGGCCCGCGCGCTGGCCAACCAGCCGAGCGTGCTGCTGGCCGACGAGCCCACGGGCAACCTCGACAGCCGCAACACCCGCGACGTGCTCCGCCTGCTCAGCGACGTGCACAAGGAGGGCCAGACGATCGTCATGGTCACCCACGACGCCCGCGTGGCGAGCCTGGCCGACCGCCTGGTGTCGCTGTTCGACGGCGAGATCGTCGACGACGGCCGCATCGCGCGCCGCCGCACGGGCACCGCCGGTGCGGTGATCGACCTCAGATGAGCGCAGCGAGATGAGCACGGCGAGATGAGCACGGCGAGATGAGCACGGCGAGATGAGCACGGCGAGATGAGCACAGCGCTGGCCGGTGGCCGGTGGATCAGGGCCGACCTGCGGGCCAGGAAGGGCCAGGCGGCCCTGACCGTGCTGGCCGTGGCCGGGATC
This sequence comes from Nonomuraea sp. NPDC048916, assembly GCF_040649575.1. NCBI lineage: Bacteria > Bacillati > Actinomycetota > Actinomycetes > Streptosporangiales > Streptosporangiaceae > Nonomuraea > Nonomuraea sp. NPDC048916. Next base: position 173,556 of record NZ_JBEZFS010000012.1, read on the forward strand.
GTGGCCGCCCTGATCACCGCCGTCACCCTGCTCGAAGACGGCACCAACCCGTGGCGCAACCTGTCCGCCCAGACCGACGGCGCCCACGTGTGGCTCTACACCAAGGACAGCCCCCAGGCCGCGCTGGGCGCGATCGACGGCGTGACCGACACCGCGGGGCCCTACCGCTCGGCGCCCGTCACCGTCGCCCAGGACGGCAAGAAGGAGCCCGCGGCGCTGCGCGCGATGCCCGCCGCGCGCCCGAAGGTGGCCCACCCGGTGGTTGCCGAGGGCCGCTGGCTCGACTCCTCCCAGCTCGACGGCGTGGTGGTCGAGCGGTCGTTCGCCACCTCGCTGCGGCTGAAGATCGGCGCGCCGTTCACCATCATCGCGCTGAGCGGAGAGCGTCACACGCTGTACGTACGCGGCATCGCCGACTCCGCCGAGCAGGGCTTCTACCCCGAGTGGACCCCCGGCCTGGCCTGGGTCCTGCCGACCATGCTGGAGCGGATCGAGCCCATGCTCGGCCGCAGCGAGTGGGTGACCGGCCTGCGCCTGTCCGACCCCGACTCGGCCCAGCTCGTCTCGCAGCGCGTGGTCGTCATGCTGGAGGACCAACTGCAGCGGGTCTACACCTGGCGCGAGGTCCGGGCCGCGATGGAGCTCGACAACCGGCTGCTCGGCACGCTGCTGGCGCTGTTCGGCGTGGTCGGCATGGTGGCCGCCGCGCTCGCGCTGGCCAACGCCGCCGGCGGGCGGGTGCTCGGCCAGCTGCGTGATCTGGCCACGCTCAAGTCCATGGGCTTCACCAGGGGCCAGATCGCCCTGCTGCTCCTGGTCGAGCACGGCGCGCTCGGGCTGCTCGGCGTCGCGCTGGGCACGCTCTCGGGCTGGGTGGTGACGGCGGCCTTCCTGGGCGGCGTCTCGGTCGCGCCGGTGCCCATGCTCGCCATCGTGGCGGGCACCTCGCTGGTCGTGCTGGCCGCGGTGGGCGTGCCCGCCTGGCGCGGCGGCCGCACCCCGCCCATCCCCGGCGCCCCTGCCGCGCCGCCTCGGGGCCACCTGTCCAGGATGGCGAGGCTCGCCCTCCTCGTACGCCTGCCGCCCGCGCTGATCCTCGGCACCCGCGATGCCTTCACCAGGCGGGTGCCCGCCTTCCTGACCGTGTTCGGGCTGGCCGTGCCGATGATGATGATCACGATCGGGCTGGGCGTCTGGTCCACGCTCGACGGCTTCCTCCGCCATCCCGAGCAGGTCGGCCAGCATGCGTCGCTCTACGTCAAGCCGGGCAAGCTGGAGCCGGCCGAGGCCAAGGCCGTCACCGAGCGCGATCCCGACGTGCGCGCCGTCTACCCGGGCACCGACGTCAACGCCCTGGCGCCCGGAGAGGCCCGCTCGGTCCGGGTGCGGGCGCTCGGCACGACCAGCGAGCCCTACCCGTTCCCGGTGGTCGAAGGCCGCATGTACGCCCGGCCGGGGGAGGCGGTCGCCGGGCAGGGGCTGCTCGACCTGCTCGGCCTGAAGATCGGTGACCGGGTGCGGCTGACCGTGGGCGGCTCGCCGCTGATCGTGCGCATCGTCGGCCGGACCGTCGAGCCCGACCTCGACGGCGAGGTGCTGTCCGTGGGGCTCGACAGCCTGGCGGCCAAGGACTCGGTGCCGCCCGAGCACTACGCGCTGGCGCTGCGCCCCGGCGCCGACCCCGGCGAGGTGCGGGCCAGGCTGCTGGCCGAGTCGGGCGAGAGCCTGGAGGTGCAGCGGGTGGTCAACCCCGCCGATCGGCTGGCGGTCATCCGGGTGGTGATCGTGGCGCTGATCGTGGTGCTGTCGCTGATCGGCCTGGCCAATCTGCTCACGGCCAGCGCACTGGGCCTGCGCGACCACGCGCTGGACCTGGCCGTGCTCAAGGCGATGGGGCTGACGCCGCGTCAGGTGATGGCGACGCTCGTGACGGGCACCGGGCTGCTCGTCGTGCTGGGCGTGGCGGCGGGCACGGCGGCCGGGATCTCCATGGTGACCGGCCTGATCGACCTGCAAGGGCACACGAGCGGGGTGGGCGCCGGCATCGGCCGCGCGCCCTCGGCGCTGACGCTGACACTCGCCGTGCTGGCCGCCGTGGGCGCGGCGCTCGCGGTCGCGCTCATCCCGGCCCGCCGCGCCGCCCGCGCCCAGGTGCCCGTAACCGCTCGCTGAACGGGGTGCCCGTCAGCGCACGCTGAACGGGGTGCCCGTCAGCGAATGCTGGACCACGTGCCCGTTACCGCATGTTGAACCAGAGCCTCCGGCACCGCACGCCGAAACGGGCGTCCGGCACGGCCGTGCCGGAGAGCGCGAATCAGCTCAGGGCTTGAGCGCGAACCAGTAGAAGCCGTGGCCCGGCAACGTGAGCAGGTAGGGCAGCTCGCCGATCACCGGGAACCGCACCCCGCCCCGCGCCTCGACCGGCGTCATGCCGGTGAACCGGCGCAGGTCGAGCTCCACCGGCTGGGGATACTTCGACAGGTTGTTGACGCAGAGCATCACGTCGTCGCCCTCCTCACGGATGTAGGTGAGGACCGAGGCGTTGGACGACCACATCTCGGTGTAGGCGCCGGTGCCGAACACCGGGTGGTTGCGGCGGATCTCCAGCATGCGGCGGGTGAAGTGGAGCAGCGAGCCCGCGTTGCGCTGCTGGGCCTCGACGTTGACCGCCTGGTAGCCGTAGATCGGGTCCATGACGACGGGCAGGTAGAGGCGCCCGGGATCGGCCGCCGAGAACCCGGCGTTGCGGTCGGGGCTCCACTGCATCGGCGTGCGCACCGCGTCGCGGTCCTCAAGCCAGATGTTGTCGCCCATGCCGATCTCGTCGCCGTAGTACATGACCGGCGAGCCCGGCAGGCTCAGCAGCAGCGCGGTGAACAGCTCGATCCGGTCACGGTCGTTGTCGAGCAGGGGCGCCAGGCGCCGGCGGATGCCCAGGTAGGCGCGCATCCGCGGGTCCTTGGCGTACTCGTTGTGCATGTAGTCGCGCTCTTCCTCGGTCACCGTCTCGAGCGTGAGCTCGTCGTGGTTGCGAAGGAAGATGCCCCACTGCCCGGTGTCGGGCAGCTTGGGAGTGCGCGACATGATCTCGGAGATCGGCTCGCGGGTCTCCTTCTTGACCGCCATGTAGATGCGCGGCATCAGCGGGAAGTGGAAGGCCATGTGGCACTCGTCGCCGCCCGTGGTGGGGTCGCCGAAATACTCGACCACGTCCTCGGGCCACCCGTTGGCCTCCGCCAGCAGCACCCGGTCGGGATAGAGACGGTCGACCTCGGCGCGGACCTTCCGCAGGTAGGCGTGCGTCTCGGGCAGGCCGGAGCAGGCCGTGCCCTCCCGCTCGAACAGGTAGGGCACCGCGTCCAGCCGGAACCCGTCGATGCCGAGGTCCAGCCAGAACCGCAGGACCTCCAGCATGGCCTCCTGCACAGCCGGGTTGTCGTAGTTGAGGTCGGGCTGGTGGTGGAAGAAGCGATGCCAGTAGTGCTGCTTGCGCACCGGGTCGTAGGTCCAGTTGGACTCCTCCGCCCCGACGAAGATGATCGGCGCGTCCGGATAACCGGTGGGCTCGTCGGCCCAGACGTAGAAGTCGCCGTACGGCCCCTCGGGGTCGTGCCGGGAGGCCTGGAACCAGGGATGCCGGTCGCTCGTGTGGTTCATCACCAGGTCGGTGATGATCCGCAGGCCGCGCTCGTGGGCCGCCTCGATCAGCTGGACGAAGTCTCCGAGATCTCCGAAGTCAGGAAGGATCTTCATGTAGTCGGAGATGTCGTAGCCGCCGTCGCGCAGCGGAGACTCGTACAGCGGGAGCAGCCACAGGCAGTCGACGCCGAGCCACTCCAGATAGCCGAGCTTCTCGATGAGACCGCGAAGGTCTCCGGTGCCGTCGCCGTTGGAGTCCTTGAACCCTCGGACAAGAACCTCGTAGAACACCGCCCGTTTGTACCAAGAGGGATCCTCCGAGACGAACGCCTCGGAAATCGGCTCCGGTGATGGGGATGCGTTGATCATATGTCGCTCACAGAAGGAGATGTGGGCAGGACGAAGTCACCGGTTCCCCGGCGTTGTTATCTGGTGACCGCGCCGCCTGAGGTCGTCATCCCTGCGAACCTCATGCCCTTGACGAGACCGGATTTGTGATCCAGTGCCCGCTTGTGCGGCGCTTACGGGCCGAACACTACCAGCCCGCCGGCTTTCCGGAACCCGCTATTGCTGTGCAGCCATTACTACCCAGGAGATCACTGCGTAACCGCGATGTTACCCGCAGTTCATTTCAGAACGGCGGAGACAGCTCATCCAGGTCGTTCTCGAAGTCATTCAGCCACAGCCCGAACAACACCAGCCCACGCACCCAGAACCGGTCGTTCCAGCCGTGGAAACGCGTGAGGGCGTCGGGGCCGCCGCCGATCACCTCGTGCAGCTCCTCCGACAGCAGCGACGGCACCCGTTCGGCCACGGTGCGCAGCATGCGATGTGAGTAGGCGCGGGCGGGAGCGGCCGCCGAGCGCAGCGGGACCCGCCGCAGCGGCTGTTTGACCACGTTCGTGGACGGCAGCGCGGCCACGCGCGGGTTGGCCGCGTGGAGCAGCTCGCGGTAGAAGCGGCCCTGGTCCTTGCGGCTCACGCCGACCGACAGCGCCGCGTCGAAGAAGTCGGGATGGATGAACGGCGCCGCGAACGACGCCTCGGGGCCGACCAGGTTGACCGCCGAGCGGGCGATGCCGCGCACGGTGCGGGTGTGCAGGACCGACAGCGGCAGCTCGGCCCGGTGGCCGTGGAGCATCGAGGTCGCGGCGTCGAACTGCTCCCTGACGGTCTCCTCGATCCAGCCCTGCGCCCCGGGGGACAGGAACGGCTGCGACGGAGCGCCGAGGCTCAGCGAGCCGAGCACGGCCGCGGACCGCTCGGCCTGCGAGGTGGCCTCCAGCGCCGCGCCGCTGACCATGAAGTTCTTCAGCAGCGGCCCGCCCGCCAGGCCGTCGACCAGCATCCGGCCCGACCGGTGCACCTCCTGGGCGAACGGCGCGTACCAGGCGTGGTGCGGCGTCAGGTATTCGAGCCTGCGCGCCACCTCCTGGGCGTCGTCAGGATAGGCGCCGGGCTCTTGCGTGATCACCCGGTGCTCGACTCCCAGCTCGCGCGTGATCGCCCTGGCGAACGCGATGTCGGTGTCGGTGCCGTCGTCGGGGCTGGTGGTCCACGACTCCACGTCGGCGCCCCGGGCCACCGCGACCGAGCAGAGCAGCCGCGAGTCGTAGCCGCCGCTGACCGGCACGAGCAGCCGGCGCCCGTCGTAGTCCTTGTAGACCTCGTGCAGGATCTCGAGCAGCTCGCCCGCGGTGGTCCACGCCTCGTAGGGCTCGCGCCGCAGCCAGCGCGGCAACCTGCGCTCGGTGGCCGGCGCGCCCTGCTCGAAGGTCAGCGCGCTCGACCCCGGCAGCCGCTTGACCCGGGTGTAGGGGGTGGCGTCGCCGAGGGGGAAGGTCACCTGGATGATCGAGGCCCAGGCGGCCCAGTCGAGCTCGATCGGGACCAGCGACAGCAGCGGCTGGATCAGGGACGAGAAGTAGATCGCCTCGCCCAGGCGCACGTAGTAGACGTCGACCAGGCCGAGCGCGCCGGCGTGCAGCGTGATGCGCTCGCCGTCGCAGATCAGCCCCGGCGTCTCGTAGGTCTCGGCGACCGACATCCAGTCGTCGAGCGCCGGTGGCCGGCGCTCGCCCCAGGCGAACGCGAACGCGCCGTCGGCGCGGTGGTAGGGGGGCAACGGCGCCGAGCTGAACAGCGCGGCCTCGGCCGTCTGCAGGGCGGGGCGGACCCGGGGACCGGCCCCCGTCAGCTTGCCGACCATCACGGAGTCGATCCGGCCGAAAGCGCCGCAGACATAGGGCCGCACGTTGAACTGCACCGGAATCTCATCCCTTCGAGACGCTTCCCGCAAAAGAGTATCCTTTGCCGGGCTAAGAATCGGAGGTCTCGGTGAGCACTGAGCTGGAGAGCACGAGGCGCGCGCTGCGTGATGCGATCGCCCAGGCAGAGCACGCGGCCGAGCTGGCCAGGCTGCTGGAGGCCGCGCAGTCGCGGCTGGCCGGCGCCGAGAAGACCGCCGAGGAGGCCAGAGCGCTCGCCGAGCGACTGGGCGAGACCGAGGAGCGCCTGGAGGCCGAGCGGGCCGCGGCCGAGAAGCTGCGCAAGGAGCTGGCCGAGCAGCGCTACCAGGCCGAGGTGGCCAACTGGAAGCTCTCCTCGATCAAGGTGGCCCGCTGGAACCGTCTCGGCGACGCCATCAAGAGCGGCAAGAACAATCCGGTACGCCTGGCCAGGGGCCTCAAGGGCGCCGCCAAGCCGGTCAAGCGGCCCACGGCGCCCAAGCGCACCCCGGTCGCGGGCGGGCAGCGGGCCAAGGACGCCCGGCCCGGCGCCGCCTTCCAGGCCACCACCTCGATCAGAAAACTCGACGGCGCCTCCTTCCGGCTGAAGCCGTTCCGGGTGCCCACCGGGCCCAACACGCGCCCGCACCTGACGGCCGCGGTGATCGCCGACCCGCACGCCGAGGCGCTGCTGCGCTACGAGTGGCGGCAGACCACAGGCTTCACGCCGCGCGACTTCGCCCGGGTGCTCCCGCTGGAGGTGCCCCACCTGCTGGTGGTCGAGTCGGTCACGCGGGGGCCGTGGGCCGAGGAGCTCATCGGTGAGCCGGGCGAGGGGCTCAGGGCGCTGCTCGCCTGGTGCGCCGAGCGCGGCATCCGCACGGTCTTCTGGCACACGCAGGGCAACGTGGCCGACTACAGCGCCGCCGCCGAGCTGTTCGAGCACCGCTTCACCACCCACCCCGCCGAGGGCTGGCCCCGCCTGACGTTCGGCGTCCAGCCGCGGGTGCACAACCCGCTGCCGCTGTCCGGCGGCCGGGTCGACCGGGTGCTCACGCTGGAGCAGCTGCTGCCCGGCCACCTGGACTATCCCGACGTGCTGACCTCCTACCGCTGGCCCGCCGCCGTCGACTGCCCGCCCGGCACCCCGCAGTGGCGGCTGGCCGAGATCGCGGCCTGCGGCACTCCCATCGGCGACGAGCCCGACTCCCGCAGGGCGCACGTCGCGCTGCGCCGCGCCTACGGCACCGGCACGATGACGGAACGGGTCGACGACCTGCTGGAGGCGATCGGCCTGCCCAGCCATCGCGCCACGCTCAACATCTCGGTGCTGCTGCCGGTGCTCGACCGCTCGCTGCTGGAGCACGCCCTGGCCCAGGTGGCGCGGCAGTCCGCGCCGGTGTCGCAGCTGATCGTGTTCGGCCCGCCCGAGTCCGGGCTGCGCGCCCGCGACGTCGTGCCCGGCGTCGACGTGGTCTTCCGCGACCTCGACCCGGGGCTGTCGACCGGCGCGATGCTCAACCGGGGGCTCGACCTGTGCGAGTCCGACCTGGTCGCGGTGATGGACCCGCGTGACGTCTACGGCACCCACTACCTGGCCGACCTCAGCCGGGCCTTCCTGTTCAGCACGGCCGACATCGTCGGTAAGGCCGCCTACTACGCCCACCTGCGCAAGCCCCAGGCCACGCTGCTCAAGCAGCCCGACGCCGAATACTCCTACCTGCCGGAGATCGCCGGTGCCACGCTGCTGGCCCGGCGGGGCGCGCTGCGTGAGATCGGGTTCGCCGACCTCACCGAAGGGTGGGACGACGTGCTCATGCGGCAGTGCCGTGCCGACGGGGTGAAGGTGTTCTCCGCCGACCGGTTCGGCTACGTCCGGGTCCGCGACGAGGACCGCTGGCTGCTGGGCGCGGCCCACCTGGTCGAGTACGGCTCCGCCGAGCCGCACGCGCTCATCTGACCGGCGCCGTTGACCGGCGGCTCCGGGTGCCGGTTTCGACTGGTGGTCCTGACCGGTGTCGCGAGATCCGCGGTGTCGGCCGGGTGCCCGTAGGGTCGTGGCCATGACGGCGCGGCGGCTCGCCGGGGTGCTGGGTGAGCACCCGGTGCCGGAGGGGACCTGGGAGCGGGAGGCGGTCTACGTCTCGGCCGCCGCCCTGCGCCGCCGCGTGCCGCCGGGCGTGCTGGCCGCGCGGGTCCGCGAGGTGCCCGGGGTGTCCGGGGTGGACGTGCGGGCCGACGGGGTCCTGCGGATCACCGTGGCGGTGCCGGGGGCGCTGGTCGAGGAGGTGGAGCCGGTCGCCGGCCTGCCCGATCCCTGGCCCGACTTCCCGCGCACCTGGGACAACCCCGGGTTCGTGGTCCGCTACGCGCGGGCTCGCGCGGCGGCCGTGCGGCGCTGGGCCCAGGAGCTGGGGGTGCCGGGCGAGGGGTTTCGCCCGGAGCTGCTCGACGACCCCCGCGACCGGGCCGTGCTGCGCGTCCTGGCCGAGCTCCCGAGCCGGCTGGCGAGCGGTTCGCCCGGCTGGGAGTCCTTCCTGGTACGGCTCGCGCTCGCCTATCACGACGCCCACGAGCTGGCCCCGGCCGTGCCCGTGGGGGACGAGCCACCCGCACCGGTGCACACGGCCCGCGTGCGGCTGGCCCGGGCCGTGCACGAGGTGCTCGTCGGGCCGGAGCGGTTGTGATTGATCGCAAAATATCCGGTAAAACGGTTAAAAACCGTAAAAATATCCCTGCTGAGGCGGGATCCCGTCTCGATACGTGGGCAGTCGGTCCAGGGCGATGGACGGTTCCGATAGCCTCGTTCGGGTGAGTCGATTCGCCCATCCCGCCGGAGACCGCCACGCCGAGCCCCCGGCCCACGAGCGCCCGCCGCCGGCGCCCGCCGACCTCAACCGGATCAATCCCATGATCTGGCCCCGAACGTCCGGCCGCACCGATGGCGCGCTCACGATCGGCGACGTCGACGTCCGCGACCTGGTCCGCGAGCACGGCACCCCGCTGTTCGTGTACGACGAGCACGACGTGCGCTCGCGCATGCGCGACTACGCCACGGCGTTCGCCGGTTCCGAGGTCCACTACGCGGGCAAGGCGTTCCTCTGCAAGGAGATCGTCCGCTGGCTGCACGACGAGGGGCTCGGCCTCGACGTGGCCAGCGGCGGCGAGCTGGCCGTCGCGCTCAGCGTCGGCTTCCCGCCCGACCGCATCACCCTGCACGGCAACAACAAGTCCGTCGCCGAGCTGACCAGGGCCCTGGAGGCCGGGGTCGGCCACATCGTGGTCGACTCCTACGAGGAGATCGCCCGCCTCGGCTTCCTCGCCGAACGCCTCGGCCAGCGCCCCAAGGTGATGGTCCGGGTCACCACCGGCGTCGAGGCGCACACCCACGAGTTCATCGCCACGGCCCACGACGACCAGAAGTTCGGCCTGTCGCTCGGCTCCGGCGCCGCCGCCGAGGCGGTCCGCCGGATCCTCGCCCTGCCGTCGCTGGAGCTCGTCGGCCTGCACTCCCACATCGGCTCCCAGATCGTCGACACGGCCGGGTTCGAGGTGGCCGCGCGCCGCCTGGCCACGCTGCTCGTGCAGATCAAGGCCGAGCACGGCGTGCTGCTGCCCGAGCTCGACCTCGGCGGCGGCTACGGCATCGCCTACGTCGACGACGACGAGGCCCCCGACATCAAGCGGCTCGCCGACGCCCTGCGCGAGATCGTCGCCAAGGTCTGCGCCGACGCCGGGCTGCCGGTGCCGCGGCTGACCGTGGAGCCGGGCCGCACCATCGCCGGGCCCGGCGGGATCACCCTCTACGAGGTCGGCACCGTCAAGGACGTCGAGGGGCTGCGCACTTACGTGAGCGTCGACGGCGGCATGAGCGACAACCTGCGCACCGCCCTCTACGGCGCCGACTACACCGCGGTGCTGGCCAGCCGCGAGAGCTCGGCGGGGCCCATGCTCAGCCGTGTCGTCGGCAAGCACTGCGAGAGCGGCGACATCGTCGTCCGCGACTGCTTCCTGCCCGCCGACCTCGCTCCCGGCGACCTGATCGCCGTGGCCGCCACGGGCGCCTACTGCCGCTCGATGGCGCACAACTACAACTACCTGCCCAAGCCCGCCGTGGTCGCCGTCGCCGACGGCGAGGCGCGCGTGATCGTGCGGGGCGAGACCGAGGACGACCTGTTGAGGGGGCAGCTGTGAAACCGCTGAAGGTGGCGTTGCTGGGCTGCGGGGTCGTCGGCTCCCAGGTCATCCGCCTGATCCGCGAGCAGGGCGACGACCTGGCCGCCCGCATCGGCGCGCCCCTGGAGCTGGCCGGCGTCGCGGTGCGCCGCCTGGGCCGCAAGCGTGACGTCGAGATCGATCCCGAGCTGCTGACCACCGACGCCGAGTCGCTGGTCGCCCGCGACGACATCGACATCGTGATCGAGGTCATCGGCGGCATCGAGCCCGCCCGGTCGCTGATCGTGGCCGCCCTCTCGCGGGGCAAGTCGGTCGTCACCGCCAACAAGGCGCTGCTGGCCGAGGACGGCGCGACGCTGCACGAGGCGGCCCGCGCCGGCGACGGCGACCTCTACTTCGAGGCCAGCGTCGCCGGGGCCATCCCACTGCTGCGGCCCCTGCGGGAGTCGCTGGCCGGCGACCACGTCCAGCGGGTGCTGGGCATCGTCAACGGCACCACCAACTACATCCTCGACAAGATGGACTCGACCGGCGCGTCGTTCATCGACGCCCTGGAGGAGGCGCAGACCCTGGGCTACGCCGAGGCCGACCCCACGGCCGACGTCGAGGGCTTCGACGCCGCCGCCAAGGCCGCGATCGTGGCCGGGCTGGCCTTCCACAGCAGGGTGACGGCCGCCGAGGTGCACCGCGAGGGCATCACCGAGATCACCGCCACCGACGTGGCCTCGGCCAAGGCCATGGGCTACGTGATCAAGCTGCTGGCCATCTGCGCCCGGTCCGACGACGGCCGCTCGATCGGGGTGCGCGTGCATCCGGCGATGATCCCGCGCTCCCATCCGCTGGCCGGTGTGCGCGAGGCGTACAACGCGGTGTTCGTGGAGGCGGAGTCGGCGGGGCAGCTGATGTTCTACGGCAAGGGGGCGGGCGGCGCGCCGACGGCCTCCGCGGTGCTGGGCGACCTGGTGGCGGTGGCGCGCAACCGGCTCGCGGGCACCCGCGGGCCCGAGGAGTCGACCTACGCGTCCTTGGCCGTGCACCCGATGGGCGAGACGGTCACGCGCTGCCACGTGGCGCTCGACGTGGCCGACAAGCCCGGCGTGCTGGCCCGCGTGGCCGACCTGTTCGCCAAGCACGACGTCTCGATCCAGACCGTCCGCCAGGAGGGGCGCGGTGACGACGCGCAGCTCGTCATCGTCACCCACCGGGCGACCGACGCGGCGCTCACGGCCACCATGGAGGGGCTGCGCGACCTGGACATCGTCCGGGCCGTGGCCAGCGTGATGCGCGTCGAGGGCGACGAGTAGACGAGCCGTTCGCCGGAGCCGTGACGGCTTCCCGCACGTCGGCATGATCCTCTCTCTTGACTAGGTGACCGATCATCGAGATATGATCATTTGTCACCAAGTGTCTGGATCATGTGGACATGGGAAACATCCCGGCAAAAGGTGTTCTCGTGCTGTACGGCCGGAAGGCCGAACAGGCCCAGATCGGCCGCCTCCTCGCCGAGGCCATGAGTGGGGCCGGTGGCACGCTGGTCGTGAAGGGCGCGATGGGGGCCGGCAAATCCGCCCTGCTCCACGACGCCGCCACCGAAGCCGACGGGATGAGGGTGCTGTCGGCCGCCGGGTTCGAGTCGGAGGCCGGGCAGCCCTACGCCTCGCTCGGCCTCCTGTTGCGTCCCGTCCTCGCACGCGTCGACGATCTCCCCTCGGCGGACGCGCGTGCCCTGCGCGCCGCCCTCTCCGCCGCCTACCGCGCGGAGGATCACGCGGCCACGCGGGTGGCGTTGCTGTCGTTGCTGTCCGGGCTGGCGGCGGAGCGCCCGCTGCTCTGCCTGATCGACGACGCCCAGTGGCTCGACCGGCTCTCCGCGGACGCGCTGATGTTCGCCGCGCGCAGACTCGGATCGGAGCCGATCGCCCTCGTGGTGGCCACGCGTGACGGTGGTCCCTTCGCCGCCGCCAGGCTGCCGGAGTCACGCCTGCGCCCGCTGGACCGCGCGAGCGCGGCCGAGATGCTCGCGGCACGGCCTCAACGGCTGGCGCCGCAGGCCAGAGACAGGATCATCGGCGAGTCGCGGGGCAACCCGCTGGCCCTGGCCGAGCTGGCCGCCTGCCTGACGCCGGAGCAGCGGTCAGGCCGGCTCAACCCGTACGCCTTCCATGATGGCACTCGCGCGAATCCGGGGCAGGTCCTGGAGGATCTCGGCCGGGGGCTCCAGCGGATCCCCGCCTCCGTGAAGTCCCTGCTCCTGGTCGTGGCCGCCGATGACACGGGCGATCTCGCCCTGGTGACCGCGGCGGCCGCGAGGCTGGGCGCGGGGCCGGCGGAGCTCGAATACACCGAGCGGCACGGCCTGCTCGAGGCCGACGGCCTGACGGTGAGGTTCGCCCACCCGCTGACGCGGATGGCCGTCTACCACGAGGCGACCACGACCGGACGCCGAGCGGCGCACTGGGCCCTCGCCGAGAGCGCCGACGAAGGCCAGGCGGAGCTGCGGGTCTGGCACTCCGCGGCGGCGACGACGGGGCCCTGCCCGGAGCTCTCGGCCGAGCTGGAGCTGATCGCCGAACGCGCGGGAGACGCGTGGCCGGCCTGCGCCGCCTACGAACGCGCCGCGGGATTCGCCCAGCGACGGCACAGGGGACGGCTGCTGGCCGCCGCGGCGCGGGCGGCCGTCGACGCCGGGCTGCTGGACGCGGCGGCGGACCTGGCCCGCCGGGCGCTACGACTGGCGTCCGACGCGGACACGCGGGCCGAGGTGGCGCGCGTCGACGCCGAAGTGGACTTCGAGCGCGGCTCGCCGGCCACCGGGGCCGGCAAGCTGATCGAAGGCACCGTGCTGATCAGGGAGCGGGCTCCGGCGAAGGCGATGCTGATGCTGGCCGAGGCCTTCCGGTATGCCTGGGCCGTCGCCGACGCCGGCCTCCTCCGGGAGGTGGAGGCGGCGCTGCGAGCCGTTCCCCTGCCCGCGGACTCGCCGCTGACGTCGCTCACCGCGCAGTTGTGCGCCGTGGTGCGGTCGTGGGATGGACTCGGGCCGGTGGAGGTGCTCGCCGAAATCGCCCGGCAGGATCTGCTCGGCGATCAGCTCGTGGCCGCCTCGCTCGACCTGCGGATCGCCGTCACGGCCGAATGCGAGGCCGCCGAGGGTTACGTCGCGGAGTGCGGCAGGAACGGGATGGCGGGACGCCTGCCGTACGCGCTCCAGCTTCTCGCCCGGGCGCAGCTCCACCGTGGGATGCACGCCGAAGCGCGAGCCACGGCGGCGGCGGGGCTGGACCTCGCTGTGGAGTTCGGGCAGCCGCACCGGGCGAGTCACCTGAGCGGGCTGCTCGGCTGGCTGGCGGCGGTCGCCGGCGACGACGAACGCTGCGTCGCCCTGGTGAAGGACGCTCTGGGGCATGCCGAGGCCCAGGAGATCGCACCGGTCCGCGCGCTGTGCGCCTGGGCGCTCGCCCTGCTCGACCTGGGACACGGCCGCAACGTGGAGGCGCTGACCCGGCTGGAGGGCATCCCCCGGGACGGCGCGTGGATCGGCGCCGCCCGCCGCGCTCCCGACCAGGTCGAGGCGGCGGTGCGCAGCGGCCGGCCGGACCGGGCGGCCTTCCCGCTGTCGGTCCTGGAGGCATGGGCGCGAGCCCATCCCACCCCCGACGCGGAAGCGCTCGTCGAACGGTGCCGGGCGCTCACCGCCACGGGCGAGCAGGCGGAACGCCACTACGTGAACGCGCTGAGGGAGCACGAGAGGGGTGACCAGCCCTACGAGCACGCCCGCACCGAGCTGGCCTTCGGCGAATGGCTGCGCAGGGCTCGCCGGAGAGCGGAGTCGCGCGTCCACCTCGGCGCGTGCGCGACGGTGTTCGAGCGGGTGGGGGCCACGCCCTGGGCGGCCAGGGCGAGGGCCGAGCTGGAGGCCACCGGCCGCCCCGCACGGAACGCCCGGGGCGCCCTCACCCCCCAGCAGCTCCAGATCGTCCAGCTGGCCGCCACCGGAGCCAGCAACCGCGACATCGCGGACCGGCTGTTCCTCAGCCCTCGCACGGTCGGCAACCACCTCTACCGCGCGTTCCCCAAGCTGGGCATCCGATCGCGAGCGGAACTCGGCGACGTGAACCTCGACGACCTGATCTGACCGGGCCGACGCGGCTTCCCGCCTGAGTCGACGGCCCGCGTTGCTCAATCCGGTGTTCCGCCCGACTCATTCATGGGATCGCGCGGTCATCACGTAATGAGTAATCGCAACCCATGGACAGCCTGGGGTCCCATGTTACTTTCATGGGAGAAATCACCTGTTCTCCTTTTGGTCCGGTAATTCGCGGTGAGCGAAGGGGTCTATATGGCGATTCGACTATCCAGGCGTAGCCTTCTCAAAGGGTCGGCCGTCGCCGGGCTCGCGTCGACGGTCGTTTTCCACGGTGACGTGGCCAGAGCGGAGACGGCCGCCACCGGCGGCGCCCGCGTGGCGCGCGTGATCCGCCACGAGAAGGGCTCCGCCGACGTCGTCCTGGAGGGGTCGGGAGTCACCGTCTCCGGCCTGCCCGTCTCCGGCTTCCCCGACGGCTGGCAGCTCCAGCCGGGTGACCGGGTCCTGGTGAGCGGGCCGGACCATCCGATCGACCCGAGCACGGTCACACCGCTCGTGATCAGGCTGGTGGGCACGGTCGCCGCGCCGACCGACCGGGCCAGGGTCATGGCCCAGAAGGTCGGCGGCGTCGAGGTCTCGCTTCGTGACCAGACCATCGTCCAAACCGTCGCGGTGGATGGATCCGCGGTGCGCGGTTCGAGATACGAGGCGTATTGCATCGAGAACGCCAACGGGCGCGTTCTTTCGTGCGTCGCGTTCCGGCCGGCGAGAGACTAGTGTCAGCGATTTCGTTATTGGTCGCATTGGCGGCGTCGGGCGCGCTTCTCTGGGCCGGTCTCGAAAAGCTTCGTACACCGTCCGCATTCACCGCGACGCTCATGGCCCTCTCGATTCCCTCGCCTCTGGCGTGGATCGGCGCCGTCGCGATTCCCTGTGCGGAACTCGTCGTCGGCGGAGCGCTGATCGTCGTCCCCGGCGCCGTGTGGCCGGGATTCGGGGTCGCCGCCCTCGGCGTCCTGTTCGCCGGTGCGGGGCTGCTCGGTCTGCGGGCGGAGCGGCCGGTCCCGTGCGCGTGCCTCGGCGCGACCGGCCACTCGACCCTGGGGTGGCGCCAGATCCTGCTCCTGCCCGCCTGGGTGGGCGCCGCGATCGTCGTGACCTGGTCGCCCCAGACCTGGGAATGGCAGGTCGGCCTGGAATATCTCGCCGGCCTGATCATCGCGCTCGCCGCGGTGCGCGGCGTGGTGGTGGCCGGCAGCTGGCGGGCGGCCACGGGAGATCGACAGGCCATGCAGGAAGCGGCCGCACAGCCGATGCCGATGTTCAACGGAAGTGGGAGTAACGGATGACGATTATCCTCTCGGCCGCGGTCGTCGTGTTCGGAGCCCTCGTGTTCCTGCTTCTCGGATCGCAGGTCGAGATGTACCGGAGCATCGCCCAACTGCGCGAGCTCAGCGGGCTCATCGACCGGCCGAACACGATAGACCTGGCGGGCGCCGTCGGCGGCCGGCCCAGCGCGTTCGGGCTGCCGAAGCAGCTCGACGAGGCGACCGGAGCCGTCGTCCTGTTCCTGTCCGACAAGTGCGGGACGTGCCGCTCGATCGCGGCCGCCCTCCATGGCGACATGCCCGAGGGTCTCTGGCTGGTGCTGGATCCGGCCAACCCCGTGGCGGAGGCGGAGCTCTCGTTGACCTACGACTTCGATCTGGACAGGGTCCTGGTCGACGGCGATCACACCGTCGCCGAGGCGCTCAACGTCGCCGTCACACCGGCCGCCGTCGTCATCAGGGACGGCCGCGTCACACGCGGGACGACGATCCCGTCCAGTCGCCAGCTCTTCACCCTGCTTGAGAACATCCAGCCGGCGGGGCCCACGGACATCCAGCTCGAAGCCATGATCGCAGGGAAGGACCAGGCATGACGACCTCACCAGGCCGCGCGGGCCGGCCTGCCGACCTCGCCCTCACTGAGGACGGCACGGCGACCCCCCTCTTTGACCCGCCCGCCCGCCGCAGCGCCCTGGGCCTGCTCATGAAGGGAGGCACGGCGCTCGTCGCGGCCGTCGCGGGCGTGATCTCGATGACCCAGCCGGCGGCGGCCGACTGCCTGGGCTCCCCCTGCTGCTCCCTCGCGTCGTGCAGGCGATGCAGCGGCGGGTGCAACTACTCCTGCCCCAGCGGTTACTACCGGCGGTACTGGTCATGCCTCGCCGGTGTCCGCGTCATCTGGTGCGGAGAATGCACGTCTTCCTCCAGCAGTTGCTGGGCGGGCAGCTTCTACTGCTCGGTCTGGTGGGATGATGCCTACTGCTGAGCTGCTGGCGCCGGCGGTGCTGCTGCTCGCGGCCTGTGCCGGATTCGCCCAGCTGTTCAGCCCTTGAGGCGTGTCCTTCGTCGGCATGATCCGTCCCCTGGGCGGGACGGACATGTCGGGAGGCCCCCTCGGGCAGGGGGAGCGCATACGGCATCGCGCCGTCGTCGTCCCGGTCACGTCTCTCGCACTCGGCTTCCTGGCGTCCGCGTTCGTGATCATGAGCACCGCCTCCGTGGTCGGACGGGCATTCGGAGCGGCGCTGCTGCCGGAGACGTTCAGGCTGTGGTCGGCAGTGGTCCTGTGCGTGGCACTGTGCGCCTTCGACGTGGCGTCGTTGCGGGCCCGCGGCATGTGCCGCGTCACCTGGCGACGCCAGACGCCGAAGAACCTGCTCTACCAGTACGGCCCGCGCACCGGCCCGTTCCTGTGGGGCCTGGACACCGGGCTCGCCGTCACGACCTTCAGGGTCTCGGCCGCGACCTGGGGTGTTCTCGGTCTGGCCGTGCTGCAGGTGGCGCCTTGGTGGACGGGGGTGGCGTACGCGCTGGGGTTCGCGCTGCCGTTGGCCATCGCGACGATGGTCCCTCGCTGGGATCCGCCCCGCGAGCCGGGCTGGGTGTCCATGGGGCTTTCGAAGCGCCACGCGATCGGCCAGTTCGCCACCCTGGCGGCTCTGGTCAGCCTGCTGGTGCCGCTGCTGCTGACCGTTCTCCCGTGAGATCGACGGCGGGCGCCGGCGTCAGGCGTCCGGGAAGGCGAGGTCGCGGATCCGGCGTACGGCTCGCTTGAGCACCGTGCGGTCCCGGGCTCGGGACAGCCGGACCGCCTCCCGCCGCCAGGACTCGGCCTTCTCGCGCCACCGGGCGGCGTCCCGTTCCCGCTTGCCCGCCTCCCTGCGCAGTCGTGTCACCTCGGCGCGCAGGGCCGCCGCGCGGTCGCGGAGCTGGGTGAGCTCCTTCCGCTGCCGCTCGGCCAGCCGTTCGGCCTCCGGGACGGGTCGCCTGCGCGGCGGATAGACGCGCGGCCTGCGGGTGACGTCCCACGACGCGCCGTCCAGCCATTCGAGGCCGAACACCTCGTCGAGGACGTCGTCCAGGCGCTCGCCGGGCTCGGTCACCAGGGCGGCGCGCGACAGGGCCGCGACGCGTTCCAGCCGGGCGACCACCACCCCTTCGCGCGTCTCGTCCAGCGCCAGGCACAGCACGCCGCCGTCGTGCTTCTCCAGGTGGCCGACGAGCCGCTCCACCGAGTCACGGGCCGGCACCCAGCCCGGCGGCATCAGCAGCCGGAAGGGGGCCACGACGTGCCGTGCCGGATCGGCCGCGGACCGGACCGAGTCCACGGGACCGGCGACCGGCCACGCGGCATCGCCGGCCAGCCGGACCCGCGGGTCGTGCTCGAACGTGGCGTGGATGAGCCGCAGGTCCAGGTCCGCGTCGCGCAGCGGGGAGCGGCGGCCGGCGCCGAGAGACGCCCACGGCCCCGTGACGGTGACCCGGATGTCCGGAAGGCTGCTCGCCAGGAGGGCGTCGACCGTGGCGCGGACGTCCTCGTAGGCCCCGGCCGGGACGTAGGCGTCCACGTACGGCACGAGCCACTGGCGGCCGGGATCTGCGCGGAGATAGCGGCGATACGGCACCCGGTCCGCCACGTACGGGTCGTTGTAGCGCTTCAGGGCGGCGAAGTCCCGCATGGCCGTGGGCAGGCCGAGGTGCCAGGCCCGGGACTCGGGGTCGGGCACGAAGACCGCGCCCGCCTGGGTCAGCCGGTAGCCCAGCTCGGTGTCCTCGGCCAGCGCCAGGGAGGTGTCCAGGCCGCCGATCGAGCGCAGCAGCGCGGCGGGGTAGGACGCGGTGGCGCCGACGTGGATCCTGGTGGCCAGCGAGCTGGGCGCGGTGCGCAGGCCGTCGTGGTCGTGGATGATCTTCTCGGCCCAGTCGTGACGGTGCGGGGAGAGCGGGAAGAGGCCCTCCTCGGCGCCGGCCCGTACGGAGGCGGCGACGTCGGCGGGCGCGGGCGGCCGCTCGGCCGGGGTGAACGAGGTGAAGTCGATCCAGCCCAGCACCACCAGGTACGGCGCGAGGTGGTGCCAGCGGAGCTGCGCCTCGACGTGCTCCCGGTGCGGGACCATGTCGGCGTCCAGGACGAGGACGACGTCGCCGGTGGCCACGTCGAGGCCGGCCTGGACGGCCCAGGCGCGTCCCCAGCCGCCGGGCGGGGCGCAGATCAGCCGGGTGGCGGCCGGGGCGATCTCCGGCAGGCGCAGGGGAGGCGTGCTGCCGTCGTCCACCACGACGACGTCCGTCAGCTCCGCCGGATAGCTCTGCGCCGAGAGCGCCGCCAGGGTGAGGTCCAGGGTCTCCTGCCGGCCGTGGGCGGGGATGACGATCGTCACGCTCAGCGTGGGTTCCCAGTCGCCGAGCCGCGGCGGGGTCAGCACGCCGAAGTCCTGGCGCCGGACGCGCGGCACGGAGGCGCGGCCGGCGCCCGCCACGGGCCGCCGGTCCCGGCGGTCCTCGGGGCCGGAGAGGGCGGGGTGCTGGTCGAGGGTCACGGCCGATGGCTCCCGTCCAGCTCCATGAGAGCGCTGGGGCGGAAGCCGCGCCACTGCTCCCTGTTGCGCCGCAGGAACGTGCCGATCGGCTCCTGCCAGGTGTGGTTGGCGGCGGGGCCGCGACGCAGGACGTAGCCGAGGCCGTGGGTGCGGTAGATCTGACCACCCGCGGCCTGCATGGCCTCCTGGAACTGGGTGTCGACCGAGCGGGGCAGCGGCCGGAATCCGCCGACCGCCTGGAACGCCGACCGCTCGACCAGGATCGTGCCGCCCGCGACGAAGCTGGTGATCTGCTCGGTGACCTGCCCGCGGTGCACGGTGACGTCGATCGACGACAGGTAGACGAACTCGGGCACGGTCCCCACCACCTGCGCGCCGGAGTAGGAGTGGGCGAGCAGCAGGTCGGACAGGAAGTCGGGGCCGTACCAGTCGTCGTCGTCCATCTTGAGCAGGAACGAGCCCGAGGCCCGGGCGGCCGCGTTGTTCAGGACCTCGCCGAAGATCTCCTCGTGGCTCGCTTCGTAGACGGTCAGCGGCCGGTCGAAGGCGGCGATCGCCGAGGCGACGTCGGGATGGTCTTGGGGGACTCCGTGCAGGGCCAGGACGACCTCGAGCTGGACGCCGCGCTGTCGGGCGATCTGGCCGAGGGCGAAGGCCACCATGTCGGCCCGCCGGGTGGCGAGCAGCACGGAGGTCAGCGGCGGCGCGGGGGCGGGGGCGCCGAGCTGCTCCCAGCGGGCGGCCACGCCGTGGGTGCGCAGCGCCTCGCGGCGCAGCCTGATGCTGTGCTCCTCCCGCCGGAGATCGTCGGAAATATCGGGATCGTCGGTCAGAAGCGTGACCAGCCCGGCTCCGAGACCGCCCGCCCAGCGCGGCACGGTCTCCGCGACCAGCGGGACCCCCGCCGCCGCCAGCCCCGCGAGCACCCGCACGGCGGCCAGCGGCCCGCTGTGCGCGTGCCGCCAGTCGACCGTGAGGCCGCGGACCTGCCTCAGTCTGGACACGTCCGCGTCGGTCACCCCGCCCGACTCGGCGAACGCCGTCACCAGCCGCCCGTCGAGCACCACCGACCAGCGCCCGTCGCGCTCCTCCAGTGACGCCGTGCCGCGGGACGGGGTGGTGACGAAACCCTGCGGGTTCACCAGGCGCTCATCGACCGGCGGGACCATCGACGGCTCGCCCAGCACGTCGGGGTCGAGCAGCGGCAGGTCCGTCGCGCCGGGGCGGCCGAGCCGCGCCCAGGTGGCGGTCCGGAACGTGGGCCGCTCGACGGGGACCTCGTCGCCGCTCCACGACGGCTCCTCGGTGGGGTCCGTACGGAGTGCCGCCGCGGACGCCGTGCCACCGGTCGTGGCGGCCGCCGGCGCCGGGGAGGTGGCCGTCCCCGAGTCCAGCGTGCGCAGCACCACGTCACTGCCCGGCGCGCCGACCCGTTCGGGCACCGGCCCGCCGACCTCGGCGGGGGTCGCGTTGGGGTCGCCCGGCCGCCAGTCGGCCGAGCCGACGCCGGCGATCCCCGCCGCCGGCGCCGCGATCACGTCCAGCCGGTGCCCCGCGAAGGCCCGCGCCGTCGCGGCCACGGTACGGCCCGCCGGCGTGGGAGCCGAGAAGCGGGCGTCCACCACCCACACCCGGTCCTTGGGCCGGTGCACCCGCAGCTCCGTCAGGGAGCGCCACCGGTGCGCGGGAGTCGGCGTCGGCACCGGCGCCGGATGCGAGGCGGGGGTGTCGAGCACGGCCACGACCACGCGCCGCGCCTCCGGCAGCAGCTTGTGCAGGGTGGCCGCGCGCCGCAGGTCGGCGGGGGTGCGGGCGATCACGAGGACCTCGTGCACCCGCTCCGCCACGGACGACGGCTCCAGCAGGTCGCGGTCCAGATCGACCCCCTGGACCGCGCCGGGCAGCGCCTCCGCGTCGACCCCGGTCAGGAACACCCGCGCCTTGGGCAGGTCCTTCAGCAGGTCGCGGATCATCCCGCGCTCCGCAGGTGCCGAAGCAGCGAGCTCAGCCGCCGCCCGTCGGCGACGGGCTCGGCGGACGGCCGCTCCAGCCGCTGCGCCTCGGCCGACAGCCGCTCCACCTCCGCCCGCAACGCCTTGACCTCGTCCAGCCGCTTCGCGGCCACCGCGCGCCACTTGGCCACGTCGCTCGACGGCGGTTCGGCCTCGGCCACCGGAACGATCCCGTACTCGTCGCCGCTCACCCACAGCGAGCCGAACATCTCGTCCACCAGGTCGTCGGCCTGCCCGTGGAAGAACGCGGCCCGGGAGAACGCCGCGGTGCGTTCGAGCCGGGCCGTCACCACGCCGTCGGCGGACTCGGCCAGGGCGACGCAGACGAGGCCCAGCATGCCGGGCTCCGCGAGCCGTACCAGCCGGGAGAGCGTGTCGGCGCCCAGCGCCCAGCCGGGCGGGAGCGTGAGCAGGAACGGAGCGGGAGCCCCGGAGACGGGCGGGGTCTCGGCGAACGTGACGCGCGGCTCGTGCCGGTAGAGGTTGTGGACGAGGCGCAGGTCGAGCAGCGGGTCGTCGAGGCTGGAGCGGCGCTCGCCGGTCAGCCGCCCCCACGGCCCGACGACCGTGACGGCGATGTCGCCCAGGGTGCCCGCGAGCGCCGCGTCCACGCAGGCCCGGGTCTCCTCGTAGCCGGTGGCCGCCACGACGACCCGCACGTACGGCACCAGCCAGTGCCGCCGCGGGTGGTTGCGGAGCCAGCGCAGGTCGGGCACGAGGTCGCCGAGGAACGACCAGTTGTGCCGGTGGACGTCCTTCTCCCGGCGCATGACCGTGGACGGGCCGACGTGCCGGCCGCGGGCCTCCGGGTCGGGCACGAACACCGCTCCGGCCTGCGCCAGCCGGTAGCCGAGCTCGGTGTCCTCGGCCATGTCGAGGCGCGGGTCGACGCCGCCCGCCGCGCGCAGCAGGTCGGCGCGGACCGAGGTGGAGGCGCCGGTGTGCAGGAGGTACGCGCTGGATCCGGCGTCCTTGAGCATCCGGGTGGACTCGAGAGTCCTGCGCGTGTACTCCGTCTGGACGCCCTCCTCGCCCGGGGTCTCGACGAAGCGGGTCTCGCCGATCACGACCGCGTGGTCGATCAGGTGGTGCCAGCGCATGTGGGCTTCGAGATGGTCCGCGTCCAGGATCATGTCCGCGTCGAGCCAGTGGATCACCTCACCGGCGGCGGCGAGCTGCCCGGCCTGCCGGGCGGCGCCGCGTCCCCAGCCCTCGCCCACCCGCACGACGCGCGCGCCGGGCAGGCCGCGGAGCTCGATCGGCGGTTCGCTGCCGTCGTCGGCCACGACCACCTCGGTCAGCTCCGCGGGGTAGGTCTGGCGGGCCAGGGCGGCCAGGGTGCGCTCGAGCTCCCCCTGACAGTCGTAGGCCGGGATGACCACAGAAAGGGTCAAGATCGGATCCCAGCTCCCGATCGCGGGCGGCCGCAGCGAGCCGTAATCGTTGTGCCTGACCTTGGTCATACCCCGCCCTTGGCCAGCGCGCGGACCTCCTCGCGCAGTTCCTCCACCTCTCGCGCGCGGGTCATGGCATTCACCCGATCCTCACCGAGCGAGGCGAGGATCGCGCCGAGATCCTCGTCGCGCCGCACGGCCGACTTCTCGACGGCGGCGGCCAGCCGGTCCAGCCTCGACTCGATCCGGTCGAGGCCGGCGGCGACCTTGGCGAGCCCGGCTTCGTGTTTCTTGATCCGCTGATCCATGCGCTGCGCCTTGCCGTCCAGGCGGCGCACGCTCAGCACGAGCACGGCGAGGGCGGCCAGAGCGATCAGGAACGCTCCGGTGGCCCCCGCCGCGCCCAGGCTGATCAAGTCTCCGAGCAGCAGCGCCACGAGCGCGGCCACGACCAGGACCCCCAGGATCGCGGCGACCGCTGCCAGTCGGCGGGGCGAGAGCATCCGCGCATACCTTCCGTAGACATGATTAATCCGGCGTCAAGGGATATTGACACCTTAATCAACATTCGCCACTACCGTGCCATAAGTTCCTGTGTGATAACTGGCAATCACTCCCGGCGCGACCTGCGCCCCTTTCCTCGACGAAGGGAGACTCGCGGCATACGTGCCGGTAAAACCGGCGTAGGGTAGGCGCCGACTGAGTCCCCGCCGGTCGAGGAGCGCCACACGTATGTCCGTCACCCCTTGCGGCTTCACGCGTACGCCGGAGAAGGGGCTCGCCCGCCTGCACTGGAGCGAGGCCGGTTGGAAGGTCGACGGGCAGCCCCCCGATCCCGCCGCGCTCCGCCCGCTGCGCGGCCTGGAGATCGAGTGGCCGGCCGACGCGGTGCCCCTGGACGGGCTCACCCGGCTCGCCGCCGCCGGCGTGCCCCTCACCGCGACCGTCGCCCCCGCCTGGGCGCCCGCCGACCTGGCCGCCCTGCTCACCGACCGCGCCTGGCTCGACCACGCCGCCGACGGCACCGCGCGCTCGCTGGCCGACCTGCGGCGCGAGGAGCACAGCGTACGGCTGCGCCGCCTGGCCCACGGCTCCGCCCACACCCCCTCGATCAGTGTCGTCATGTCCACCAGGCGCCCCGACATGGTCGCCGGAGCCCTGGCCCAGATGGCCCGCCAGCGCGACGTCGAGGTGGAGGTCCTGCTCGGACTGCACGGGGTGACCTTCGAGCGGGTACGCCAGGCGGTCGAGGACCTGCCGCTGCCCGTGGCCTGGATCGAGGCCCCCGCCGAGGTGCCGTTCGGCCAGGTGCTCAACCAGGCGGCCGCTCTGGCCAGCGGCGACTACCTGGCCAAGTGGGACGACGACGACTGGTACGGCCCCCACCACCTCGCCGACCTGGTCATGGCGGCCGGCTACTCCGGAGCCGACGTCGTGGGCACCGCCGGGGAGTTCTTCTACCTGGAGCCGCTGCACGCCACGATCAGGCGCACCACGTTCGCCAGCGGCGCCGCCTACCGCAGCGAGGTCTGGTCCGACCACGTGGCGGGCGGCACGATCCTGCTCTCCCGGGCCAGGTTCGGCGACACCGGCGGATTCCCGGCCCAGCCCCGCGCGGTCGACCGCGACTTCCTCAAGGCCGCCTCCGAGGGCGGCGCCCGCGTCTACCGCACCCACGGCCTCGGCTACGTGCTGCGGCGCACGCTCAGCGACGAGCACACCTGGCGGCTTCCGCTCGCCCACTTCCTCAAGGTGGCCACCAACCAGTGGCGGGGTTTCCGCCCGAGCCTGCTGCTGGAAGCCGCATGAGGGTCCGCGGCAACGACTACCGTGTCCTGCGGCCGCCGGAGAGGTTCGAACCCTCCCTGCGCGTCAGCGTGATCGTGCCCGCCCACGGCGGCCAGGACGAACTCGACCTGGTGCTGGCCGCGCTGGCCCGCCAGACCTACCCGGGCGCCCTGACCGAGGTCATCGTCGTCGACAACGGCAGCGCGCCGCCGCTGCGGCTGCCCCGCGTCCACCCGCCCGGCACCCGGCTGCTCGTCTGCGAGGCGCCCGGCCGGGCCAGCGCCCGCAACGCCGGCCTGGCCGCGGCGACCGGCGACGTCATCCACTGGCTCGACTCCGACGTGCTGCTCACCCCGGGCGCGATCGAGGCCCACATGCGCTGGCACCACGTCGCGCCCTACCTGGTCGTGACCGGCTACATCAGGTTCACCGAGGCCCCGACACCCGCCGAGCTGCCCGACGACCTGGAGCGGGCGTTCGAGCCCGCCGAGCCGCACGCCTGGATCATCGACCTGGTGGAGCGCACCGACGGCCTCACCGACAACCCGCAGCGCCCGTTCAGCCTGCACATCGGCGGCGCCACCTCGGTCAACGCCCGGCTGGTCGAAGCCGCGGGCCCGATGGACGACGAGCTCATCCTCGGCCAGGACACCGAGATGGGCTACCGCCTGGCGCAGGCCGGAGCGGTGTTCGTGCCCGAGTCAGCGGCCCGCGCCTACCACCTCGGCCTCACCATGCGGATGCGCGACAAGCAGCCCATCGACCGGGTGAGCCACGCCTTCGTGGCCGACCGCATCCCCTCCTACCGGTGGCTGCGCTCCAACCCCGGACGCCAGTGGAAGGTCCCCTACGTCGCGGTCGTGCTGGACGGCACCGCGGGCTACGAGACCGTACGCGCCACCGTCGACGCCCTGCTGGGCGGCACCGTGCCGGACATCTCGGTCGTCCTGGTCGGCCCGTGGGACTCCCTCCGCCGCGAACACCGCGCCCCGCTGAAGGACCCCGCCCTCGACCTGGTGCTGGTCCACGGCCACTACCAGTACGAAGGCCGGGTACGGCTCGCGCTCACGGACGAGGTCGACCCCGCCGTCCCCTTCGTGCTGCGTCTGCCCCCCGGCTGGGTGCCGGGCGAGGACACCCTGGCCAGGCTGCTCGACCTGGCCCGCGACGAGGGCCTCGGGCTGGTCAACGTGCTGCTGCGTGAGTCGGCCGAAGGCGTGCGGGCCGCCCGGCTGGAGCGCGCCGCGGCCTTCGCCAGGGCCCGGATCGTCCTGCGGCCGGGCGAGTGCCTCGACGACGCGGTGGACGACGTGTCGGGCGTGTCGTGGGTGGAGGCCGAGACCTACCCGTTCGCCACGGAGCCCACCGCCCTCCTCGGCCGCCGCGGCGCCCTGCGCGCCAGGACCGAGGCCCAGGACGAGGCCGCGCGGCTGGCCAAGGAGGCCGAACGGCTGCGCGGCCAGGTGACCAAGTGGCGTGACGAGTCGGCCAAGTGGCGCAAGACCGCCGTCGAGCTCCGCCGCGAGGTCGGCTCCCTGCGGCGCCAGCTGGCCGCCGCCAAACGCGCCCAGCAGGGGCTGCGCGTCGTGCTGGCCACCACGGTGAAACGGGCGCTGGGCAAGGGACGCCGCTGAGCCGTCAGCCGGTGCGCAGCGCCGACTTCAGGCGGCCGAGGAGCGTCCTTCCGGCCGGCTCCGAGGCGACCGCGGCCGGGATCGTCACGGCCGGGGGCGTGGCCTGGGAGGGTGGGGGCGTGGCCTGGGCGGCCGGGGGCCAGTAGCGCTCCGGCGGCACGTGCCGCACCCCGTGGGTGGTGTCGATGACGGCGTCCAGGTCGTCGTCCGGCGCGGCGAGCAGCCGCGCGCGGCCCAGGGCGGAGGTGCGTTCGAGCCGGGCCGTGCGGCCGTCGGGCAGGTCCACGACGAGCACGCCCGTCAGGTCCTTCTGCGCCGTCTCCACCATGCGTTCGAGCGTCGCCCGGTGCAGCGGCACGTCCACCGGCCCCCGGTAGCGGAACGGCGTCGGCGCGGGCGTGGGCGCGGCCTCGTCGATCAGCCTGATCCGTTCGTCGTGGGCGAACAGGTCACGCATCAGCCGCAGCTCGAAGCACGGGTCGCCGAGGACCGAGCGCCGCCCGTCGCTCAGCCGCGACCACGGCCCCACCAGTGTCACGGCGACGTCCTGCAGCTTGCCGTCGAGCGCCGCCGTCACCGCCCGCCGGACGACCGCCTCGGAGGTGTCGGTGACGTCCAGCACGATCTCCACGTACGGCACCAGCCACCGCCGCCCGCGATCCTTGCGCAGGTCGCGCCGGAGCGGCACCCGGTGCGCGAGGTAGGGCTCGACGGCCCGTACGGCCCGCTCCCGGTCGCGGTGCTGCGCCGGCAGCCCGAGGTGCACCGCCTGCGCCTCCAGGTCGGGGACGAACACCACGCCGTGCATGGCCAGCCGGTAGGCGAACTCGGTGTCCTCGCCACGCGCCACGGTCGGGTCGAGACCTCCCACGGCGTGGAAGACCTCCCGGGGCAGCGCGAACGTCGGCCCCGTGCACACGTGGTAGGGATTGCGGCTCCCGCGCAGCCCGTCGGTCTTGGCGATCGTCGCCTCGGTGGAGCTCGCCACCGCGTTGTCCAGGTCGAACAGCTCGCCCAGGCGCCGCGCCCGGAACACCTCGCCCGCGGTGAGCGGCGGCACCTCGACGAACTTCTTCATGCCGATCGTGACCAGGTAGTCGGTCAGGTGATGCCAGCGGGCCAGCGCCTCGATGTGCTCGCGGCAGGCCACCATGTCGGCGTCGAGACGCTGGATGATCTCGCCGTCGGCGGCCTTGGCGCCGGTGTTGACGGCGTTGGAGATGCCCCAGCCGGTCTCGACCCTGACGACGCGGGTGTTGTCCGGTCTGATCTCCGGCAGCCGGATCGGCGGCTCGCTGCCGTCGTCGACGACCAGGACCTCCATGAGGTGGCCCGGATAGGTCTGCGCCGCCAGCGCGGCCAGCGTCAGCTCCAGGTGCGGCCCGCCGTGCGCCGGAATCACCACGCTCACGGACAGGGCAGGCGACCAGGCGCCAAGCTCGGGCGGCTGCAGTGGAGAAAAATCGTTCTGCGACATGGCAGGACGCGCGCTCATGATGGTGACCCCCTGCCGAGACTTTATCGGCAGTTGCTGAGATTTTCCTGAATTGAGGTATGTCGGTGTTCGCCGTGCCATTCCCGGCGGCTTCGGGCCCTCCGGCCGCTCCGGCCCTCCTGCGCACCCCGTACACTCTGTGCCCAACACCGCAGGTAGGGAGTCATCATGAGCAGGTCGTGGCGTGGCCTCATCGAGGAGTACCGTGAGCGTCTTCCGGTCACCACGAAGACGCCTGTCATCACGCTGCTGGAGGGCGGCACGCCGCTGGTGCCCGCGCACCGCGTCTCGGCCCTCACCGGGTGTGACGTCCACCTGAAGGTCGAGGGCGCCAACCCGACGGGCAGCTTCAAGGACCGTGGCATGACCATGGCCATCAGCAAGGCCGTCGAAGAGGGCGCCAAGGCGGTCATCTGCGCCTCCACCGGCAACACCTCGGCCTCGGCCGCCGCCTACGCCGTGCGCGCCGGGCTCACCTGCGCCGTCCTGGTGCCGCGCGGCAAGATCGCGATGGGCAAGCTGGCCCAGGCGCTCGTCCACGGGGCCACCCTGCTGCAGGTCGAGGGGTCGTTCGACGACTGCCTGGAGATGACCCGCAAGCTGTCCTCCAGCTACCCGATCGCGCTGGTCAACTCGGTCAACCCGTTCCGGCTGCAGGGCCAGAAGACGGCCGCCTTCGAGATCGTCGACACGCTGGGCGACGCCCCTGACATCCACTGCATTCCCGTGGGCAACGCGGGCAACATCTCGGCCTACTGGATGGGCTACCGCGAATACCTCACCGACGGGGTGTCGTCGAAGGCGCCGCGCATGTTCGGCTTCCAGGCCAGCGGCGCCGCGCCCATCGTCCACGGCGCCCCGGTCGCCCACCCCCACACGATCGCCACCGCCATCCGCATCGGCAACCCGGCCTCCTGGCAGCTCGCCATCGCCGCGCGTGACGAGTCGGGCGGCGACATCCAGTCGGTCACCGACCGCCAGATCGCCGCCGCCTACAAGCTGCTGGCCCAGGAGGAGGGCGTGTTCGTCGAGCTCGCCTCGGCGGCCAGCGTCGCCGGCCTGCTCCAGGCCCACGCGCGGGGCCTGATCGAGCCCGGCCAGCGCATCGTCTGCACGGTCACCGGCAACGGGCTCAAGGACCCCGACTGGGCCATCGCGGGCGCTCCGGCCCCGGTCACGATCCCCATCGACGTCCAGGCCGCGGCGGCCGCGCTCAACCTCGCCTAGCGCCTGGCACGTGCGCGAGGGCATTCAGCGGGACATTCATCTGCACGACCATCTGTACGATCCGGCGTGCCCAGGGCGCGCGGGAACGCGGACCGAGAGGGAAGTCTGACCGATGAGCACCGTGGTGATCCGCGTGCCGGCGACGTCGGCCAATCTGGGCCCGGGGTTCGACTCCCTCGGCCTGGCTCTGGGACTGTACGACGAGATCGAGGCGACGCTCACCGGTGAGCCGGGCGTCCGGGTGACCGTCGAGGGAGAGGGCGCGGGCGAGCTCGACCTCGGCGAGGGCCACCTGATCGTCAAGGCCATGCACAAGGCGTTCGACCGGATGGGCATCGCGCGGCCCGCCGGCATCCGCCTGCACTGCCGCAACCGGATCCCGCACGCCCGGGGGCTCGGCTCGTCGTCCGCGGCGATCTGCGCGGGCCTGCTCGCCGCACGCGCCCTGGCCCCCGAAGGAGAGCTGTCCGACGACGAGGTGTTCGCGCTCGCCACCGAGATGGAGGGCCACCCCGACAACGTGGCCCCGTGCCTGGCCGGAGGACTGACGATCGCCTGGACCGACCACTCCGGCGCACCGCGTATGGTGAAACTAATCCCCGATGCGCGCGTCCGGCCCGTCGCGATCGTTCCGGCGACACGACTGGCCACCGAGACCGCGCGAGGGCTTCTTCCGAAGGATGTGCCCCACAAGGACGCCTCTTTCAACGCCGGCCGGGCCGCGCTGCTGATCGCGGCGTTGATCCAGCGGCCGGATCGCGAGCTGTTGCTGGCCGCGACGGAAGACCGGCTTCATCAGGGATACCGCGCGCCTGCGATGCCGCGGAGCGCGGGTCTGGTAGAACGTCTCCGTGCAGTGGGTGTGCCCGCGGTCGTCTCGGGGGCGGGTCCCACGATTCTTGCGTTTTCGACACCGGATTCGCAGGATTTGATCGCTCCAGAAGTGGGTAATGACTGGCACATCCAGCTAATGGACGTCGACCCGGTTGGTGCGAACGTTCAGTTCCCCGAGACACGCTGATGCCACTTAGACCTTCAGGGAATAGTCGTGTGCGCTGGTGATGTTAGGCTGATAGCCGCACCAGATGCCCCCTTGGTGGGTGCGTGCTTGTCAGCCATGCATTGCTGCATTGTGCTTCACGCCGAGAGGCGTGGGCGGCGCGGCTGTCTCCCCGGAATCCGTTGCCTCCGGTTGGCCCACACCCGGTTGGCCCAATGTGAGGTGGCGACGACGGGGGCTTGCGCGTTCGAATCACCTCGACATCTGGCTGGCGACAGCAATCTGGGGGGTGTCTTCCACGCGTCACCGTCCTGTGACGGCCTGGACGAGCCCCTCCCCAAGAGTGGCGACCGTCCCCAGCGGCGGCCGAAGATCGCAAAGTGCACCCCGACCCGGTCTGTCCCGCCGGATCGCAAGCACCTCCGGGACGCCCGGCAGAACAAAACCGGCGCCCGACCCCTGGGAAGGACCTTTTAGTTGAGCGACACCACCGAACTCCTCTCCGACGCACCAGGCTCGCCTGCGCAGCCGGCGTCCGGCGACACCCCCACCCGCGCCGCGGCCAAGCCGCGTGCGCGTCGCTCCGGCACCGGCCTCTCCGCCAAGGTGCTGCCCGAGCTGCAGAAGATGGCCGCCGAGCTGGGCATCAGCGGCACCGGACGGATGCGGAAGAGCCAGCTCATCGCGGCCATCCAGGAGAAGCAGGGCGTCAGTCCCGCAGACAGCGCACCTGCTCCCGCGGCCGAGGCGGCGGCACCGGCAGCGGTCGCGGCCACCGCCGAGGCGGCGCCCGTGACCGAGCGCCCCACCCGTGCCCGCAGGGAGCGCACCCGCGCCAAGACCGTCGAGGACTCCGCTCCGCAGGCCGCCGAGCCGGTGGCCGTGGCGGCCGAGCCCGTCGTCGCACCGGTCGCACCGGTCGAGCCGGTCGTCGAGCAGACCTCCCAGCCCGCCGACGCGGGTCACGGTGACCCGCGCGGCGACCGTGGCGAGAGCCGACGCGAGCGCCGCAGCCGCGGCGAGCGCCGCGACCGTGGCGACCGCTCCGGCAACGACCGCGGTGAGAGCGGCCGTGACAGTGGCCGTGACGGCGGTCGTGAGGGCTCCCGCGGTGAGAGCGGGCGCTCCGACCAGCGGATCGACTCCGGGAGCCGCAACGACCAGCGCGGCGATCAGCGTGCCGATCAGCGCAGTGACCAGCGCAGTGATCAGCGCGGTGACCAGCGCAGTGATCAGCGTGCCGACCAGCGGGGCGATGACGACGACCGGGGCGGCCGTGGCCGCCGGGGCCGCTTCAGGGAGCGCAACCGTGGCCGCGGCCGCGACCGCTTCGACAGCAGCGAGCCCGTGATCGGCGATGACGACGTGCTCATCCCGATCGCCGGCATCCTCGACATCCTCGACAACTACGCGTTCGTCAGGACGAGCGGCTACCTTCCCGGCAGCAACGACGTCTACGTCTCGCTCGCCCAGATCCGCCGCAACGGCCTGCGCAAGGGCGACGTCATCACCGGCGCCGTCCGGCAGCCGCGCGACGGCGAGCGCCGCGAGAAGTTCAACGCCCTGGTCCGCCTCGACACCGTCAACGGCATGGACCCGGAGCAGGCCCGCAACCGGCCCGACTTCAACAAGCTGACGCCGCTCTACCCGCAGGAGCGCCTGCGCCTCGAGACCGAGCCGAACATCCTCACCACGCGGATCATCGACCTCGTCTCGCCGATCGGCAAGGGCCAGCGCGGCCTCATCGTCTCGCCGCCCAAGGCCGGTAAGACGATGGTGCTCCAGTCGATCGCCAACGCGATCACCCGCAACAACCCCGAGTGCCACCTCATGGTCGTGCTCGTGGACGAGCGGCCCGAAGAGGTCACCGACATGCAGCGGTCGGTCAAGGGCGAGGTCATCCACTCGACCTTCGACCGTCCCGCCGAGGACCACACCACGGTCGCCGAGCTCGCCATCGAGCGGGCCAAGCGCCTGGTGGAGCTGGGCCACGACGTGGTCGTCCTGCTCGACTCGATCACCCGCCTCGGCCGCGCCTACAACCTGGCGGCCCCGGCGTCCGGTCGCATCCTGTCGGGTGGTGTCGACTCCACGGCCCTCTACCCGCCCAAGCGCTTCTTCGGCGCCGCCCGCAACATCGAGAACGGCGGCTCGCTGACGATCCTCGCCACGGCCCTGGTCGAGACCGGGTCCAAGATGGACGAGGTCATCTTCGAGGAGTTCAAGGGCACCGGCAACATGGAGCTCAAGCTCAACCGCTCCCTGGCCGACAAGCGCATCTTCCCCGCGGTGGACGTCGACGCGTCCGGCACCCGTAAGGAAGAGATCCTGATGGCCAAGGACGAGCTCCAGATCGTCTGGAAGCTGCGCAGGGTGCTCCACGCGCTGGACATGCAGCAGGCTCTGGAGCTTCTCCTGGAGAAGATGAAGGAGACCAAGTCCAACGCCGAGTTCCTCCTGCAGGTCCAGAAGACCACGGTGAGCAACGACCGCGACTGAGGCACATCCGAAAGGGGCGGCTCGGTTTCCCCGGCCGTCCCTTTTCGCATGCCGGCCGACCCGCGAGGGAATGCCTCGTGGCCTGGGATGGTTTCAGTGTCTGGCACACTGGTAGCTGACCCGTAGCGGTTCCGGTTCCCGCCCCACGCGCGAGCGCGTCACATGGCGACCCGGCGACCGCACCCCGAAAGGACAGCGATGAAGCGCGATATTCACCCTGACTACAACGTGACCCAGGTGACCTGCACCTGTGGCAACACGTTCACCACCCGCAGCACCGCCAAGAACGGCAGCATCCACGCCGACGTGTGCTCGGCCTGCCACCCGTTCTACACGGGCAAGCAGAAGATCCTCGACACCGGTGGCCGGGTGGCCCGTTTCGAGAAGCGCTTCGGCAAGAAGACCTCGGGCAACTAGCTTCACCGACGCCGACCCGGATGCACCCACGGTGCGCCGGGTCGGCGTTGTTGGTGAACGGCCGCCCACATCCAAACAGAAGGACCCACGGTGAACCTCGACGAGTTGCTCAAGGAGTATTCCGAGCTGGAGCTGCAGCTCGCCGACCCCGCCGTGCACGCCGACCAGCACAGGGCACGCACCCTCGGCAGGCGCTACTCCCAGCTCACCCCGATCATCCAGACCTACCGCGAGCTCGAGTCCGTCCGCGACGATCTGAGCGCCGCCAAAGAGCTGGGCGGCGAGGACGAAGCGTTCGCGGCCGAGGCGGTCGAGCTCGAGGAGCGCGTCCCGCAGCTGGAGGAGCGCCTCAAGCACCTGCTGATCCCGCGCGATCCCAATGATGACAAGGACATCATCATGGAGATCAAGGCGGGCGAAGGAGGCGAGGAGTCCGCGCTGTTCTCGGGCGACCTGCTGCGCATGTACCTCCGCTACGCCGAGCGACTCGGCTGGAAGGCCGAGATCATCGACAGCCAGCCGTCCGACCTCGGCGGCTACAAGGACGTCACGGTCGCGATCAAGGCCAAGGGCGACGAGGGCGTCTGGTCCAGGCTCAAGTTCGAGGGCGGCGTCCACCGCGTGCAGCGGGTGCCCGTCACCGAGTCGCAGGGCCGCATCCACACCAGCGCCGCCGGCGTGCTCGTCTACCCGGAGGCCGAGGAGGTCGACGTCCAGGTCGACCCCAACGACCTGCGCATCGACGTCTACCGCTCCAGCGGCCCCGGCGGCCAGAGCGTCAACACCACCGACTCCGCGGTCCGCATCACCCACCTGCCCACCGGCACCGTGGTCTCCTGCCAGAACGAGAAGAGCCAGCTGCAGAACAAGGAGTCGGCGCTGCGCATCCTGCGCGCCCGGCTGCTGGCCATCGCCCAGGAGCAGGCCGACGCCGCCGCCCAGGCCGAACGCAAGTCGCAGGTCCGCACCGTCGACCGCTCCGAGCGGGTCCGCACCTACAACTTCCCCGAAAACCGCATCTCCGACCACCGCGTCGGCTTCAAGGCGTATAACCTCGACCAGGTCCTCGACGGTGAGCTCAGCGCCGTCACCCAGGCACTCATCGACGCCGAGATGGCGGAGAAGCTCGCACAACACTCATGACATTTCTGCTGGACGAGATCGCTCTCGCCACCGCTCGGCTGGCCGAGGCAGGTGTGCCGTCGCCGCGCACCGACGCCGAGGAGATCGCGGCATTCGTCCACGGCGTGCGCAGGAGCGAGCTCCACACGGTCAAGGACGGCGACTTCGACGCGCTGTTCTGGGAGGGCGTCGCCCGGCGTGAGGCCCGCGAGCCGTTGCAGCACATCACCGGCCACGCCTACTTCCGCTACCTGGAGCTGAAGGTGGGGCCCGGGGTGTTCGTGCCGCGCCCCGAGACCGAGGTCATGGCGGGCTGGGCCATCGAGACGCTGCGCGCGATGGACGTCGCCGCTCCGCTCGTCGTCGACCTCGGCACCGGCTCCGGCGCGATCGCGCTCTCCATCGCCCAGGAGGTCGCCCTCGCCGAGGTGCACGCCGTCGAGGTCGACCCCGACGCCTACGGCTGGGCCAAGCGCAACATCTCCGAGCACGGCCAGGGCCGCGTCCACCTGCACCCCGAAGACCTCGCC
This sequence comes from Nonomuraea sp. NPDC048916, assembly GCF_040649575.1. Taxonomy (NCBI): domain Bacteria; kingdom Bacillati; phylum Actinomycetota; class Actinomycetes; order Streptosporangiales; family Streptosporangiaceae; genus Nonomuraea; species Nonomuraea sp. NPDC048916. The sequence goes on from NZ_JBEZFS010000012.1 coordinate 207,671, forward strand.
GAGGCGCTGCCCGAGCTCAACGGCAAGGTCGACCTGGTCATCTCCAACCCTCCCTACATCCCGCCCGGCGCGATCCCGCGCGACCCCGAGGTGCGCGACTACGACCCGTCCCGGGCGCTCTACGGCACCGGCGACGACGGGCTCGGCGAAGTGCGCGCGGTTGAGCGCACCGCCCGCCGCCTGCTCCGGCCCGGCGGCTGGGTCGCCGTCGAGCACGCCGACGAGCAGGGCCGATCGGTCTATCTCACGTTCCCCGAGGACAACGGCTGGCGAGACGTACGCCTGCGCCAGGATCTGACCCGCAGGGACCGCTTCGTCACCGCCAGGCTCGGCCAGGACTAGGATGCACGGCGTGGGCAAACGCTATGACTGCACCGACCTCGAGCAGCGCGCCGAGGGCCTGACCGAGGCCGCCGCCGCCGTGCGCCGCGGGGAGCTGGTCGTGCTGCCGACCGACACGGTCTACGGCCTCGGCGCCGACGCCTTCACCCCCGCGGCGGTCACCGCGCTGCTCGACGCCAAGGGACGCGGCCGTGACATGCCGCCGCCCGTCCTCGTCGGCACCGTACGCGCCGCCGGCGCGCTCGTCGAGGACATGGGCCCCTACGGCCAGGACCTCGTCGACGCCTTCTGGCCTGGGCCGCTCACGCTGGTGTTCAAGGCCAACCGGGCGCTCTCCTGGGACCTGGGCGACACCAAGGGCACGGTGGCGGTGCGCATGCCGCTCCATCCGGTCGCGCTCGACCTGCTCAAGGAGACCGGGCCGATGGCCGTCTCCAGCGCCAACCGCTCCGGCGCGCCCGCTGCCGTCACCGCCGAGGAGGCCGAGGAACAGCTCGGCGACGCGGTCGCCGTCTACCTCGACGGGGGCAAGACCACCGACAACACGCCGTCCACCATCCTCGACCTGACCTCGGCCGTGCCACGGCTGCTGAGGCGCGGGGCCATCCCCGTCGAGAAGCTGCGCGGCATCATCGGCTACGTCGCGACCGAAGACTGACGTATACCGTCTGCTTATCCCGGCTGCGGCGGCCCTCTCCGGATGCCTACGGTGATTCCCGGAGCGGCCACGACGTCCGGGAGTAGCCCATGGGCAAGTTCGACGGCATGGATCCCCAACTGGTCCGCGAACTGCTGGCCGAGGTGAAGCAGGCGGCCACACAACTGCGCACCACCGAGACGCGGGTCGCGCAGATCATGACCCGGGCGGGCCTGGCCACCCAGACCACGCACCGCCCCGTCCAGGTGGCCGAGGCCGCCGACTCCATGGTCAAGGACGTCAACGATCGGCTGGGGCTGCTGGAGAAGAAGGCCGACCGGCCCCGCGACGACTCCGCCCCCACGGTCGGCGCCGACACCAAGCCCACCGACGACCCCAAGGAACAACGCGACGACCGTACCCGGAACGAGAACCCCCGAGCCGACACCACCAAGCCGTCGGAAGATGTTCCGAAGTCCGGCGATGACGCGAAGTCGGGTGATCAGGCGAAGCGGTCGGAGGATGTTCCGAAAACTGGTGACGATGCGAAGTCGGGTGATCAGGCGAAGCGGTCGGAGGATGTTCCGAAAACTGGTGACGATGCGAAGTCGGGTGATCAGGCGAAGCCGTCCGAGGATGTTCCGAAGTCCGGCGATGACGCGAAGTCGGGTGATGGCAGGCCGTCTGAGGATGTTCCGAAAACCGGCGACGACGCGAAGTCGGGTGATCAGGCGAAGCCGTCCGAGGATGTTCCGAAGTCCGGCGATGACGCGAAGTCGGGTGATGGCAGGCCGTCTGAGGATGGTTCGAAGACGTGCGACGACGCCAGGAACGGTGAGCAGGCCAAGCCGTCTGAGGACGCGAGGACGGGTGACGACGCCAGGGCCGGTGACGACGTGGCGGTCGGCGACGAGCCGAAGGACGACGACCGGGACAGCAGGCGAGACCGCGGTGCCGAGACGAACGGGCAGCCGGTGGACACTCCGGCCAAGGACCATCCGGACGACCGCGACCCGCTCAAGCCGCAGGTTGTCGAGGTCGACGGGGTCAAGGTGCTTCAGGTCCCGATCGATCCGCCCACGGCCGAGCAACTACGTGAGCTGCTCGAGGACATCGACAACGTCCAGCCGATCGACATGCCGTCCCCGAGCGGCGACGGCCAGCCGGGCCCATCCACCGGCACCACCAACGGCACGGGCACGTCGGACATCATCACGTGGGCCGACGACGGCAGCGACGTGGTCTCGGCCGAGGCCGAACCGCTGGACATGGATGCGCTCAGAACGGTCGTCGACCACGCTCGCGACATCCAGCCGCTCGACATGCCCGGCGTGGAGGTCCCGGAGGGGGAGTACGGCAAGGGCGAGTGGGCGGCCAGAGACATCCGGGCGGACGGCCCGCCCGGCACGATCGTCCCCGGCACCCCAGCCGACACTTCTTCCACTTCCGGTGGCACCCCGCCCGTCACGGACGTGTCAGGTGGGCACGCGTCCACGCATGACGCGTCCGGTGGGTCTGTGACGAACGCGGTGTCGTCTGGGGGGCACGCCGATGCCACCGGCGGGTGGGCTGCGGCCACGGATTCGCCGGGCGGTTACACCGACGTCTCGGGCGGGCCGGCTCCTGCCGGAGGCCATCCAGGCGGTCACGCGGACACGTCGGGCGGCGGCACGTCGGCCCCGAACCCGGCGGGCGGCTCCGCCCCGATCGCCGACACCTCAGGCGGCACCACCGACGTCTCGACGGGCGGGGACGACTGCTCGCCTGCCGGCACCGCGCCCGACCGTGATACCGGTGTCCAGCCGGATCGTGGGTCTGGTGTCGATGGTGGCGTTCGGGATCGTGATGCGGGTGTGGACGCGCGGGCGGATCGGGATGGCGGTGTCCAGCCGGATCAGGGGTCGGATGCCGATGGCGGCAGGCTGCCGGATCGTGATGCGCGGACGGATCGGGATGGCGGTGGGCAGCCGGATCGGGGTTCCGATGGTGGCGGGGTGCCGGGGCAGGGGGAGCCGGTGGTGGTCGATCCGACTCCGCCGGCCGACTCCGGGGCCGCGCAGGCCGGTGGGGCCGGGAGTGCGGGGGAGGGCGGCGCGAACGGGCAGGGAGTCGCCGTGGCGGCCGCCAACGGTGGTGACGCGGGTGCCGGAGGGTGGGCGAGTGACGGGAGCGAGGTGGTGTCCGCCGATGCGAGGCCGCTCGACCTCGACGGGCTCAGGACGTTGATGGCCGACGTCAGGGATGTCCAGCCGCTCGACATGCCGGGGGTGGAGGTGCCGCCCGGCGAGTACGGCAGGGGCGAGTGGGCGCCCAGGCACATCGAGCCCGACGGCCCGCCCGGTTCGGTCGATCCCGGCCCGCGAGAGAGGAGCGAGTGATGTACGTCGACCCGCCCGCGCCCCAGCCCATGCGACCGGGGGAGAGGCCACCCGTCACGGCCGGCGCCGACCCGCTGAGCCCGCAGCCGAGGGCCTGGGAGTTCAATCCCGAGTACCAACGCCTGGTCAACGCCTGGCAGAGCGCGCTGCCGCTGCTGGAGAGCCTCACGACGGCCCTCGACAAGGCGTACCGGCTCGCCAGGAGCCCGCAGACGTGGGACGCCCCCGTGGGCGGGCGCTACGTCGAGGACATCGGCGAGTGGCGTTCCAGGCTCGCCCTGTACCGCCAGGCGGTGCTGACGTCGATCAGCGACGAGGCCGCCGACACGCCTCGCTGGATCCCGAGCGCCGCGGGCGCGCCCCACGCGTTCTCGTGACCTCCTGACCGCTCCCGACCGCTTCCACCGAACCGGGGTGTGACACTGGGCGAACGATGCGTCGACTGGGCATATGGGAAAAGCGGACACTCGGTCGTACAGTGGAGAAATGGGTGGACAGCCCTACTACGGTCCGGACTTCGGCCTGCTCCAGCGGCAGGACCCCGAACTGGCCCAGGTGCTCCTCGACGAGCTTGGGCGAGAACGCGGTGGGCTGCAGCTGATCGCGAGCGAGAACTTCACCTCGCCCGCCGTTCTCGCCGCGCTGGGCTCCACCCTCACCAACAAGTACGCCGAGGGCTACCCGGGCCGGCGCTACTACGGCGGCTGTGAGGTCGTCGACCGGGCCGAGCGACTGGCGATCGACCGGGCCCGGAAGTTGTTCGGCGCGGACCACGCCAACGTGCAGCCGCACTCCGGGGCGTCGGCCAACCTGGCGGTGTACGCCGCGTTGATGCAACCGGGCGACACGATGCTGGCGATGGCGCTGCCGCACGGCGGCCACCTCACCCACGGCTCCAAGGTGAACTTCTCGGGACGATGGTTCGACGTGGTGTCGTACGGTGTCCGCCGCGACACCGAGCTGATCGACTACGACGAGGTCCGGGAGCTGGCGCTGCGCCACCAGCCGAAGCTGATCGTCTGCGGGGCGACGGCCTACCCCCGGCTGATCGACTTCCCCGCCTTCCGCGGCATCGCCGACGAGGTGGGCGCCTGGATGCTGGCCGACGTGGCGCACCCGATCGGGCTGATGGCCGGCGGGGCGATCCCGTCCGCCGTGCCGTACGCGGACGTCGTGACGTTCACCACGCACAAGTCGCTGCGCGGACCGCGGGGCGGGGGCATCCTGTGCACGGCGGAGCTGGCGGCGCGGATCGACCGGGCGGTGTTCCCGTTCATCCAGGGCGGCCCGCTGATGCACGTCATCGCCGCGAAGGCGGTGGCGTTCGGCGAGGCGATGCGGCCCGAGTTCGCCGACTACGCCCGCAGGGTGATCGCCAACGCGCGGGCGCTGTGCGACGCGCTCGCCGCGGAGGGCATGCGGCCGGTCAGCGGCGGCACCGACACCCACCTGGGGCTGATCGACCTGCGCGCGCTGGGTGTGTCGGGAGCCGAGGCCGAACGGCGCTGCGCGGCGGCGGGGATCACGCTGAACCGCAACGCGATCCCGTATGATCCGGAGCCTCCGGCCGTCACCTCGGGGATCCGGGTGGGCACCCCGTGCGTCTCAACACAGGGGATGGGGCCCCAGGAGCTCAAGGAGGTGGGCACGCTGGTGGCCCAGGCGGTGCTCCGGCCCGGCTCCGCGGCCGACGTCAGGGAGAGGGTGTCGGCGCTTCTGGCCATCCGTCAGCCATATCTCAGCGAATATTAAGCTGGTCTGTGTCGTTTTCCGGTCACAGCTGGCCGGAGCATCCGGGAAACTAGGTCCGTGCGCGAATACCTGTTCATGGCGCTCATTGCGGCGGCGGTGACGTATCTCCTCGTCCCGCTCGTGCGCCGCTTCGCCATCCGCATCGGGGCGGCTCCGGAGATCCGCGAGCGCGACGTGCACACCACGCCCACGCCCCGGCTGGGCGGGCTGGCGATGTACGGCGGGCTGGTGGCGGGCCTGCTGGTGGCCAGCGAGCTGACCAACACGGGCAAGGCGCTCGCCGACTCCGAGGGCCATCCGGTCATGGCGCTCATCATCGCGGGCGGCCTCATCACGGTCACCGGGTTCCTCGACGACTGGTGGGGGATGGACCCGTTCATCAAGCTGGCCGGCCAGATCGCGGCGGCCGGCGTGCTGGTCTACTTCGGCCTGCGGCTCGTCTACATCCCGCTGCCCAAAGACTGGGGTGGCTCCACCAGCCTCGACTACACCCTGAGCACCATCATCACCATCCTGGTCGTGGTGGTGACGATCAACGCGGTCAACTTCGTCGACGGGCTCGACGGCCTGGCGGCCGGGATCGTGTGCATCGCGGGCATGGCCACCTGGGCCTACTCGATCTTCCTCAAGCAGAGCATCACCGGCGACCGCATCACCACGACCGCGGCAATCGCCGCCATCCTCATCGGCACCTGCCTGGGCTTCCTGCCGCACAACTTCCATCCGGCCAAGATCTTCATGGGTGACACGGGCGCGATGCTGATCGGGCTCGTGCTCGCCTCCTCGATCGTCACCGTGACCCCGGTCGACCCGTCGGTCATCGAGGGCATCAACCGGTTCGGCGTGCTGCTCCCGCTGCTCGTCCCCGCGGCGGTGCTGGTGTTGCCGCTCATCGACCTGATCACCGCCGTCGTGCGGCGCACCTCCTACGGCATGTCGCCGTTCGCGCCCGACCGCGGTCACCTGCACCACCGGCTGATGGACATCGGTCACTCCCACCGGCGATCCGTGCTGATCATGTACGCCTGGGCGTTCCTGTTCGCGTTCGGCATCGTCGCGATGTCCACGATCGGCGTGCCGGTCCTGTTGTTCCCGGTGGTCATCCTGCTCGCGATCGGCGTGCTGGTGCTGATGGCCGCCCCGCGCTGGCGCGGTCGCGGCGGCGCGCACACGCGTGGCAAGGAGCCGACCGATGACGACGGCCCGCCCACCGGTCCGATGCCGCCCATCCTGCCGGCGTCCGACGTCACGCGGCCGGTGCGCCGGGCCGGCGACCCTCCTCAGGAACGCGCGAGTGCCGAGGGTAAACCGGTCATTCCCGCCTTCCCTGGTAGTTCGTGATCGCGAACTAGAAACGGCAGGTAAAAGCGGTCTTCTGTGAGCTTGTGATATCTTTCACGAGCAGGGACTCCCATTGCCTAGGCTCTGGGAGTAGCAAACGCTCGCTTGACAATCGTTTCTGGAGCATCGATGCAGGCCAACGACGTGCGCGTCCTCAAGAGCGCCGCGCCCCCCACCCTTGTGGCAGGAGTGGTCGCCGTGGTCGTGGCCTTCGTGCTCGCCGGAGGCAAGGGAGCGCTCGGTGCGACGCTGGGCACGCTGCTCGTCGGAGTCTTCTTCAGCATCAGCGTGGTGGCCGTCAGCTACGCCGCACGCGTCTCGCCTCAGATCATGGCCATCGCGGCCATGGGCAGCTATCTCGTCAAAGTCATCGTCATCATGGTGATGTTGGCCACTTTCAGTGACACCACGGTGTGGAACACGAAGGCTTTCGCCTGGTCCGTCGTGGTCTGCACCATCGTCTGGACGGCCTTCGAGGTCCGCGCCTTCATCAAAACGAAGATGCTGTACGTCGACCCCGAAGCCAAGGTCCCCGGAAAGGGCGACTGATGTCGCTGGTAAAAGCCTGGGGTCCAATATGACTAGTCCTGCGCACGCCTGCTATCGTCAGGGCCGCGATGAGCGAACAGGAACGCCGACCGGAAGACGACGGTCAGGACTTCGCCAACGCCGCTTGGTCGATCCCCAGCTCCCTGCTCGCCGGGATGGCGATCTATGGCGGTGGCGGCTGGTTGCTGGACCGTTGGCTCGACACGTCCGCGTTCTTCCCCATAGGCGTCGTCCTGGGGGTCGTGCTATCCGTCTATCTGGTCTACCGGAAGTACGGTCGCTAGTCCTACGTAGCGATCGCTTCGCTGAGGAAACCCTTGTGATCCACTACGACGTTGAAGGGAACGCCGCGTGACTGCGCTGACGGTCCTCGCCGACGATCAGTTCGGGGCGCCCACGCCCGACGAGCTGTTCAATTTGCCCCCCATCATTGCCGGGGTCGACTGGTTCACCAAGCCGGTTCTGCTCGCGCTCCTCAGCTCGGTCCTCGTGATCGGCTTCTGCTGGGCGGCCTTCGCCAACCCGAAGGTCGTCCCCAGGGGTGTGCAGAACGTCGCCGAATACGGCTACATGTTCGTCCGCGACCAGGTCGCCCGGCCCTTCCTGGGCAAGGACGCCGACCGGTGGATGGGCCTGCTGGTGAGCGTCTTCTTCCTGGTGCTGATCTGGAACGTCATGGGCGTCATCCCGCTCGCGCAGTTCCCGGTGGCCTCGCACATCGCCTTCCCGGCCGTGCTCGCGATCTCGATCTACGTGCTCAAGCTTTACCTGGGTTTCAAGCACCAGGGGCCGATCGGCTACTTCAAGAACATGATGTTCCCCCCGGGACTGCCCAAGCCGATCTACGCCCTGCTCGCCCCGATCGAGTTCCTGTCGAACATGATCATCGCGCCGTTCACGCACGCGGTGCGACTGTTCGCCAACATGTTCGCGGGTCACATGCTCCTCGCGTTCTTCAGCATGGTGGGCTTCTGGTTCCTGTTCGAGAAGCTGACCCCCCTGGGTGCCGGTGTCGGCGTCATCGGTGTCGTCATGACGATCATCCTCACCGGGTTCGAGATGTTCATCCAGTTCCTGCAGGCATTCCTGTTCGCGATGCTGGCTGCGATGTACATCGGCGGCTCGCTGCACCCCGAGCACTGAGAACCACAGACCGGAATAGTCCAGACCGGTGAGACTCCGCTTCACCGGCCGTCCAGTAAAGGAAAACAGCAATGAGCGTTCTCGCTGAGGTCTCCGGCAACGTCACCGCCATCGGTTACGGTCTCGCCGCCATCGGCCCCGGCATCGGCGTCGGCATCATCTTCGGTCAGGGCGTGCAGGCCATCGCGCGTCAGCCCGAGGCTTACGGCCTGATCCGGCAGAACATGCTCCTCGGCTTCGTGCTCACCGAGGCCCTGGCCCTGATCGGTCTGGTCGCGCCGTTCATCTTCGCAGGCATCTGACGACCAGAAGAATCCCCTGACGAAAGGCTGCATCCATGACTATGGCAGCTACGCTCCTCGCGGCGGAGGAGGTCGCCAACCCTCTGCTCCCGCATGCCTACGAGCTCGTCGTCGGTATCTTCGCCTTCCTCGCGGTCGTCATCGTCGTCGGCAGGATGCTCGTCCCGCGTATACAGAAGACGCTGGCCGAGCGGACCGACGCCATCGAGGGCGGCATCAAGAGGGCGGAAGAGGCCCAGGCTGAGGCGCAGGCCCTGCAGCAGCAGTACCGAGACCAACTGGCTGAGGCCCGGCACGAAGCCGCGCGTCTCCGCGAGGAGGCTCGCGAGCAGGCCGCGCAGATCAAGGCGGAGCTCCGCGAGGAGGCGCAGGCCGAGGCCCGGCGCCTCATCGAGGCCGCGCACGCCCAGATCGAGGCCGACCGTCAGCAGGCGTTCGCCCAGCTCCGCACGGAGATCGGCCGCCTGTCGACCGACCTGGCCAGCCGCATCGTCGGCGAGTCCCTCGAGGACGAGGCCAGGCAGCGCCGCACCGTCGACCGGTTCCTCGACGAGCTCGAAGGCTCCAACGCGCAGGCGGTGCGTTAATGAGAGGGCTGAGCAGAAGCTCGCTGGCAGAGGTCGAGGAGCGCTTCAACGCGGTCGCCGGCAGTGCCGACCTCGGCACACTCTCCGACGAGCTGTTCGCGATCGCGGATCTGCTCGACCGTGAGCACGGCCTGCGCCGCGCGCTGTCCGACCCGGCCAGGGCCGGCGAACAGAAGGCGCGGACCGTGCGCGCGCTGCTCGACGGCAAGGTCAGCGAGGCCGCCATCGCCACCACCGAGGCCGCCGTGTCGGCCAGGTGGTCGCGCGCCGGTGACCTGGCCGACGTGCTGGAGCGGCTCGGAGTCGTGGCCGCGGCCGCCGAGGCCGAAGGCCAGGGCACGCTCGACGAGGTCGAGGACGAGATTTTCCGCTTCGGCCGCGTCGTCGCCGCCAACCCCGACCTCCGCCGCGCGCTCACCGACGCGGCGGCCCCCGAGGAGGGCAAGCGGCAGCTGCTGCGCGACCTGCTCGATGGCAAGGTCGCGCCGACCAGCCTGCGTCTCATCACGCAGCTGGCAGTGCACCCGCGAGGACGTAGCCTGGAGACAGGACTGCAGGAGGTCGGCCAGTTGGTGGCGCAGCAGCGCCAGCGCCTTGTCGCGGTGGTGCGCAGCGTCGTCGACCTGACCCAGGAGCAGAAGCGACGCCTGGCGGCGTGGCTGCGGTCCTCCTACGGTCGTGACGTGCACCTGAACGTCGAGGTGGATCCGCGAGTGCTCGGTGGCTTCTCGGTCCGCATCGGCGACGAGATCATCGACACCACCATTGTGGGACGAATCGAAGAAGTCCGCCGCCGGTTGGCCGGCTAGGCGAATAGGGAGACAGAGTAGAGATGGCGGAGCTTACGATCCGGCCGGACGAGATCCGGGACGCGCTTGAGCGCTTCGTCCAGGCGTACGAACCGGAAGGCGCCGCGCGCGAGGAGATCGGGACCGTCGTCGACTGTGGCGACGGCATCGCCCATGTCTCCGGCCTTCCCTCGGCGATGGCGAACGAGCTGCTCGAGTTCGAGGACGGCACGCGCGGCCTGGCACTGAACCTCGACACCCGTGAGATCGGTGTCGTCATCCTGGGTGACTTCAGCCACATCGAGGAGGGCCAGACGGTCCGGCGGACGGGCGAGGTCCTGTCCGTGCCCGTCGGCGACGCCTTCCTCGGCCGCGTGGTCGACCCCCTGGGCAAGCCGCTCGACGGCAAGGGCGCCATCGAGTCCGAGGGCCTGCGCGCCCTCGAGCTCCAGGCCCCCTCGGTCGTCCAGCGCCAGCCGGTGAAGCAGCCGCTGCAGACCGGCATCAAGGCGATCGACGCCATGACGCCGATCGGCCGCGGCCAGCGTCAGCTGATCATCGGTGACCGTGGCACCGGCAAGACCGCGATCGCCGTGGACACCATCCTCAACCAGCGCGACAACTGGGCCTCCGGTGACCCGGAGAAGCAGGTGCGCTGCGTCTACGTCGCGGTCGGCCAGAAGGGCTCGACGATCGCGCAGGTGCGGGCTCGCCTCGAGGAGGCGGGCGCGCTCGAATACACCACGATCGTCGCCGCCCCGGCGTCCGACTCGGCGGGTTACAAGTACATCGCCCCCTACACCGGTTCGGCCATCGGCCAGCACTGGATGTACCAGGGCAAGCACGTCCTCATCGTCTTCGACGACCTGACCAAGCAGGCCGACGCCTACCGGGCCGTGTCGCTGCTGCTGCGTCGCCCGCCGGGCCGCGAGGCCTTCCCAGGTGACGTGTTCTACCTACACTCCCGTCTGCTGGAGCGCTGCGCCAAGCTCTCCGACGACATGGGCGCCGGTTCGATGACCGGTCTGCCGATCATCGAGACCAAGGGCAACGACGTCTCGGCGTTCATCCCGACCAACGTCATCTCCATCACCGACGGCCAGTGCTTCCTGGAGACCGACTACTTCAACGCCGGTATCCGCCCTGCCATCAACGTCGGCATCTCGGTCTCCCGAGTCGGTGGCTCGGCGCAGATCAAGGCGATGCGGAAGGTCGCGGGCACGCTGCGCCTGTCGCTGTCGCAGTATCGCGACCTGGAGGCCTTCGCGGCCTTCGCCTCCGACCTGGACGCGGCGTCCAAGGCCCAGCTGGAGCGCGGTCAGCGCCTGACCGAGCTGCTCAAGCAGGCCCAGTACTCCCCGTTCTCGGTCGAGCGGGAGGTCGTGTCGGTCTGGGCCGGCACCACCGGCGAGCTCGACGAGGTGCCGGTGGAGGACGTCCGCCGCTTCGAGACGGAGTTCCTCGACTACCTGCAGACGAGCCACAAGGGCATCTTCGACGCCATCCGAGAGACCAACGATCTGTCGGACGACACGGTGACCGCCCTCAAGGACGCCGTCACGGAGTTCAAGAAGGGCTTCACCACCTCCTCGGGTGAGCTGCTGGTCAAGGACGAGCCGGTCGCGCCGCTCGAAGCCGAAGAGGTCGGCCAGGAGAAGATCCGCAAGGTCGTCCGCTCGGCGGAGAAGAAGTAGGCCATGGGTGCCCAGCTAAGGCTGCTGCGGCGGCGGATCAGGTCGGTCAAGTCGACGGCCAAGATCACGCGCGCCCAGGAGCTCATCGCCTCTTCGCGGATCGTGAAGGCGCAGATGCGGATGCAGGCGGCGCTGCCGTACGAGCGCGAGATCACTCGCGCCGTCACCGGCGTCGTCAGCAACGCGGCCAGCGTCGACCATCCGCTGACCGTGGCGAAGGAGAACCCCATCAAGGCGGGCGTCCTCGTCGTCACCAGTGACAGCGGCTTTTGCGGCGGCTTCAACGCCAACGTGCTGCGCGAGGCCGAGGCCCTGCGCGGGCTGCTGGAGAGCCGCGGCCTTTCCGTGGTGCCGTTCGTCACCGGGCGCAAGGGTGTCACCTGGCACTCCTTCCGCAACCGGGAGATGGGCGGGCAGTGGGTCGGGTTCTCCAGGGCGCCCTCCTACCGCGACGCCAAGGAGATCGCCGAGACGCTGATCGAGTCGTTCAAGGACGAGAACGGGATCGACGAGATCCACATCGTCTCGACCGAGTTCGTCTCGATGCTCACGCAGAACGTCGTGGTCAAGCGCATCCTGCCGCTGGAGGTCGAGGAGACCGAGGCGTCCGAGACCAACGCCATCCCGCCGTACTTCGAGTTCGAGCCGACCGCGGCGGACGTGCTGGAGTCGCTGCTGCCGCGTTACGTGGAGTCCCGCATCTTCACGGCACTGCTCGAGTCGGCGGCTTCGGAGGAGGCCGCCCGCCGTCGCGCGATGAAGTCCGCCACGGACAACGCCAACGAGCTGATCCGCGTGTTCACCATGCAGATGAACCAGGCTCGCCAGGCCGAGATCACCCAGGAAATCAGCGAGATCGTCGGTGGGGCCAGCGCCCTCGCTGACGCCGCAGCGGGGAAAGAGTGAAATGACTGCAGAGGCTGTTGAGACTGTTGAGACCCAGGCGGCCGGTGTCGGCCGCGTGGCTCGCGTCACAGGGGCCGTCGTCGACGTGGAGTTCCCCGTCGAGGCGATGCCCGAAATCTACAACGCGCTGAACGTCGACGTGACGCTCGGCGGAGACACCAAGGTGCTGACCCTCGAGGTCGCCCAGCACCTGGGCGACAACCTCGTCCGGGCCATCTCCATGCAGCCGACCGACGGCCTGGTCCGCGGTGTGGCCGTCACCGACTCCGGCGCGCCGATCTCGGTGCCCGTCGGTGACGTGGTCAAGGGCCACGTGTGGAACACACTGGGCGAGTCGCTCGACGTTCCCACCGCTTCCCTCAAGATCGAGGAGAAGTGGGGCATCCACCGGCCGTCGCCGCCGTTCGACCAGCTCGAGTCGCGTACCGAGCTGCTCGTCACGGGCATCAAGGTCATCGACCTGCTCACGCCGTACGTGCAGGGCGGCAAGATCGGCCTGTTCGGCGGCGCGGGTGTGGGCAAGACCGTCCTCATCCAGGAGATGATCCGTCGAGTCGCCCGCAACTTCGGTGGCACCTCGGTGTTCGCCGGCGTCGGCGAGCGCACCCGTGAGGGCAACGACCTCTGGCTGGAGATGGAGGAGGCCGACGTCCTCAAGGACACGGCGCTCGTCTTCGGTCAGATGGACGAGCCGCCGGGCACCCGTCTGCGGGTCGCCCTGTCCGCCCTGACGATGGCGGAGTACTTCCGCGACGTGCAGAAGCAGGACGTGCTGCTCTTCATCGACAACATCTTCCGCTTCACCCAGGCCGGTTCCGAGGTGTCCACGCTCCTCGGCCGTATGCCGTCCGCGGTGGGTTACCAGCCCACGCTGGCCGACGAGATGGGTGTGCTCCAGGAGCGCATCACCTCGACGCGTGGTCACTCGATCACCTCGATGCAGGCGATCTACGTGCCCGCCGACGACATCACCGACCCGGCGCCGCACAACGCGTTCGCGCACCTCGACGCGCAGACCGTGCTCTCGCGGCCGATCTCGGAGAAGGGCATCTACCCCGCGGTGGACCCGCTCGACTCCACGTCCCGGATCCTCGACCCGCAGATCGTCGGCGAGGAGCACTACCGGGTGGCCCAGGAGACCAAGCGGATCCTGCAGAAGTACCGCGAGCTCCAGGACATCATCGCGATCCTCGGTATCGACGAGCTCTCCGAAGAGGACAAGGTCACCGTCCAGCGGGCGCGCCGGATCGAGCGGTTCCTGTCTCACCCGATGTACGCCGCCGAGGCGTTCACCGGCCAGCCCGGCGAGAACGTGCCGCTGGACGAGACGATCGCCTCCTTCAAGGGCCTCTGCGCGGGCGAGTACGACCACCTGCCCGAGCAGGCGTTCTTCATGGTCGGTGGCATCGACCAGGCCATCGCCAAGGCCAAGGAACTCGAGCGTCACTAAATCGTCCCAGCCAGAGGGCGTCGCGAGCCCGGAGCTACGGTGGTGGTGCGGCCATGTCGCACCACCACCTGATCGGAAAGGAACCTACACCAGTGGCGAAGCTACGCGTAGGGGTTGTCTCACCAGAGCGTGAGATCTGGTCGGGCGACGCCGACATGGTGATTGCCAAGACCGTGGACGGCGAGATCGGTATTATGCCGCAACACGCACCCGTGCTCGGTGTCCTTGTCGAGGGCGGTGTGCTGCGCGTGAAGCGGGAGGGCGAGGGCGACCTGGTCGCGGCGGTGCACGGGGGGTTCATCTCCGTGGCCGACGACGAGGTGTCGGTGCTCGCCGAGGTGGCCGAGCTCGGTTCCGAGGTCGACGTCGCCGCTGCCCGTGACGCTCTCGACCGGGCCCAGGCCTCGATCGAGGCCAACCAGGAGGACGCCGACGCGGCGATCGAGGCCAAGCGGGCCAAGGCCCGGCTGCGTGCGGCGGGCGAAGAGGTCTGATTTTCATCGAGCCTAGGGGGCGGCTTTGGTAGCGACGGTTCTCTTCTGTGTGCTGCTGGCCGCCGTCCTGGTGGCCCTACGGGGCCTCACACTGGCCCGCTCGCGGGGCAGTGTGCCGTGCCGCCTTCAATCGGGCGGCAACGGCTGGCGGAGCGGGGTAGCCCGCTATGCCGACGGGGAGCTCCATTGGATCCCCCTCATGGGTCTGCGACTGAGGCCGCGCCACGCGATCGCGAGGCGCGGCCTCGTCGTTTCGGGCCGGCGGGTGCTGGACAACGGGCTCTACGCGATCGACTGCGGTGGCACGACGCGTGACATCTCGCTGGCCATGAGCGCCGACGCCCTGACGGGCTTCCTCGCCTGGCTCGAGTCCGCCCCTCCGAGCGCCTACCTCGACGTCGCCTGATCGCCGCGTCGCCTGCTCTCCGCGGCGGCTCGTCTCGATGTCGCCTGGTCTCCGCGTCGCCTGGTCTCCGTGGCGGCTCGTTTCGACGTCGCCTGGTCTCCGGGGCGTTTCCTAGCGGGTGCCGCCGGGCTTCCAGAGGATCTCGTTGCCGGCGTGTGCCACCCGGCAGAGGATGAACAGCAGGTCTGACAGGCGGTTGAGATAGGTGGCCGTCAGAGGGTTCATGTCGTCGTGGGCCCCCAGGGCCCCCCAGGTCGTGCGTTCGGCGCGGCGGACCGTGACCCTGGCCAGGTGGAGGGCGGCCGTCGCGGGGTCGCCGCCGGGCAGGATGAAGCTGCGCAGGGGCTTGAGCGACTCGTTGAAGCGGTCGCACTGGGCTTCGAGCCACTCGATGTAGGACGGCTCCACCCGCAGCGGCGGAAACTCCGGCTTCGCCACCACCGGCGTCGCCAGGTCGGCGCCCAGGTCGAACAGCTCGTTCTGGACGCGTACGAGCACGTCGGCGAGGTCGGCGGGCAGCGTGCCGTGGGACAGGGCGATGCCGAGGTGGGCGTTGGCCTCCTCGACGTCGGCGTAGGCGGCCAGCCGCGGGTCGGTCTTGGAGGTGCGGCTCATGTCGCTCAGCGCGGTGGTGCCGTCGTCGCCGGTGCGCGTGTAGATCCGAGAGAGAACGACCGGCTTGTCCTTGTCTGAGCGCGTCATGGTCCCAGCGTAATGACAAATGTCATCCGGAGCGGACGCGGGATGCACCTCGGGTTCGTGATTTCCACGACTACCTGGACGAATGCCTACAAGCCAGGATGGAGCCATGATGAAGGAGATGACCTAGATGCTTGAGATCAGCGAACTGCGCAAGCGCTTCGCCGGAGGGCCGGATTCGCCGGCGGGCACGCTGGCCCTGGACGGCATCGGATTCGCGGTGCGGCCGGGTGAGATGTTCGGGTTCGTGGGCGCCAACGGCGCGGGCAAGACCACGACGATGCGGATCGTGATGGGCGTGCTCCAGGCCGACTCCGGCTCGGTGAGCTGGCAGGGACGGCCGGTGTCGTACGCCGACCGGCGCGGGTTCGGCTACATGCCGGAGGAGCGCGGGCTCTACCAGAAGATGCGGGTTGCCGACCAGATCGAGTACTTCGGCCGGTTACACGGGCTGAGCGCGGCCGCGGCGGCGAAGGCCACCGGTGACCTGATCGAGCGGCTCGGGCTGGGCGAGCGCCGGACCGACGCGGTCGAGTCGTTGTCCCTGGGCAACCAGCAGCGGGTGCAGCTCGCGGTGGCGCTGGTGCACGACCCCGAGGTGCTGGTGCTGGACGAGCCCTTCTCCGGCCTGGACCCGCTGGCGGTCGACACGCTGGCCACGGCCCTGCAGGAGCGCTGCAGGGGCGGCGTGCCGGTGATCTTCTCCAGCCACCAGCTGGACCTGGTGGAGCGGTTGTGCGACTCGGTCGGCATCGTGTCCGCCGGCCGGATGGTGGCCACCGGCACGGTCGAGGAGCTGCGGGCGGCCGAGGGCGGCACGCTGCGCGTGGTAGTGCGCGACGCGGCTCCCGGCTGGGCCGACGGACTGCCGGGCGAGGTGACCGTCAACGGCGACCGGCACGTGCTGCTCGTACAGGGTGGCGACGACCAGGAGATCCTGCGCCGCGCCGTGAAGGCCGGCCACGTTGAGCACTTCGGCATGATGCGGCCGACCCTGACCCAGATCTTCAAGGAGGCCGTGGCGTGAACGCGTTGCTGCTGGTGGCGAGACGAGAGATCGCCACCCACATCCGGACCAAGGCGTTCGTCATCGGCCTGCTCATCACGGCGGCGCTGGTGGGGGCCGCCGCGTTCGCGCCGAAGGTGTTCGGCGGCCCCGACTCCTACACGCTGGGCACGGTCAACTCCCAGCAACTGCCGCTCCAGGCGGCGGCGCCGGACGCGGAGATCGAATGGCGGGCGTTCGCCGACGAGGAGGCCGCCAGGAAGGCGGTGCTCGACGGCGACGTGGACGCCGTGCTCGTCGACGGTGTCAGGGTGATCAGCGACGGTGAGATCGACTCGGAGCTGGGCGTGCTGCTGCAGAGCACGAACAGGGAGGTGAAGCTGGGCGCCGCGGGCGTGAACATCCCGCCGTTGCGGATGGAGTCGGTGGGCGCCGACACCCGCTACGAGGCGGCGCGCACCGGGATCGCCGTGGTGCTGGTCCTCGTGCTCTTCATGCTCGTCATCGGCCAGACGATGATGGTGGCGATGGGCGTGGTGGAGGAGAAGGGCAGCCGGATCGTGGAGATCCTGCTCACCTCGATCCGGCCGTGGCAACTGCTCGGCGGCAAGATCCTCGGCCTGGGCGCGCTCGGGATGATCAACCTGGTGACGATCCTCGGAGTGGGCGTCGCCGCCGCGATCGTCTCGGGGGTCGCGATGGACTTCCCGCCGGGGATGCCGGGCATCGTGGTGGGGGTGCTGATCTGGTTCGTGCTGGGTTACGCCTTCTTCGCCACGCTGGCGGCCGCGCTGAGCTCGCTGGTCTCGCGCCAGGAGGAGGTCGGCAACGTGATGTCGCCGCTGACGATGCTGATCATGGCGGCCTACTTCGTCGCCTTCTACGCGACCGCCGAGCCGACCGGCACGCTGGCCAGTGTCATGGCGATGGTCCCGCCGTTCTCCTCGATGGTGATGCCGGTGCGGATGGCCGCCACCGAGGTGCCGATCTGGCAGGTCGGCCTGTCGATGGCGCTCATGGTGCTGGCCGTGCTGGCCGTGCTCTCCGTCGCCGCGAAGGTCTACGAGCGGGCGGTGCTGCGCACCGGCGCCAGGGTCAGGCTCGGCGACGTCCTGCGCGCGAAGTAGCGCGAAGCGGATGGACGCGATCAAGCGGGCGCGCCTGCTCAGCAAGTGGGTGCTGGTCTCGCTGCTGGCGATGATGTGGTTCTGCCTCGCTCTGGTGCTCCTCGTCGAGGCCGCCACGGGCAGGGCGCAGTGGCTGCGCGTCGCGCCCGCCCTGATCGCCACCGTCTGCTTCTCCCGGCTCTACCTGCGCATCGTGGAGGCGGTGCTCGACTCCCGGTACGCCACCAGGCAGGTGGTGGCGGCCGGGGCGCTGGCCCTGTTCGCGGCGGTCGTGGGCGGGGCCGACCCGTTCGGCTGGGGCTTCACGCTGATGATCTGGCTGTCGGTCGCGACCGTGGGGATCGGGGGCCGGCGGGCCGTCGCGCTGTCGGCGGCGACCTTCGCCGTGGCGGTCCTGCTGGGCGCGGCGAACGTGGCGGTCGGCCGGAGCCTGACAGGTCTGGACGCGGGCGACGTGACCGGGAACATCGTGTTCGTGGTCATCGGCTACGCGCTGATGGCCGTGAGCTTCCCGGCGTCCAACCGGCTGTGGATCTGGATCTACGAGCTGGCCAGGCAGGCGCACGAGGGCAGGGAGGCCCACGCCCGGCTGGCCGTGGCCGAGGAACGGCTGCGCTTCGCCAGAGACCTGCACGATCTCGTGGGGCACCAGTTGTCCGTCATCGCGGTCAAGACCGAGCTGGCCGTGCGACTGTCCGGCGCCGACGAGCTCGCCGCGAAGGCCGAGATGACCGAGGTCAACACGCTGACCAGGAAGGCCCTGCGCGAGCTGCGGCAGGCCGTGCGCGGCTACCGCGACCTTGACTTGCCCGCCGAGCTGAATAGCGTGAAAAGTGTGCTCGAGGCGGCGGGTGTGCCCTGCCGGCTGCGTCTGCCCTACCGCGAGCTGCCCGACGGCGTGGCCCCTGTGTTCGCCTACGTCGTGCGCGAGGCGGTGACGAACGTGCTGAAGCACAGCTCGGCCAGCTTCTGTGACATCACGCTCCGCTTCACCGAAGAGGAGGCGGCGCTCCAGGTGCGCAACGACGGGGTGGTCCGGCGCCAGGTCGCCGATCTGGGGAGCGGGCTGACCGGCATGGGAGAGCGCATCGCCGCCGTGGGCGGCGAACTGACCGCCCGCCCGACGGGCGAGGGGGAGTTCACGCTGAACGCGGTCGTGTCTCTACCGTTTCGTGGGTAGGGGAGGTGTCGGGGACGACCCAGGCCATAGCTCTGTGACAGGGTATGGCTACGCCGCGTGATCCAGGCGCGGTGTGACTGAGGAGGTGGCATGCGGGTCCGAGGCAATCCGAAGGCCCAGGTGGTGCGGATCGGTGCTCGGCTCGACGCCGGCACGTCCGCCGGAGTCCGGTCGCGGCTGCACGACGCGGTCGACCGCGGCGACGGCGATCTGATCCTCGACGTCTCGGAGTTGGAGATGATCGATGCCACCGGGCTGGGGGTTCTCGTAGGCACGCATCGGCGCGCGCTCAGCGTGCAACGCCGTCTCGTTCTTCGGGGGGTGCCGCCGCGGATCATGCGGATTCTCGCGGTGACCCGGCTGAATCGGGTCCTTCACGTCGAGGTGCCCGCGGCCGCGGTGGCCTGACGGGGCGGCGACGGGCCCTTGGGGCCCGCCGGATGCCGTGCCATATGGAGCGGGCGACGATCAGCCGTTGCCCGCTCCCGTGTGCCGCCTCGTGGTCAATGTCCTTTCCGGACAGGACTCGATTGTGCGGGCCGGAACCCTTAACTACTCCCGTACGCGAGAGTAGTTAAAAATCCGCCCGATATGCGAATAGCGGGCGATTATCACCTTGTCACGCGATCATGTACTCACTATGTGTGATCAACGTCGCGTGGTGACCCGAGCGCTCGCCCGAAGATGTGCACGGCCACGCCGACCAGATCCTCGATCTCCGGTGGATCGTCCGACAGCAGCCATTCGATGAGCAACTCTTGTAGCGCCCCAATTGCCCCAAGAGCCACCAGCCGCCGGTTCACCGCGCCGGCGGATGGAAAATCGGCTGAGGCGTCCTCCACGAGTTGGGCGAAGGACTTGATCGCGCGCTGTCTCGAGTGCGTCAGAACGTCACCCGATCTTCGCACCTCCAGGTGCATGATGCGGGCGCGACGCCAGTCGGCGGTCGCGAATCCGATATACGCCCGAATCCCGGCCTCGACCCGCCCGGCGAGCGTGCCGGGCGCCTCCTCCAGAGCCTTGGCCACAACGGAGAGGCTTTCCTCCACGCACCGCTCGTGCAGTGCCTGAAGGAGTTCCTCCCGGCCGCCGAAACATTCGTAGAAGGCGCGGTTGGAGATCCGCGCCTCGGAGCACAACCTTTCGATCGTCGTAGCCGCGAAACCAGGCTTCGCGTATAGCGTGTAGGCGGCTGTCATCAGCCGCTCCCGTCTGTCTGCCAGCCTTTGCTCAGCCGACATTCCCCGGTAAGACCGGTTCACATTCCACCCGTCCAACATGATCGTGGCCCCCAGAGCACACAATTATGGACGGATGATCCGTTTTGGGAAAGGGCGTAGAGTTTACCTCTTACGTCGTCCGTGCAAGAACGTGACAAGGCTGATCAGTCGCTCAATCTCGTCAGCCCCTCGGGCGAAGGAAGTGAGGTTCATTCCCGGCATGGCGAAGCGCTGACGGGAGATGGCCTTGGGCCTGGCGAACTCCCGCAGGCCATCGGCTCCGTGGATGCGCCCGAAGCCCGAGTCGCCGACGCCGCCGAACGGCAGCGCGGGCACCCCGGCGAACGAGATGACCGAGTTGACGGCCGTCATCCCCGATCGCATCATGCGGGCCAGCTCCATCGCCCTGCGCGTGTTGCGGGAGAAGATGGTGCCCGCCAGACCGTAGGCCGAGGCGTTGGCCAGCTCCAGCGCCTCCTGCGCGTCGCGGGTGCGCCGCACGGTGATGGTCGGGCCGAAGGTCTCCTCGCGCACCGCGGGGGAGTCCTCGGGCACGTCCTCGACGATCACCGGGTCCACGTACGGCGGGCGGACCGAGTCGGGGCCACCGGTCACGACTTTTCCGGACTTGGTGGCGTCATCGATGTGCCGCTTGATGATGTCGAGCTGCCCCGGCATGGTGATGGGCCCGTACTGGTCGCCGGCCTTGACCGTGGCGACGCGCTCCGACAGCTCGCGTATGAAGCCTTCGTAGACCGCGTCCACCACGTAGACCCGCTCCACGCCCACGCACGTCTGCCCGGCGTTGGACATCGCGCCCCACAGGCAGGCGTCGGCGGCGGCCCGCAGATCGGCGTCGGCGTCGACGATGAACGCGTCCTTGCCGCCGCACTCGGCCACGATCGGGGTGAGGTTCTCCGCGCAGGCCGCCATGACGCGCTTGGCCGTCGCGGTCGAGCCGGTGAACGCCACCTTCTTGACGCGCGGATCGGAGGCGAGCGCGGCGCCCGTCTCGCCCAGCCCGGTCACGGTCTGGAACACCGGCTGCTCCGGCACCGACTCGGCGAACAGCTCCGCCAGCCGTACCCCGACCCCGGGAGTCAGCTCGGATGGCTTGAACACGACCGCGTTGCCCGCGGCGAGCGCGTAGGCGATCGAGCCCATGGGCGTGAAGACGGGATAGTTCCACGGCCCGATCACGCCGACGACGCCCAGCGGCAGGTATTCGAGCGTGGCGGACAGGTTGAGGCCGATCATGCCGGTCGCCACCCGGCGGCGGCCCAGGACCTTGTGCGCGTTGCGGGCCGCCCAGTCGATGTGCGTGATCGCCAGCACGATCTCGAGCGTGGCATCGCCCACCGGTTTGCCCGTCTCGTCGTGCACCAGGGCGGCCAGCTCCTTGATGTGCTGGGCGATGACCGCCTTGTAGTCGAGCAGCCGCCGCCTGCGCTCGGCCGGGGCGAGCCCGGCCCACCAGGCGGCGGCCTTCTCGGCCTTGCCGACAGCTTCGTGCACCGCGTCGGCGGTCTGCTTGGGGTGGCTGCCGACGATCTCGCCGGTCGCCGGGTTGAGTGAATCGAAGCTCAGCGTCGTCATGGCGTCACGATAGACCGGTAAGCCGACGCTTACTAGGGGCGGTCTCGTCCTCGAACCACGATCCGTGGAACCCGGCCGGGACGCGGCGCGGCAGCCGTACCGAGGCCACTTCGGACAGGTCGCCGGCGTCGAGCACCAGCAACTCGGAGGAGTCGCCGGCGGTGACCACGGACAGCAGCCAGCCCTCGTCCTCGGCGCTCGCCCCGGGCGCCGGCGCGAAGACCGCCTCGCCCGTGTAGCCGCCGGTCTGGTTCATACGGGTCTCACCGGAGCGCTGGTCGTACTTGACCACCGACTCCTCGCCCACGGTGTAGAGGTAGCGGCTGGCCCGGCCCAGCAGGCCGTCGTTGAACGTGGGGAACTCGACCGGCCGGTCGTCCAGCGCCTCGTCCACGACCTTGCCCGTCGCCGGGTCGAGTGTCCAGCGATGCAGCACGCTGCCGAACATGCTCGCTGCGTGCCGGGCGGGGTCGCTGGTGCCGCTGATGCGATCCCACAGCGGGCCGAAGACGCCGGCGGTGTAGCGGGCGGCGTTCAGCACGATGCGCCCCTCCGTGTCCTCCCAGGCGTTGCCGACGTGGAAGACGTAACAGGGGTCGATCTCGAACCAGCGCGTCGGCCCGCCCGCCTTGGGCGTCACGCCGATGCGCGCGCCGTAGGACTCCTGCCAGGCGTAGGGCATGGCGCCGCGCCTGAGGTCGAACACCACGGGCAGGTCCAGCCAGATCAGGTAGTGCTCGGTGACCGCGAAGTCGTGCATCATCGTCGACTCGGCCACCTCGATCTCCCGGCTCTCCACCAGCTCGCCCTCGGCGGACAGGCGGTGGTAGGTGACGAAGGGCGGGGCGAAGCCGTAGCCGAAGAAGTGCAGCTCGCCGGTGACAGGGTCCTGCTTGGGGTGCGCGGTCATGGCCGTGGTCAGCCGCCCGCCGAAGTCGCACGGCCCCACCGTGGCGAGCTCCGGCGTCACCTCGTACGGCAGGCCGTTCTCGACCAGGGCGAGGATGCGCTCGCCGTGCCTGATGACGTGGGTGTTGGCCGTGACCGCGGCCAGGTCGAGGCCCTGGTCGCCGAGGAACCGGGCGTCGTCGGTGAACTTGCTGGTGCGGACCCAGCGGTTGCGGTACCACTCGGCGCGGCCCGCTCTGAGCCGGATCCCGTGGATCATGCCGTGGCCGGCGAACCAGTGGCCGGGGTCCTCGCCCGGCTTCGGATTGGGGCCGTTGCGGAAGTAGCGGCCGACCAGCTCGGGCGGCAGGGCGCCGGTGACGGGAAGGTCGTGGGCGTCGGCCTCGTCGGGGACGGGTGCCAGGTTGTCGCTGAGGTAGTAGGGGGTGGTCATGGAAACACTCCAATCACGATATGTCGAACGTAGAACTTCTACGTAAGACCTGTCAATGATGGAACGTCGGAGGTGACCGCGGGGGCGGCCGTACCGGCCGGGAAGGTCAGAAGAGGGTGGGGTTCTCCGGCTCGATGCCGCGCAGGGCGGCGTAGTCGAGGGTGACGCAGTCGATGCCGCGGTCGGTGGCCAGCACCCGGGCCTGCGGCTTGATCTCCTGGGCGGCGAACACCCCGCGGACCGGGGAGAGCAGCGGATCGCGGTTGAGCAGCTCGAGGTAGCGGGTGAGCTGCTCGACCCCGTCGATTTCGCCCCGCCGCTTGATCTCGACCGCCACGGTCGCGCCGCCCGCGTCGCGGCACAGGATGTCGACCGGGCCGATCGCCGTCATGAACTCGCGGCGGATGAGGGAGTAGCCGGGACCCAGCGTGGTGATGTGCTCGGCGAGCAGCTCCTGCAGGTGGGCCTCGACGCCGTCCTTGATCAGGCCGGGATCGACGCCCAGCTCGTGGCTGGAGTCGTGGAGGATCTCGTCCATGGTCAGCACGAGCTTCTCGCCCGTCTTGCCGTGGGTGACCGTCCAGGTCTCGCCGTCCTCCTTGAGCTTGCACGGTGGGTTCATCCAGTTGAGCGGCTTGAAGGCACGGTCGTCGGCGTGAATGGACACGCTTCCGTCGGCCTTGATGAGGACCAGCCTTGGCGCCATCGGCAGATGTGCCGTGAGCCGTCCGATGTAATCCACACTGCATCGTGCAATGACCAGCCGCATGACGGTCCACCCTACCGGCTCTGGAAAACTGGACACATGGTGTTTGAAATGGTGGGAGTGGTCGGGCTCGGCACGATGGGCGCCGGCATAGCGGAGGTCTTCGCACGGGCGGGGTTGCGGGTGATCGGCGTGGAGGCCGATCCGGAGGCGCTGGCCAGGGGGCGCGGCCACCTCGAGCGCTCCACCGGCCGCGCGGTCGACCGGGGCAAGCTGACCGGCGGCGAGCGCGACGAGATCCTCGGCCGCATCACGCTCACCACCTCGCGCGACGACCTGCGCGACGCCGACCTCGTGGTGGAGGCGATCCCCGAGATCCTCGACTACAAGGTGTCGCTGTTCAAGGACCTCGACGGGATCTGCAAGCCCGAGACGGTGCTGGCCACCAACACCTCCTCGCTGTCGGTCACCGCCGTCGCCGCCGCGACGGGGCGTCCCGGCCGGGTGATCGGGATGCACTTCTTCAACCCGGCGCCCGTGATGAGGCTGGTCGAGGTCGTGGACACCGTGGTGACCGAGCCTGAGGTGGTCGCCGGCATCTCCGAGCTGTCCGTACGACTCGGCAAGACGCCGGTGGCCGTGGGCGACCGCGCCGGGTTCGTGGTCAACCGGCTGCTGCTGCCCTACCTCAACCACGCCGCCGTGCTGCTCGACCTGGGCCTCGCGGGGCGCGACGAGATCGACGCGGCGATGAAGCTCGGCGTGGGCCTGCCCATGGGGCCGTTCACGCTGCTCGACCTGATCGGGCTCGACACCGCCTACGAGGTCATGGGCGTGCTGTTCGACGAGACCCGCGACCGCCGCCACGCGCCGGCGCCGCTGCTGCGCGAGCTGGTCACCGCCGGGCTGCTCGGCCGCAAGACCGGCCGCGGCTTCTACGGCGACGAGACCGGGCCGGCCGAGCCGGAGCGGACCGCGGACATCACCTTCGGCGTCGACGGCGACGACACCTCCTCGATCGCCGAGCAGCTGGTCAAGGCCGGGTTCGCCGCGTCCGGCGATCCCGACGTGCTGCTCCGGCTCTCCGACCGCCCGGTGGTCGAACACGCCGTACGCCTGCGCCGCCCCTCCGCGCTGGTGGGTGTCCACCTCGTCGGCGACCAGGTGGCCGAGCTGGCCGCGACGGCGCTCACCTCGCCCGAGGCCGCCCGCGCCGCCGCCGGCCTGATGACGGCCATCGGACGCACCCCGGTGCCGTGCAAGGACCGGGCCGGGTTCGTGGTCGACGCGCTGCTCTACCCCTACCTGAACGACGCGGTGCGGATGCACGACTCGGGCTACGCCTCGATCGAGGACATCGACGCAGCCATGCGCCTCGGCTGCGGCTACCCGGCCGGGCCGTTCGAGATGCTCGAGTCGCTGGGGCCGGCCCGGGTCCGCGACGGGCTGCGCGCGCTCTACGCCGAATACCGCGAGCCCGCCTTCGCTCCGGCCCCGCTGCTCGACCACCTGGTCACCGCCGGCATGACGGCCTTCCCCCGGCCATGAGCCCGCGTCGTGCCCGCCGCAGGGAGCCCTCCCGCCCTGTCGCCTTCCCCCAGGGCACGGACCGGGTCGAGGAATGGCCCGACGGCGAGTGGAAGGTTCGCATGCTGACGGGCGCGACCTCGGGCAAGAGCTACCGGTGCCCCGGCTGCGACCAGGAGATCTCCGCCGGCCAGCCACACCTCGTCTGCTGGCCCAACTGGGCCGGCGGCGACGAGGAGCGCCGCCACTGGCACCGCGCCTGCTGGCGCAAGAGACTTGACCGCGGCCCCGGCCGCAGCCGTTACTGACGACCGAAAGGACCCTCGTGGAGATCCGCGCGGCGACGGAGCTACCCGCCCGGCGAGAGCCGATCGAGCTGCACACCGGCGACGGCCTGACCCTGGTCGGCGAGCTGGCCCGACCCCTTGACCGCCCGCCGGTGGCCACGCTGGTCACCCTGCATCCGCTGCCCACCCACGGCGGCTTCATGGACAGCCACCTCTACAAGAAGGCCGCCAACCGGCTGCCCGCCCTCGCCGACCTGGCGGTGCTCCGCTTCAACACCCGCGGCACGTCGTCCGACCGGGGCACCTCGCAGGGCGCCTTCGACAAGGGTGAGGGCGAGCGCTACGACGTGGCGGCGGCCCTGGAATACGCCGAATTCCACGATCTGCCGCACATCTGGGTGGTCGGCTGGTCCTTCGGCACCGAGCTGGCCCTGAAGTGGGCGCACGATCCGGCGGTGGAGGGCGCCGTCCTGCTGTCGCCGCCGCTGCGCCGCGCCTCCGACGACGATCTCGACGCCTGGGCCCGCTTCGGCCGGCCGCTGGTGGCGCTGGTGCCGGAGTTCGACGACTACCTGCGGCCCGAGGAAGCCCGCCGGCGGTTCGCCCGGGTGCCGCAGGCCGAGGTCATCGGGGTCGACGGGGCCAAGCACCTGTGGGTGGGGGAGCCGTACGTGCGCGTCGTCCTGAACGAGATCGTCAAGCGGGTCAACCCGGCCGCCTATCCGCTTCCCACCCACGTCTGAGCGCGGCGGACATCTTCTACTGACCGGTACGCGTGCCGCCGGCGATTTTTTCCAAACCGAACCTGCCTCTGACGAGATATGCCATTCGCGTATGGACGGATGGCTTTGCCGGAGTCACAATCCGAGTGTCAAGTGAAGATCGTGGAGACGCCGGTGCGGTCGCTGACCCGTACGGCATCCCAGCTCGGCAGGGGCGTGGGCGCATGCGGGTGGTTCGCGGGCTGGTGGCGGCGGTGTCGGCGGGCGCGTTAACGGCGGCGCCCGGCGATCGTTCGGGCGCCGCCGCCGACACGCGACATCAACACACCGGGGCGGTCGCCCGGCAGGACGACGGCCCGGTCGCGCCCGTCGCGACGGCGGTCGACCTGCACTTCTCGGGTGGGGGGAGCGAGCCGCTCGCCCGGATGGCACGCGGGGGCCCGGGCCGCCGGCCTCCTGCTCGGTCAACGGCCGGCTGTCCGCCGGCACCGTCACCGATCACGTGAGTCTGTGGAACGCGGCCGGCCCGCTGCAGGTGGGCCGGTTCAAGGACACGGGCGCCTTCACCGGTCACTGGCCAGGGGCCGCTGACGACGTCCGCGCGTGCGACGGCGTGCTCAGCGCCGAACAGATCTCCCAACTGGCCGCCCAGTAGCCCCTTCGACTGATCGGGTGAGGTTCGCATGGATGTGCCGACCGAGTTAGACCTGCCAGAGTCCTACTGGAATCGTTTTCAGGAGCAGCCCGTACGCCAGTCGCCGTGGCCACGACGGCTGGCCACTCTGCTGGCCGTCGTCGTCGTCCTGCCGCTGGCGCCTGCCGTGCCCGCGAGCGCCGCACCGGCCACCGCCCCGGCCGTGCGCAACGAGACCCCGGTCCGCGGCAAGCCGGTCCCGGTGCTGCCACGGGAGGCCGATCCGGCCCAGGAACACGCCTGGAAGGCTCCGCCGGGCGTCGCCTGGCCGAAACCGCAGGCGGTCGAGCTGTCCACGACCGGTGACCCGGCCGCCCGGACCCTGACCGCCGGCTTCCCGGTACGGCTCGCCGAGCCGGACGAGCCGGCCAAGAAGTCGAGCAAGAAGTCGGCCACGGGGTCGAGCTCGGAATCGGAGGCGGCGTCGGTCAAGGCGTCGGCGCCCGAGCGGGTCCGCGTCGAGTTGCTCGACGCCACGCAGGCGGCCCGGCTCGGCCTCGCGATGCGGGTGACGCCCGGCCAGGGACTCGCGGCCGAGCGCGGCAGGACCCGCCTGCGGATCGACTACTCCGGATTCCGCCACGCCTTCGGCGGCGACTACGGCACCAGGCTCCGGCTGGTGCGGCTCGACGAGTGCGCCCTGAACGCCGCCGCGACGGCCCCGGGGACGGCCTGCCCGCTTCCCGTGCCGGTGCCCGGCCGGAACGACGCGAAGGCGGGCACGCTGACCGCCGACGTCGAGCTGCCCGCGTTGTACGCGCTGGCCGCCGCGCCCTCGGGGCCGTCGGGCGACCACGCGGCGACCTCGCTCGCGCCCTCGGCCGACTGGAGCGTCGGCACCCAGTCGGGCGACTTCACCTGGTCCTATGGCCTGCGCTCACCGCCCGCGCTGGGCGACGACGAGCCGGAGATGTCGCTCTCGTACTCCTCCCAGAGCGTGGACGGCCGTACCGCGTCCACCAACAACCAGCCGTCCTGGGCGGGAGAGGGCTTCGAGCTGAGCCCCGGCGGCTACATCGAGCGCCGCTACAAGTCGTGCATGCTCGACGGCAAGAAGACCGGCGACCTGTGCTGGGACCAGGAGAACGCGACCCTGGCCCTCGGCAACTCGGCCGTCGAGCTGGTCAAGGACGCCACGACCAAGCAGTGGCGGCCCAAGCGTGACGACGGGACCCGGGTCGAGTACCTCAAGGGAGCCGTCAACGGCGACAACGACGGCGAGTACTGGCGGGTCACCGACGAGGAGGGCACCCAGTACACCTTCGGCCTCAACCGCCTGCCCGGATGGGCCACCGGCAAGCCGGAGACCAGGTCGACCTGGACGACGCCGGTGTTCGGCAACAACAGCGGCGAGCCCTGCTACAAGAGCGACAGGACCGCCGCCTGGTGCCAGCAGGCCTACCGGTGGAACCTCGACCTCGCGGTCGACACCCACGGCAACGCCACCACCTACTGGTACGAGACCGAGAGCAACTACTACGGCCGCGACATGAAGCCCGAGCAGGGCACCGTCTACGTCCGCGGCGGCCACCTGACCCGGATCGACTACGGCTACCTGCAGGGTGAGCTGTTCACCCGGTCGCCCGCGGCCCGGGTGCTGTTCGACGTCGCCGAGCGGTGCGTCCCGGGCGGGGCCGTCACCTGCGCGCCCGACCAGCTCAAGAAGGACACCGCGAGCCACTGGCCGGACGTCCCCTTCGACCAGATCTGCAACGCCGGGGAGAAGTGCACCGACCGGCTGTCGCCGACGTTCTTCTCCCGCAAGCGGCTGGCCAAGATCACCACCCAGGTGCTCGACTCCACCAGGTGCCAGCCGTACTGCGCCGTCGACTCCTGGACGCTGACGCACGCGTTCCCCGCGACGGGTGACGGCCTCAGCCCCTCGCTGTGGCTGGCGTCCATCCAGCAGAGCGGCCATGTGGGCGGCACCATCACGCTGCCCGGGATCACGTTCAGCGGCGTCCAGCTTCCCAACCGGGTCGACGCGGACGAGGGCCGCGCGCCGCTGGTCAAATGGCGGGTCCAGGCGGTGAACAACGAGACCGGCGGGCAGCTCCGGGTCAACTACGCTCCCGCCGACTGCCTGCCGGGCGAACTGCCGGCCGCCGACCGCAACACGCGGCGCTGCTTCCCGCAGCGGTGGGCGCCGGAGAACGAGCCCGAGGTCACGGACTGGTTCCACAAGTACGTGGTGGCCCAGACGCTCGAGATCGACCGGGTCGCCGGGTCGCCGGCGGTGGTCACCGACTACGAGTATCTCGACGGGGCCGCCTGGCACTACGCCGACAACATCCTGGTCAAGCCCGAGCACCGCACCTGGGCGGACTGGCGCGGGTTCGGCAGGGTCCGGGTCCGCGAGGGCGACGGGCAGGACGGCAGGCGCCGGCTCACGGAGTTCAGGTACTTCCGCGGCATGAACGGCGACCGCCTGGCCGACGGCACCCAGCGCAGCGCGCAGGTCGAGGACAGCGAGGGCCGCAAGCTCGACGACCACGATCAGCTGAGCGGCTTCGAGCGTGAGGAGATCCTCTACGACGGCGACGGCGGCGTGATCGTCAGTGCCATGACGGAGGAGCCGTGGTCGCTCAAGACCGCGGAGTCCACCCAGGGCGGCGTCACCAAGGCGGCGCACATCGTCCAGGCCAAGTCCATGGTCACCCGTACCGCCCTGGGCGGCGGCACGTGGCGGCGCACCGGGGAGGAGCGGGCCTTCGACGAGTACGGCCTGCTCACCCAGGTCGACGACAAGGGCGACCTGGCGACCGCCGACGACGACCAGTGCACGCGCTACACCTACGTCCGCGACCCGGCGAGCTGGATGCTCGACTACACCAGCAGGATCCACAAGGTCGCCGCCGGGTGCGGCACCGGCATGGCCACGCTGGCCGCCACCGACGTGCTCTCCGACGAGCGGGTGCACTACGACGGCCGGCCGTACGGGCAGGCGCCGGTCAAGGGCGACGTCACCACCGTCCAGGAGGTCGTGTCCGGCGACGGCGCCACCGTCGACGACGCCGTCCGGACCTACGACGCGTACGGGCGGATGACCAGTGAGACCGACTCGGTCGGCACCAAGGTCACCACCACCTACACGCCGGCGTCGGGCGCCCCGGCGACCGAGATCAAGGAGACCAACCCCCTCGGCCACGAGGAGCGCACCTTCATCGAGCCGGCTTGGGGCGAGCCCGTGGCCGAGATCGACGCCAACAACCGGCGCACGGACATGGAGCACGACGCGCTCGGCCGCCTGGTCAAGGTGTGGCAGAGCGACCGCAGCAAGGGGGCCGGCCAGTCGCCCAACACGGAGTACTCCTACCTGACCCGCGACGACGGTCCCAGCGTCGTCACCACCAGGACCCTCGGGGCGGACGGCGCCTACACCACCAGCCACGAGCTGTACGACGGCCTGCTGCGCCCCCGCCAGACCCAGGAGCCCGCGCCCCGCGACGACCAGACGCAGGATCCCGCGTTGCGCGACGGGCGCACGATCACCGACACCTTCTACAACTCCTTCAGCGAGGTGGCCAAGTCCAACGGCGGCTACTTCAGCCCCGGTGTGCCGTCCACCGACCTGCTCGGGGTGGCGGACGCGGACGTCCCCAGCCAGCTCGCCGCGGTCTACGACGGCACCGGCGAGCTGACCGCGCAGGTCCTGCTGGCCAAGGGCGTGGAGAAGTGGCGCGCCTCGGCCACCCACAAGGGCGACCGGGTGGACGTCACGCCGCCGCCCGGAGGCACGGCCACCACCAGCATCGGCGACGCCGAGGACCGGCTGGTCGAGCTGCGCCAGTACAAGGGGGCCACACCGACCGGCGAGTACGAGGCGACCAGATACGCCTACGACGACGCGGGCCGGCTGGCCAGTGTGACCGACCACGCGGGCAACGTGTGGCGCTACCACTACGACATGCGCGGCCGGGCGATCAGGACCGAGGACCCGGACAAGGGCGTCACGACCTTCACCTACAACGACGCCGACGAGATCGCCACCACCACCGACGCCCGGGGCATGACCCTCGCGTACGTCTACGACGACCTCGGCCGCAAGCGGGAGCTGCGCGAGGGCTCCACGGACGGTCCGCTGCTGGCCGAGTGGAAGTACGACGCGCTGGCCAAGGGGCATCTGAACGCCGGCATCCGCTACGTGGACGGCCAGGCGTACAAGGCCGAGATCAACGCGATCGACGCCCAATACCGCACCCTGCGGCAGACCGTCACCATCCCGGCCCGTGAGGGCAAACTGGCCGGGTCGTACGTGCTCAACACCCGCTACACCCTCGACGACCAGGTCCAGTCCATCAGCTTCCCGGCAGCAGGCGGGCTGGAGGCGGAGTCGGTCGTCTACTCCTACGACGGGCTCAGCCAGCCCACCAAGGTGACCGGCCTGTCGTCGTACGTCACGGCGACCCGCTACTCCAAGATGGGCGAGACCCTCCAGCACGAGCTGAGCACCGGAGGCAAGAAGGCCTGGCTCACCTTCACCCACGACGAGACCACCCGCCGGCTGACCCGAAGCCGGCTGGACCGCGACGGCGCGGCGTCGGCCGACCTGGACCTCAACTACACCTACGACCCGGCCGGCAACATCACCAAGATCACGGACATGGTAGGCGGGCAGTCCAGGGACACCCAGTGCTTCACCTACGACCACCTGCGCCGGCTGACCTCGGCATGGACGGCCACCGATGGCTGCGCGAGCGGCGCCCCGCAGCCGGACGGCATCGGCGGCGTCGCGCCGTACGCGACGAGCTACGCCTACGACTCCACCGGCAACCGGACGAAGGAGACCAAGCACGCGTTCGGCGGGCGCGCGGAGTCCGTCCGCTCCTACACCTATCCCGCGGCCGGCGCCAAGCAGCCGCACGCCGCGCTGTCGGCCGGCACGGACACCTTCGCCTACGACGCGGTGGGCAACACCACCAGGCGCAAGGTCGCAGCCACCGACCAGACCCTGGTCTGGGACGCCGAGGGCAACCTCCAGTCGGTGACCGAGGCGGGCAAGGTCACCTCCTTCCTGTACGACGCCGACGGCGACCGGCTGCTCCGCAGGACGCCGACGGACTCGACCCTCTACATCGACGACATGGAGCTGAGGTTCGACGTCGCCAAGGACGTCGTCGAGGCCACCCGCTACTACACCATCGGCGGCCAGGCGGTGGCCGTGCGCACTCCGGACAACCAGGTGTACTTCCTGGTCTCCGACCACCAGGGCACGGCCCAGGCCGCGGTCAACGCCGGCAACGGCGACCTGGCCGTACGCAGGACGACGCCGTTCGGCGAGGACCGCGGCGCTCCACCGCCGTGGTGGCCCGGCCGGCGCGGGTTCGTCGGAGGCGGGCAGGACCCGTCGACCGGGCTCGTCCACCTCGGCGCCCGCGAGTACGACGCGAGGAACGGGCGGTTCCTGTCCGTCGACCCCGTGATCGCCGAGGACGATCCGCAGCAGCTCAACGGCTACGCCTACGCGAACAACAGCCCCGTCACGATGAGCGACGCCGACGGGCAGCTCGTCTGGTTCGTGGTCGCGATCGGGGTCAGGGTCGCGGCCCAGGTGATCGCCAGGAGGCTCGCCCTGGCCGCGGCCAGGCGCGCCGCCATCGCGCTGGCCAGGAAACGCGCCGCCGCGCTGGCCAGGAAGAAGGCCGCGGAGCTGGCCAAGAGGAGAGCCCTCGCGGCGGCCAAGAAGAAGGCCCGGGAGAAGGCCAAGAAGAAGGCGGCGGAGCTGGCCAGGCGGAAGAAGGCGGCCGAGGCGAAGAAGAAGGCGGAGGCGATGCGCAAGAAGGCCGCCGCCGAGGCGGCCAAGCGCAGGGCCGCCAAGGCGCGCCGCCAGCTGGCGAAGAACACCAAGCGCCTGCGGGCCGCCCAGCGAGCCCGCAGCAGGCGCGCGAGCAGGGCTCCGGACCGGGTCGCCCGGCAGCGGCCCGCCCACCGGCCGACCAGCCAGCGGGCGGCCCAGCGGGAGATACCGCCCAGGGCCGGTCGCGCACCCGTCAGGCAGGGGCAGGTGTACAACATCAACGGCCAGACCCAGCAGACCAGATCCATCACCGTCTACCGCGACGGCCGGATGTACCCCGACGGGCGGCCACCGGTCAACCCCAACGGCTCCGGTCAGCTGCAGAGGCAGGACTACAAGCCATGGGAACTGGAGCCGCCACATACGAGAACGGGCACTGTCGCTGAAACCGGGGCACGCGTCACCCGCTGGATCGACCAGAGCGGGCTGGACGACTTCTTCGGCTTCTTCTTCTGACCCGGCTCGACGTCTGACCCGGTTCAGCTTGTGACCCGGTTCAGCTTGTGACCCGGCTCGGCTTGTGACCCGGCTCGGCTTGTGACCCGGCTTGGCTTGTGATCCGGCTTGGCTTGTGACCCGGCTCGCGGGGAACGGCGCGGGGCATCCTGCCCCGCGCCGTTCGTCGCGCACGGGGCATGGCGTCGCGGGCGCGCGAGTCCATAGAATCTTGTTCGGTTCTAGCCGGAGGAGGACACTGTGGGCGCGTTCGATCTCAGCGGGAAGAAGGCCTTGGTCACCGGGGCGTCGAAGGGGATCGGGCGGGCCATCGCGCTCGCCTACGCCGAGGCGGGCGCGGACGTGGCGCTCGTGTCGCGGTCGGCCGCGAGACTGGCCGAGGTGGCCAAGGAGGTCGAGGCGCACGGCCGGGAGGCCGTGGTGATCCCGGCCGACCTCACCGATCGCGACCAGGCCGCCGGCGCCGTCCACGGGGCGATCGACGCGCTGGGCCGGCTCGACATCGTGGTCAACAACGCCGGAGGGTCCAACTTCCTGGTCGAGTTCAAGGACCTGCGGCTGTCCGGGTGGGACAAACTGATGCGGCTCAACCTCGACTCCGCCATGGCCGTGTGCCACGCGGTCGCTCCGCACCTGCTCGAACGGGGCGCCGGGTCCGTGATCAACGTCGCCTCCGCGGCGGCCCTGGGCGCGCCGCTGCTGGCTCCCTACGCGGCGGCCAAGGCGGGCGTGGTCGCGCTGACCAAGTCGCTGGCCGTGGAGTGGGCGCGGGCCGGCGTGCGGGTCAACGCGCTGTGCCCCGGCTGGACGGCCACCGACCTCAACCGCAACCTCTGGGACGACGAGGCGGCCAGCGCGTCGACCATCGCGGGGGTGCCCATGCACCGGTGGGGGAGCGCGGAGGAGATGGCTCATCCGGCCGTGTTCCTGGCCGCGCCCGCCTCGGCGTACATGACCGGACAGGTGCTCTTCGTCGACGGCGGGATGACGGCGACCGCCGGATGACCTCGGGCGGGAGGCGTTTTCTGGAGAACTGGTCGGCGCATTGGGGGTATATCGGCATACGTCGTGGAGTGATTGTCGCGGGGAACAGGGCTACCGTGTGGTCGTGCAGCTCTACACGAGATCAACCGGGACCGGACTCCCGGTCGTACTGCTCCACGCGTTCCCGCTCTCCTCGGCCATGTGGCTGGCACAGCGGGAGGGGTTGGCCAAGTCGTGCCGGGTGATCACCCCTGACCTGCGCGGCTTCGGGGGTTCACGGCTGGGCGAGGACGAGCCGTCCGTCGACCTGATGGCGGACGACGTCGCCAGGCTGCTCGACGACGAGGGCGTCGACCGGGCGGTGGTCGGCGGCCTGTCGATGGGCGGCTACGTCACGATGGCGTTCTGCCGCCGCCACCCCGATCGCCTGCTGGGGGTCATCCTGGCCGACACCAAGGCCGGGCCCGACCCGCGGCCCGCCCGCGACAACCGCGAGCGCATCGCGCAGGCCGTGCTGTCCGGCGGCAGCGACGTGCTGCTCACCGACGTGCTGCCGGCGCTCATCGGGCCGACCACCAAGGAACGCCGGGCCATGGTGTTCGGGCGGGTCAAGGGCCTCGTGCAGTCGGCGCCGCCGGGCGCGGTGGCCTGGGCGCAGCGGGCCATGGCGGGCCGGCCCGACTCCTTCGCCACGCTGGCCGCGCTCGAGGTGCCGCTGCTGGTCGTGGTGGGCGAGGAGGACGAGCTCACGACGCCGGTCGACGCCGAGGCGATGGTGCGCGCCGCGTCCGACGGCAGGCTGGAGATCATCCCGAAGGCCGGTCACCTCAGCGCGGTCGAGCAGCCCGAGGCGTTCAACGCGGCGGTGGCGGAGTTTCTCAGTACCGGGCTTGGCGAGGCAGCACGATCTCCCGGATGATCAGGGCGATCGCGGCGGCCACGGGGATGGCGACCAGGGCGCCCACGATGCCGAGCAGAGCGCCGCCGAACAACGCGGCGATGACCGTCACCGCCGGCGTCACGTCCACCGAGCGCTTCATGACGCGCGGGTAGATCAGGTAGTTCTCGACCTGCTGGTAGATCACGAAGAAGATCGCGCAGGCGAGGCCCGCCGGCACCGACTGCAGCAGCGCCACGCCCGAGACCAGCACGGCTCCGATGGTCGCGCCCACCAGCGGGATCAGGTCCGTCAGCGCGATCACCAGGGCCAGCGCCAGCGCGTACTTCACGTCCATGATCGACAGGAAGATCCAGGCCAGCACGCCCGCGATGACCGAGATGAGGACGTTGCCGGCGACGTAGCCGCCGATGCCGTCGAGCACCTCCTCGGCGATCCCGCGGGTGCGATCGCGCCGCGAGGCCGGGACCAGCCTGAGCAGGTAGTCCTTGATCGTGGGCAGTGAGCCGAGGAAGTACAGCATGAGCACCAGCAGCGTCACCGTGGTGAACATGCCGTCGAGCACCACGAGCCCGGCCCCCACGACACCGGTGGCCAGCGCGGGCCCCAGCGTGCCGGTGACGAACGCGGCCAGCTTCGGCAGGATCTGATACTCGGCGTCCAGCCGGCGGAGCGTCGGATGGTTGCTCAGCTCGGTGACGTAGCCGGGCACGGCCGCCACGAACTCAGCCAGTTGCTTGCTCACCGGCGGCACCACGGCCAGCCCGAAGAGCACGAACGCCACGATGACCCCGGCGAACACGATCGAGATCGCCCCGCGCCTGCCCAGCCGGCGCCGCTGCAGCGCCTCCACGGCGGGGTTCAGCCCGACGGCCAGGAACATCGCCACCACGACCAGGATGATCACGTGCAGCGAGGCGACGACCATCTGCGCGATCGCGATCGCCGTCAGCACCCCCAGCCCGCCGACCAGCCCGAACAGGAACGGGCCGCGCGCCAGCGGTTTCCCCGGCAGCCCGTACGGCGCGCCGCCGGCACCGGCCCTTCCGGGAGTCGTGCTCTCCGCGGAAGTTGTGCTCTCCGCCGGGGCTGTGCTCTCCGCCGGGGCTGTGCCCTCGGCCGGAGCAGTGCCCTCGGCCGGAGCTTCGCCTTCGGCTGGAGCGGGCTCGACTTCTGCGGACACGGGAGACTCCTGGTGACTCGGGGGGTGAAACCGCGACGAACGCCGTAAGCCGCGGCAACAGGAAGAGAGCCTAGCGACCATCAAGGTCACCAGGCTCTCTTCAGCCGTCTATCAGCCCCCGCGTAGTGGCTTGCTGGCTACTCCTGCCACCACTCCGCGTCGTCCTCGGCCTTGGCCGCCGGCTTGGGAGCGGGCGCCGGCGTGGCCGGCTTGTCGTTGGCGGGTGCGGCGATCGCCGGCTTCGGCGGGGCCGCGACCACCGCGGGCTCGGGCTCCATGCCCGGCAGCGCGGCGCCGCCGAGCAGCTGGCGCAGCTGCGCCAGGTGGCTGGTGATGCTGTCGCGCTGGCGGGTGAGCTCGTCGACCTGGCGCTGCATCGAGCTGCGGGTGCGCTCGGCTTCGTTTTTCGCCTCGGTCACTATCGTCTCGGCGCTCGACTTGGCCTCGGCCACGATCTGCTCGGAGTTCTTGCGAGCGTTGGCGACCAGCTGCTTGGCGTGCAGATCGGCCTCGCGGCGGGTCTGGTCGGCCTGCTGGGTGGCCTTCGTGGCCCTCGTCTCGGCGGTCGCGGCGCGCTGCTCGGCCTCGTCGACCAGCTTCTGGGTGCGGGCCTGGGCGTTGTCGTGGCGCTCCGCCTCCTGGCGCTCCGCCTCCTCGCGCCGGGACGCCAGCTGGATCTCGAACTCCGCCTCGTCCTGCGCCCGCTTGGCCTCGGACTCCTCCAGGACCCGCTGAGCCTGCGCCCGCATCTCGTCGGCCTGGCGCTTGGCGGTGGTCAGCACCTCGTCGCGCTCGCGCTTGGTCGAGGCCCGAAGCTGGGCGACCTCGCGCTCGGTCGTCGTGCGCAGCTTGGCGATCTCGCGCTCGGCGTCGGCCCGCTTCTCGGCCACCTCGTGGTTGGCGGTGGCGCGGAGCTTGGCCGCCTCGCGCTCGGTGGTGTTGGTCAGCTCGTCGGCCTCGCGGCGCGCGGTCGAGCGGATCTCCTCGGCGTCACGCTCGGCGCTGGTGCGCATCTCGTCGCTCTCGCGAGTCGCCTGCGCACGCTTCTCGGCCGCCTCGGCCTCGGCCGCCGCCCGCAGGTCGGCCGCCTCGACCTTGGCCGCGGCCTTGATCTCGTTGGCCTCGGACCTGGCGGCCTGGACGAGCTCGGTGGCCTGCTCCTCGGCGAGCCTGAGCAGCTGCTCGATGCGGGCGCCCAGACCGGAGTAGGTGGGGCGCTCCTGCTCCTGGAGCTGGCGCTGCGAGTCGGACAGGTCGCGCTGCAGGCCGGTGACCTGCTCGCGGGCCTGTCGTAGCTCGCCGTCCAGCTGCTTCAAATGATCATGGACCTGATGGCGATCATAACCGCGGAGCACCACGTCGAACTCGCGTGCCGGGGCGTCTTCGAAGAAGTTGTTGAGTTGGGCGTCGATGTCGGACTGCATGGAGGCTCGATCCTGGGTTGTCGAGACGGCTACACGGGCCGGACGGGGGGTTCGGGGCATCAGAGCCAGGAGCCTGTGCCTCGCGGCAGGCCCCTTGTCCGGTGGAAAGCCAGCGTACTCCGCCGATGCCGACTCCGAGGCCCCGTCCAACTTTCTGCGTGACTAGTTACATATGAACGATTTTTAGGTTTGTGCGGGCCGGGCCGCCTGGACCAGCTCCGTGAGCATTCCTCCCACGTCCTTGGGGTGCAGAAACGCGATCTCCGACCCCATCGAGCCGTGCCGCGGGCGTTCGTCGAGCAACCTGACGCCCTTCGCCCCGATCTGATCCATCGCCTTGGCGACGTCGGGCACTCCGAAGGCCACGTGATGAACCCCTTCGCCGCGCTTCGCCAGGAACTTCCCCACCGGGGAGTCCTCCGACAGGGGTTCGAGCAACTGGATGTAGGAGCCGCCGCCCTCTCCGTCGGCGATGTGGAGCATGGCCTCCTTGACGCCTTGCTCCTCGTTCACCTCACGGGCCACCACGGTCAGATCGAACGTTCCAGAGAACAGCTCGATCTTCTCCTCGAGGTCGTGGCAGGCGATCCCGATGTGATCGATGCGCATGAACATATGTGGCCTACCTCCCTTGCTAACGTCCTTTTGCACGTAGGTATGGTGTCAAAGAATCCCCCGTGGGCACAGGAGGCCGCCATGTCTGGTTCCGTCATCGTCGCAGGGGCACGCACCCCGATCGGCAAACTGCTCGGCTCCCTGTCCGGGTTGCAGGCCGTCGACCTGGGCGGCATCGCCATCAAGGCGGCCCTGGAACGTGCCGGTGTCGCGCCCGAGGCCGTGGAGTACGTGATCATGGGCCAGGTGCTCCAGGCGGGCGCCGGCCAGATCCCCTCCCGCCAGGCGGCGGTCAAGGCCGGCATCCCGATGACGGTGCCCTCGATCACCATCAACAAGGTGTGCCTGTCCGGCCTCGACGCCATCGCCCTGGCCGACCAGCTCATCCGCGCGGGAGAGTTCGACATCGTGGTCGCCGGCGGCATGGAGTCGATGACCAACGCCCCCCACCTGCTGCCCGGCCTGCGCAAGGGCGTCAAGTACGGCGGCTCCGAGGTGGTCGACTCGATGGCCCACGACGGCCTGTTCTGCGCCTTCGACCAGTGCGCGATGGGCGAGTCCACCGAGCGCCACAACACCCGCCTGGGCATCGGCCGCGAGGAGCAGGACGCCGTATCGGCCCGCTCCCACCAACTGGCCGCGGCGGCCGCCAAGAACGGCGCCTTCGAGGACGAGATCGTGCCGGTGGAGATCCCGCAGCGGCGCGGCGAGCCGCTGGTCGTCAAGGAGGACGAGGGCGTGCGGGGTGACACCACCGTGGAGACGCTCGCCAGGCTGCGGCCCGCGTTCGCGGCCGACGGCACGATCACGGCCGGTTCCGCCTCGCAGATCTCCGACGGCGCCTGCGCGGTCGTCGTCATGTCCAGGGCCAAGGCCGAGGAGCTGGGCCTGCCCTGGCTGGCGGAGATCGGCAGGCACGGCAACGTCGCCGGCCCCGACGCGTCGCTGCAGTCGCAGCCGGCCAACGCCATCAAGCACGCCCTGGGCAAGCAGGGGCTGGCGGCCGGCGACCTCGACCTGGTCGAGATCAACGAGGCGTTCGCCGGCGTGGTGGTCCAGTCGGCCAAGGAGCTCGGCCTGCCGCTGGACAAGGTGAACGTCAACGGCGGCGGCATCGCGCTCGGCCACCCGATCGGCGCCTCGGGTGCGCGCATCGTGCTCACCCTGGCCCACGAGCTCAAGCGCAGGGGCGGCGGCCTGGGCGCGGCCGCCCTGTGCGGCGGCGGCGGCCAGGGAGACGCGCTGATCATCCGCGTCCCGGCCTGATCGGGGGCCCCGGGGGCCTCAGAGCTCGTCGGCGAACTTCACCGTCACCTTGCTGAACCCGAGCGACCTGAGCAGCCCTTCGAGCATGGCCTTGGTGTTGGCGTCGGCCCTGGCTCGCAGGTCGCTGGCGGTGGCGGCCTCGGCGATCTTCTTCTCCGCCAGCACGTACAACTCCCGCTGGTCACCGGGTGAGGACGACAGGAAGTCCTCGACCCGGTCGAGCAGCCCGCGCTGCTGCGCGAAGACGTAGGAGCGCCGGTTGTCCAGGTTGGGCTTCTCGAGTTGCGCGCGAGGCAGCCGGATGGTGGCTTCGGTGCGGTCGGCGTTGACCGTCACGGCGCCGTTCGCCATCGTCGAGAAGTCGACGTAGGCGTCCACGCCGCCCGCGCCCACGAACAGGGTGCGGCTGCCCTTGACCGCGTCGGGCAGGAAGTTGGCGTCCTTCTCCAGGTCCACCACGACCTGGAAGTTGCCGGTCGCCGCCTCGAACCGGCTCAGGTCCTTGAGCGACTGCAGGAGCACCGGCTGACTCCGGTCGACCGTCTGCTCGCCGAAGGGGTCGAGCCAGCTCCAGGCCAGGCGTCCGCCGACCACCAGCAGGATCGCCACGACGAGGAACCCCGCCAGATATCGCCACTTGCGGCGCCGTCGGGGGGTCTCCGCCACAGGCTCCGTCCGGGTTGTCTTCATGCGGTGTTGACTACCCGAGCATGGATCATCATTGCCAGCCATTTGGTGACATCTGTGGTCCCCAGGTCGGTGAGGGGTTGCCGCTGGGGCCGGGGTAGACCGGGTAGACCGGCGAGGAACCGCCCCCCGACGGGGGCGCGGGCGCGGGCGCCTGGGCGGGGCCGCCGCCGAAGTGGGTGCTCGACAGTTTGCAGGCCTGGAAGTCGCTGTAGAACATGCCCAGCCACTCGCGCCTCTGGTGCTCGCTCAGCCCCGAGAACCAGGCGGCGGCGTACTGGTGGTCGGGCAGCGGCCCGCCCGGCAGCGGCTCGCCGCGCAGCCAGGCCATCACGATCTCGCGGTAGCCGTCGGCCGGGGTGCCGGGGCAGCGGGCCGCCAGCGACTCGACGTACTCGTAGGACGCCTGGTCGGCGAAGCCGGCGGACAGGTCGCGCACGTGGATCGGCGCCAGGCCGGTGGACGGCTTGAGGTTCTCCTCGAGCGGCCGCTGCTCCACCCGGGTGAACGCGGCGGGGGTGCCCGCCAGCCGGGAGGCGATCTTGGTGAAGGTGGCGCCCAGCTCGGTGAGGCCGCTGCGCATCCCGGGGTGCAGGCAGACCGTGATCGGCCAGTCCTGGCAGCTGTAGGCGATCTCCTGCGCGGCGGCCGGCTTGGGCTCGGCCAGCAGCCGCGCCACCCCCGTGCCCGCCGCCAGCACGGCCAGCAGCGCGCAAGCCAGCACCAGCGCCTGCTTGGTGACCAGCGCCGTCCAGCCGAGCAGCAGCGCCGCCGTGATGCCGAGCAGCCAGATCGTCTGGTTGAGGAACGCGGCGCCACTCAGCCCCTGGAACAGGTCGTACGGCTCGCCCGTGCCCGGAGCCAGCCGGTCGGCCCAGCCGCGGCCGTCGGCGAGCCAGCTGAACAGGCCGTAACAGCACAGCCCGGCGAGCGGCGGCGTGACGGCGCGGGGAGCCAGCCAGCCGGCGACCCACCCGATCACCGAGTAGAGCGCCAGCCCCGCCATGCCGACGCCCAGCCCCGGCAGGCTGAGCCGGCCCGACTGCTCGGTGAGCACGGTCTTGACGGCGAGCACCAGCACGGTCGCGGCGAACGAGCCGAGCACCACCAGCACGATGGCCAGCGGCGCCTTGAGCGCGCGCCACGCCGTCAGGCAGCGGTCACCCAGCGCCCTGCGCTTGCGCAGGGCCACCCACGCGGCGAAGGCCGCCGCCACGGGCCCGGTCAGGCGGAGCGATCCGATCACCGCGGCCACGATGTTCTCCCAGGCGTCGACGCCTGGGATCAGGACACTCCACGCAGCGACCAGGCCGAGCGCCAGGAGCACGGCGACCGTGACGGCCGCGCTCTGCTTCAGCTCCTCGCGTGAGACACCCACGTGTTCAGGCACGCGTTACCCCGTTGACGTTCATCAAGCACCCCCCGTGCCCCGTTGGTAAAGCGGAAACGATCAGTCCGGGCAGGTCCCCACCGCCGGTGAACTTGGCTTCCGCGTCACCTTTCGATGCGAGAACCATAACTGAGCGTGATGTTTCACGTCCGCATTCTTGGTCAAGTAGCGAATCCGATCGCTCAGAGTAACCA
Source organism: Nonomuraea sp. NPDC048916 (assembly GCF_040649575.1). Taxonomy (NCBI): domain Bacteria; kingdom Bacillati; phylum Actinomycetota; class Actinomycetes; order Streptosporangiales; family Streptosporangiaceae; genus Nonomuraea; species Nonomuraea sp. NPDC048916. The sequence goes on from NZ_JBEZFS010000012.1 coordinate 249,440, forward strand.
GTCTAAACGGGACGAGCGGCGCGCTACGGTAGCGCTGTGTCAGTGCCGAAGCCTCTCAACCTGCCGTTCGATCCCATCGACCGCGCTGCTCAGACCTGGCGTGCCCGCTTCGGACCCGCTTCCGCGATGGCCGCCGTCACCTCGATCATGAGAGCGCATCAGATCCTGCTGTCGCAACTTGACTCGCTCCTGAAGCCGTACGACTTGACCTTCGCCAGGTACGAGGCTCTCGTGTTGTTGACCTTCAGCAGAACCGGGGCGCTCCCCTTGTCGAAGATCGGAGAGCGTCTCATGGTGCATCCGACGAGCGTCACCAACACGGTCGACCGGCTGGAGCGGTCGGGGCTGGTGCGCCGGATGCCCAATCCGCGCGACGGTCGCGGCGTGCTCGCCGAGATCACCGACGCCGGTCGCGACGCCGTGCGGCAGGCGACCGCCGACCTGATGGCCGCCGATTTCGGGCTCACGATGTACGACGAGGACGAGTTGCGGCAGATGTTCGACCAGCTGCGCACCCTGCGGGTGGCGGCGGGTGACTTCGCGATGCGGCAAGATGAGGAGCATGGCTGACTTCTCTAGGCCCGGGTCGCTCTACGGAGCGGTCGATCTGGGCGCCCGTAAGCAGGCACTGGAGGCGCAGGCCCGGCGAGAGACGGGAGGGCCCCAGGCGGCTTCCTCGGCCTCGATCGTCGACGTGACCGAGGAGACCTTCACGACCGACGTCATCGACCGGTCGATGACCGTGCCCATCGTGCTCGACCTCTGGTCGCCGCGGGCACCCGGCAGCGCCCAGCTCAGCCCCGTGCTCGAGAAGGTGATCGGCGAGACCGGCGGCAGGGCCGTCCTGGCCAAGGTCAACGTCGACGCCAGCCCGCAGATCGCGCAGGCCCTGCGCGTGCAGGCGGTGCCGACCGTGCTGGCGATCTTCCAGGGGCAGGCCGTCACCGGCTTCCAGCAGGTGCTGCCCGAGCAGGAGGTGCGCCGCTGGCTCGACGAGCTGATGGCCGCGGTCGAGCAGTTCTACGAGGCCAACCCCGACGCCAGGCCGACCCCCCAGGCGGGAGACCAGGAGGCCCCCGAGGGCCCGCTGGCCGACCCCGACCTCGTGGCCGCCGAGCAGGCGATCGACGAGGGCGACCTCGACGCGGCCCAGGCCGCCTACGAGCGGCTGCTGGCCCGGGCGCCGGGCAACGAGGACGCCAGGATGGGGCTCGCGGGCGTCGGCCTGATCAAGCGCACCGCCGACGCCGACCCCGCCGACGTGCAGCGGCGCCTGGCCGACCCGGCCGACATCGACGCGCAGCTGCTCGCGGCCGACCTCGAGATGCTGTCCGGGGCCGTCGACGAGGCGTTCGACCGTGTCATCGCCGTGGTCAGGCGCACCTCGGGTGACGAGCGTGACAAGGCCAGGCGTCATGTGCTCGGGCTGTTCGAGGCGCTTCCCGCCGAAGACCCGTCTCTGGCCAAAGCGCGTAGAGCTTTGTCGAGCGCGCTGTTCTAACCTGGGTGTATGCGGGTCGTCACGATCTCCGCGACCTACGGCACGGCGGGCAGTCTCATCGGCCCGGCGGTCGCCGAGCGACTTGGTGTGCCCTTCGTCGACCGTGCCATCCCGAGCGCCGTGTCCGAGGAGCTCGGCTGCACGCTCGAGGAGGCGCTGGCCCATGACGACCGGGCCGAGCACGGCCTCGGCAGGCTGCTCTCCGGTGCGATGCGGCTGCCGACGGTCACCTTCGGCGGCGTGGACATGTACGTCCCGGGCGTGTTGCCTCACGCGCCCGAGGACTTCGTCCGCCGCACCGAGCACATGCTCAAGGAGACCGCCCGCGTGCAGGGCGGCGTCTTTCTGGGCCGGGCCGGGGCGATCGTGCTCGCCGGCCATCCCGGCGCGCTGCACGTCAGGCTCGACGCGCCGCTGAAGCGCCGGGTGCGGCAGACCGCCACGCTCGGAGACCTCGGCGAGCGGGAGGCGCGCCGCCTCATCGAGGACAACGACCGCGCCCGCGCCGCCTACGTGCGCCACTTCTACCGGGCCGACGCCGCCGACCCCGGGCTCTATCACCTGGTCATCGACAGCACCAGCATTCCCGTGCCGGTGTGTGTCCAGCTCATCGTGACGGCGGCCGAGGCTCTGGGCTGACCTGAGTTCCCCCTACGATAGGAGGACTTCTTGGTCAGGCCCGAAGGAGCGATTGACGTGGCGACCGTCCCGAGTGTGTCGTACTCCATCACTGTGCGGCTGGAGGTGTCGGCAGGCGGCAAGGCCGTCAGCCAGCTCACCCACGCCGTAGAGTCGGCAGGCGGCGTGGTCACCGCCCTCGACGTCACCAACGCAGGCCACGAGAGGCTCCGCATCGACGTCACCTGCGCGGCCAGGGACACCGATCACGCCCAGGCGATCGTCGACCAGCTCGAGGGCGTCGACGGCGTCGTCATCCACAAGGTCTCCGACCGCACCTTCCTCATGCACCTCGGCGGCAAGATCGAGATGGTGTCGAAGGTGCCGCTGCGCAACCGCGACGAGCTCTCCATGGCCTACACGCCGGGTGTGGCGCGGGTGTCGATGGCGATCGCCCGCAACAAGGAGGACGCCCGGCGGCTGACCATCAAGCGCAACACGGTCGCCGTGGTCACCGACGGCTCCGCGGTGCTGGGGCTGGGCAACATCGGGCCCGAGGCGGCGCTGCCGGTGATGGAGGGCAAGGCGGCGCTGTTCAAACGGTTCGCGGGCATCGACGCCTGGCCCATCTGCCTCGACTCGCAGGACGTCGACGAGATCGTCCGCACGGTCCAGCTGATCGCGCCCGGCTTCGGCGGCATCAACCTTGAGGACATCTCCGCGCCCCGCTGCTTCGAGGTGGAGCGGCGGCTGCGCGAGCTGCTCGACATCCCGGTCTTCCACGACGACCAGCACGGCACCGCCATCTGCGTGGTCGCCGCCCTCACCAACGCGCTGCGCGTGGTCGACAAGCCGCTGGAGAGCGTCCGGATCACCATGGCGGGAGCGGGCGCCGCGGGCACGGCGGTGCTGCGGCTGCTGCTCGCGGCCGGCGCGCGCGACGTGATCGTCTGCGACTACCTCGGCGCCGTCCACCTGGGCCGCGACGACCTCGACGACTCGCTGCGGTGGATCGCCGAGCACACCAACGCCCAGGGTTACGCCGGCGACCTGCGTGGCGCGGTCAAGGACGCCGACGTGTTCGTGGGCGTCTCCGCGCCGGGCATCCTGACGGGCGACGACATCGCCGCGATGGCCCCCGACGCGGTGGTGTTCGCGCTGGCCAACCCGGAGCCCGAGGTGTCTCCCGACGACGCCCGCGAGCACGCCGCCGTGGTGGCCACGGGGCGCTCCGACTACCCCAACCAGATCAACAACGTGCTGGCGTTCCCCGGCGTCTTCCGCGGCCTCCTCGACGCGCAGGCCACCGAGGTCACCTCGGAGATGCTGCTGGCCGCCGCCGGAGCCCTCGCCGCCGTCGTGACGCCCGAGGAGCTCGGCCCCAACTACATCATCCCCAGCGTCTTCCACCCCGACGTGGCCACCGCCGTCGCCGCGGCGGTCCGTGAGTCCGCGGGCGGGCGTGCCCGCGGCTTCACGGAGGCGTGATCCGGTCAGGAGGAGCGGCGGGTGGTCAGCGGGCCCGGGTGGCCGGACCTGGGCCAGACCGACCCGTACCACCACAGGATTCCGCCCATGAGGAGCAGCGCGACCGCGGTCGCCACCTTGGCCAGGAGGGCGAGCGGCGGCCCGGTGAACGGTAGTTGCTCCTGACGCCAGCCCTGCGGGCAGTCGTTCTCCGCGCGCGCCGAGCTGACCAGGGTCTCGCCTCGTGAGCCGCCGATCGAGTACGCCTTGATCCGCACGCTGTCGCCGCGCTGGACGGTGATGTTCTGCCTGACGGTGTCGTAGCCGTCGACGGAGCCGGCGACCACGGTGGACGAGCCGGCCCGCAGGTCGAAGCGGGCCGGGTGACGGGTGCGGTTGCGCAGCGCGACCGAGACCTGCCCGGTGCGGCAGCTGATCCGGTCGACCGACATGGTGATCGGGTCGTCGAAGTCCGGCCAGGCCCCCGCCTTGGCGGGCAGCAGGAGCGTCACGGCCAGGGGCAGGACGGCCAGGAACAGTGCGGTCAGGCTGAGTCGGGTTGCGGTGCGCATGATCGGGCTCCACGACGATGCTGATCTTTGCTCCATATAGTGCCCAATTGATTGCGTAGAGTAACGTCGTTGGAGCGGGGGAGCGAGATGGGCGGTTGACCCATCATGATGGATGTATGGCCGAAGCGATCTACGTTGGCGGGTTGTTGGTGGCGACGCCGCTCCTCGACGACCCCAACTTCCGGCGTAGCGTCGTCCTCATCCTCGAACACGACCTCGACGGCGGCACCCTCGGGGTGGTGCTCAACCGGCCGAGCGAGATCTCGGTGACGCAGGTGCTGCCGGTGTGGGATCCGCTGGTGACGGGCCCGCCGGTGCTGTTCGAGGGAGGCCCGGTGCAGACCGACAGCGCGCTGGCGCTGGCGGCGGTGCCGAGTGGGGCGGAGCCGCTCGGCTGGCGCCGGCTCCACGCCGGCACGCCCGCCGTCTCGCGGCTCGGCACGGTCGATCTCGACGCCCCGCCCGAGATCCTGCAGGGAGAGATCGCGCAGATGCGCATCTTCGCCGGTTACGCGGGGTGGACCTCCGGGCAGTTGCAGAGCGAGATCGCCGAGGGCGCCTGGTACGTCGTCGACTCCGAGGCCGGCGACACCTTCCACGCCGATCCCGGGTCGCTCTGGCGTCACGTGCTCCGGCGGCAGGCCGGAGAGCTGGCCTTCGTGGCGACCTGCCCCGACGACCCGACGCTCAACTAGGCGTCCCAGCCGGGCCGCATGAGGCTCTGGGTCAGCTCGATCGTCTCCCGCATCCGCCGTACGATCTCGTGCAGGTCGTCGACGTCACGCCGCGGGCACTCGAAGCCGACCCGCAGCGTCGACATGGCGAACGCGACCGCCAGGTGCGACAGCCGGTCGGAGTCGGGGTCGACGCCTCTGCGGGAGGCGATCTCGCGGGCCAGGACACGTTCGGCCTCCGCGGCCTTGCCCACCGAGAGACCCACCAGGCGCGGATTGCCGTCCAGAACCTGGTGCAACTTCAGGAACCGGGCGGCGTCATCGGGCGTTGAGCCCTCCATGTCGTCGAGCACCGCGCGCAACGCGTGTGACAGTGACGTGAAGGGGGGCTCGTCCGCGGGACGGGTCCGCAGGGTGTCCATCATGATCTCCGTGCCCTGGTCGTGAAACCAGAGCACCAGGTGGTCCTTGCCGGTGAAATAGCGGAAGAAGGTGCGCGGGGAGATCTCGACCGACCCCGCTATCTGGTCGATCGTGGTCGAGTCGTACCCTTGTTCGAGGAACAGGTCGAGTGCCGCGTCGAGGATCGCCAGGCGCGTCTTCGTCTTCTTGCGTTCCCGCAGCCCCACAGATGTCACTCCCTCGAAACCTGCCTGTCATAGTGTGCCATAAGTCATGAACTGACGAATAAAATCCATTTGTCATGTGTCACTGGCTGACATAGATTACCCGAGGCTTAAGAGACGTTTGCCCCTGCTTGGGGTGTGTGTTGAGGGGGATTTTCATGGCTCACGCGACGGTCGACGCGCCGTCGTCGCCGGGCCCCGGCAGAACGGGGACCGGCGGCAACCCATGGCTGGTGCTGCTCGCGGTCAGCCTCGGCGTCATCATGGTGATGCTCGACGGCACCGTGGTAGGCATCGCCAACCCGGTCATCCAGAAGGATCTGGGCGCCTCCCTGTCCGACCTGCAGTGGGTCACCAGCGGCTACCTGCTGGCCCTCGCGGTGTTCCTGATCACGGCGGGCAAGCTGGGTGACCTGTTCGGCCACAAGCGCGTCTTCCTGATCGGCGTGGTCGGCTTCGCTCTCACCTCGGTCGGCATCGGCCTCAGCGCCGAACTCGCCGAGGTCGTTCCCGGCGTCACCCCGGTGGGGGCGCTGATCGGCCTGCGCGTGCTGCAGGGCCTGTTCGGCGCGCTGCTCCAGCCCGCCGCCCTGGCGCTGCTGCGTGGCGCGTTCCCCGGCGAGAGGCTTCACCAGGCCATGGGGGCGTGGGGCGCCATCATCGGCCTGTCCAGCGCCGCCGGTCCGATCATCGGCGGGCTGCTGGTCGAGAAGGTGAGCTGGGAGTCCGTCTTCTTCATCAACGCGCCGGTGGGGATCATCGCCCTGCTGATGGGCCTGTTCCTGATCAAGGAGCACCGGGTGCAGACGATGGCCCGCATCGACTGGGGCGGCGTGGTGCTGCTGTCCGGTGCGATGTTCGCGCTGGTCTGGTCGATCATCAAGGCTCCCGAGTGGGGCTGGGGCGACAGCAGGACGGTCGGCTTCCTCGCCGGTTTCGCGGTGCTCATCGCCGCGTTCATCTTCTGGCAGAGCAAGGCCAAGCAGCCGCTGGTGCCGCTCTCGCTGTTCAGGAACGCCTCGATCTCGATCGGCACCCTGCTGATGATGATGGTCACGTTCGCCATGTTCGGCGCGATGTTCTTCCTCGGCTTCTTCTTCCAGGGCGTCCACGGCCTGAGCCCGCTCGACGCCGGTATGCGCATGCTGCCGATGAGCGCGGGCATGATCGTCGCCTCGCCGCTGGCCGGTATGCTGCTCGGCAGGCTCGGTCCGAAGATCACGATGACCGCGGGCCTGCTGATCACGTCCGTCTCGATGTTCCTCATGTCGCAGCTCACCATCGACGCCTCCTTCCTGGAGACCTCCATCCCGTTCGTGCTGCTGGCGTTCGGCCTGTCGCCGGTCTTCGTCGGCGCCACCGAGATCATCGTGGGCAACGCCCCGCTCGAGCTCAGTGGCGTCGCGGGTGGCCTGCAGCAGTCGGCCATGCAGGTCGGCGGCGCGCTCGGCACCGCGATCCTCGGCGCCGTCATGGCGGGTGAGATCTCCGGCAAGCTGCCCGGCTACCTCGGCCCGGCGGCCCAGGAGATCCCGCCGGCGCAGATGACGCTGCTGGAGAAGGCCGCCGCCTTCGGCGGGCTCCCGGAGGGCACACCCGAGCAGATCAGGCAGTTGGTCGGCCCGGCCGTCAACAGCGCGTTCATGGACGGCATGCACCTGGCCTTCCTGGTCAGCACCGCCGTCGCGCTGCTGACCGCCGGCCTGGCCCTGTTCGTCAGGTCGGGCCGCAAGTCCGAGGGCGCGCCGGCTCACATGGGCTGACCCCGCTCGTCCCGGATACGGCTCCCGCCCTCGTGGCGGGAGCCGTATCCCTTTGGGGACGAACCGCGCCAGCGGGAGCGCTCGCCGGCGGGCATAAAATCGGTGAGGTGAGCACGAAGATCCTTCCAAAGCAGGAAACCACGCCGCAGACGTCACACGGTGACGGCGACCACGAGCGGTTCTCCCACTACGCGGACAAGCACAAGATCACTGAGAGCATGGTGACCGGCACACCCATCCGGGCCCTGTGCGGCAAGATCTGGGTGCCCAGCCGCGATCCGAAGAAATATCCGGTCTGCCCGGAGTGCAAGGAGATCTACGAGGGGCTCCCACCGGGCGGCGGCGACGACGACAAGCAGTGAGTGTTGCTCCCCTGTGATCCTCCCCGGTAGGGCTACGGTCTGTAATCAGACCTGCTCATATCGTTTACGGGGGATGTATGGCCAGGCGCGCGACCGCGGTCTCTTTGGCATGCTTGTTCACCGCCACGCTCACGCCGCCGCTCCGCCTGGACTCCGTGGCGTTGGCCGCGTCCGGTTGCGTGGCTCCGGGCGCGGCCCGGCAACACCCTGACCCGCGCGAGCCCGAGCCGAGGGCGCCCAGGCCCAGCGACGTGGCCGGGGTCCTCAGCGAGATCGACGCGCGGCTCGGCGGCACGGCGCCGCCCGCCTCGGTGACGGTGCCGATCTGGGTGCACATCCTCACCGACGGCATCACCCGGGTCCCCGATCGCAGCGTCAAGGCGCAGCTCACCACGCTCACCTCCGCCTACTCCGGGCGCTTCGGCGGAGCCGACACCGGCATCCGCTTCCGCCTCGCCGGCACCGAAGTCACCGAGAACTCCGCCTGGTTCACCGATCCGATAACCAACGAGTCGCCGATGAAGACAGCGCTGCGCAGGGGTGGACCCGAAACCCTCAACCTCTACATCACCCAGCTCGACAACCGGGTGCTCGGTTTCTCCACCTACCCCTACTGGTACAACAGCGGCCCCACGTCCGATGGCGTGGTCATCGACTGGCGCACGATGCCGGGCGGTCCGCTGACCGACTACAGCCTCGGCTACACCGGCGTCCACGAGATCGGCCACTGGCTGGGCCTCTTCCACACCTTCGAGAACGGCTGCCTCCAGCCGGGCGACGGGGTCGACGACACGGCGCCGGAGGCCAGGCCCACCGAGGGCTGCCCGCAGTTCAAGGACACCTGCGAGCGCGGCGGCACCGACCCGATCCACAACTACATGGACTACGGCTACGACCGGTGCATGCGAGAGTTCACCCGGGAGCAGTCCGCGCGGATGCGCCAGATGTGGGTGGTCTATCGCGACCAGAGGCTGCGCACCGCCGTGTAGAGGCGCGTCTAGGATGTCGGCGTGACAGCAGCGAAGGCAGTCGACACTCCATACAAACCCCCGGGCGTTCTCAGCCCGGCGTACCGTACCGCGACGCTCGGCATCCTGCTCGTCATGACGCTGGTCGCCTTCGAGGGCATGTCCGTCGGCGTCGTCATGCCGGAGATCTCCGAGCAGCTCGACGCGCTCAACCTGTACGGGGTGAGCTTCTCCGCCTTCCTCATCGCCAGCCTGTTCGCGAACGTGGTGTCCGGCCTCTGGGCCGACCGCCGCGGCTACGCCGTGCCGTTCCTGATCGGGATGGCGCTCTTCGTGGCGGGCATGGGGCTGGCGGGCGCGGCGGGGGGCAAGGAGGTGTTCCTGGTCGCGCGGGCCGTACAGGGGCTGGGGGCCGGGTGCACGATCGTGGCGATCTACGTCATGATCGCCCGGGTCTACCCGCCGGACGTGCGGCCCAAGGTCTTCGCGGCGACGTCGGCCGCCTGGGTGGTGCCCGCCATGATCGGCCCGGCCATCGCCGGGGTCGTCGCCGACGAGTGGGGCTGGCGCTGGGTGTTCTTCGGCATCGTCCCGCTGGTGGTGCCCGCCCTGATGATGCTGCTCCCGTCGCTGAGGAGGCGACCGGACGAGGAGGAGTGGACGCTCTCGTCGGGCCCCCGCTCCAGGCCGCTCACGATGACGCTGGCGGCCACCGCGACCGCCGGGGGAGCCGGCGTGCTGTTGTACGGGGTGGACGAGCTGCGCACCTCACCCGTGCCGAGCGTCGTCGCGGTGATCGTGGCGGCGGTCTTCCTCGTGTACGGGCTGATCAAGCTGCTGCCGCCGGGCGCGCTCCGCTTCGGCCATGGCCTGCCCACCACGATCATGCTGCGCGGCCTGTTCTCGGCGGCCTTCTTCGGCGTCAACTCGTTCATCCCGCTGGTCCTGCAGTCGGTCAAGGGGTTCGGCCCCACGGCCGCCGGCATCGCCCTCACCACCGGGGCCCTCGGCTGGTCCACCGGGTCCTACCTGCAGAGCAGGCGCGAGGTCGAGCCGTACAAGCGGATGAGGCTGGGGGCGGCCTGCGTCGTGGCCGGGATCCTGCTGACGATCCTGGCCGTGGTCCCCGGGGTCACCGGGTGGGTCGCGGTGCCCGCGTGGGTCGTGGCCGGCCTGGGAATGGGCCTGGGCATGGCCACGGTCAGCGTCACCGCGCTCAAGCAGTCGCCGGTCAACGAGCAGGGGGCCAACAGCGCGGCCCTGTCGGTGACGGACATGCTCGGGTCCGCGCTGGCGCTGGGGATCGGCGGGGCGCTGATCAACGTGATCGGTCACAGCCCGGAGCAGATCGCTCGCGGCTTCGTCGTCATCGCCTGCCTCATGGCCGTCGTGGCCCTGGCGGCCACCCTCCTCGCGCCCCGCGCCCGCTGAGTCCCGCGCCCGTCGAGTGTGATTCCGCACCTCGCGTCACAACGATCACGGATTCCCTGATCGCCGCCCGAAGGAGTGATAGGACAGCGGGACAGGGAGGTGTCATGGAGGATGATCGCCGTGTCTGGCCCGTAGGTCCCGGCCCCAGGCATCGCCGTCCTCCACCGGAGCCGGAGTGGGACGACGAGGAGCCCGCCCGGCCCGCCCGTTCCCCTGGTGACGACGACGAGGCGTGGAACCCGCGGATCAGCCGGCCGGCCGGTCGCGCGATCGAGCACGGCGGCACGCGACCGTCCTGGGAGTCGCTGCCCCCCTCCGCCCGCTACTACGGCTCACCCGCCGACCCCGGGCTGCCGAGGCGCGTCAGGGGACGCGCATGGCGGCGGCGCACGGCGGCGCTGCTCGCCCTGCTGGCCGCCTCGGCACTGGTCACGGCGCTGGTCATGGCGGTGCTGCGGCTCGCCGAGCCCCGGCCCGAGACCGGGCGCCTGGACGACTCGCTGGCCGGGGTGTCGGTCCCGCTGCCCGCCGGGTGGCGGCAGGGGGCGGTGCCGCCGGTGACAGGGTTCACCTCGGTCGCCAGAGACTCGGCCGGCTCGCTGATCATGGCCAGGCCGGTTCCCGGAACCGTGGACGACGCCCGGCAGGCCGCGGTGGAGGCGGCCGAGCTCTACTCCCGGTTGCTGCTCAAGGGCGACCGGGTCAGCGTCGTGGAGGACAAGGAGCTGGCCCGGGGACACACCCGGGCGCTGCGGGCCGAGTATCAGGACGTGGTCAACAGGCCCGCCTACCTCCGGGTGATCCTGCTCACCCGCGACGAGCGGGGAGTGCTCCTGGTGGGCCTGCTCCAGCCCGAGGAAACCGCACGCAGGCAGGTGCTCGACGGCCTGATGGCGAGCGTGCGATGAGCCATGTACGGCCAATAGCACGCAACGATGACCTTGGCCAGGATTCGCGGTGCACGGCACGTCTTGTCGGTGGCCCCGATTACTCTTGGGTCACTGTGAGAAAGCGAAGCACACCAACCCCAGAGGTGATGCGGTGAGCACCTTCGCCGCATCCCACCTGTCGCCTTCCTATCCCGACCGTGCCGCGTGGGGCACCGCTCCCAAGTTGCGGGCCTGGCAGCAGGAGGCGTTCGACCTCTACTTCACCCGTGAGCCGCGTGACTTCCTCACCGTGGCGACGCCGGGCGCGGGCAAGACCACCTACGCGCTGCGCATCGCGAGCGAGCTGATCGCCAACGGGGTGATCCGGGCGATCACCATCGTCACCCCCACCGAGCATCTCAAGCGCCAGTGGGCCGACGCCGCGGGCAAGGTCGGCATCAGCATCGACCCCGAGTTCAAGAACAGCCAGGGCGCCACCTCCCGCGACTACATCGGGGTCGCGGTGACCTACGCCCAGGTCGCCATGCACCCCGCCCTCCACCGGGCGCGCACCGAGGCGCGCAAGACGCTGGTCATCTTCGACGAGATCCACCACGCGGGCGACGCCAAGTCGTGGGGCGACGGCATCCGCGAGGCGTTCGAGCCCGCCGCCCGCCGGCTCCAGCTCACCGGCACACCGTTTCGGTCCGACGACAACCCGATCCCGTTCGTCGGCTACGAGGAGGACGTCGAGGGCCTCAAGCGCAGCGTCGCCGACTACTCCTACGGCTACGGTCCGGCGCTCGACGACGGCGTGGTCCGGCCGGTCATCTTCCTGGCCTACTCCGGCGAGATGAGGTGGCGCACCCGCGCCGGCGACGAGATCGCCGCCACACTCGGCACCCCGCTCACCAAGGACCAGCTCTCCCAGGCCTGGCGCGCCGCGCTCGACCCCAAGGGCGACTGGATCCGCCAGGTCATGCAGGCCGCCGACCGGCGGCTCACCGAGGTCCGCCGGGGCGTTCCCGACGCGGGCGGCCTGGTCATCGCGACCGACCACGAGACGGCCCGCGCCTACGCCCGCCACCTTCGGTCCATCAGCGGCGAGGGCGCCACCGTGGTCCTGTCCGACGACCCGGGGGCGTCCAAGAAGATCAAGGCCTTCGCGGCGTCCCAGGATCGCTGGCTGGTCGCGGTCCGCATGGTGTCGGAGGGCGTCGACATCCCGCGGCTGTGCGTCGGGGTCTACGCCACCTCCACCTCCACCCCGCTGTTCTTCGCCCAAGCCGTGGGCCGGTTCGTGCGGGCCCGCAAGCGGGGCGAGATGGCCTCGGTCTTCCTGCCCTCGGTGCCGACCCTGATGGGGCTCGCGGGCGAGATGGAGGTCGAGCGCGACCACGTCCTCAACCGCAGGCCGCCCGAGGACGGGCTCGACGACAGCCTGCTGGAGCAGGCCAACCGCAAGCAGGACAACCCTGACGTCCTGGGTGACGAGTTGCCGTTCGAGACCATGGAGACGTCGGCGACGTTCGACCGGGTGCTGTTCGACGGCGGCGAGTTCGGCACCGGCGCCGAGGTGGGCTCGGCCGAGGAGGAAGACTTCATCGGGCTGCCGGGGCTGCTGGAGCCCGACCAGGTGGCCACCCTGCTCCGCAAACGCCAGTCCGACCAGCAGGCGGCCAGGCGCAGGCAGCCGGAGTCCCCGGCCACCGCGACGCTGGCGCCGCACGAGCAGATCGCCGAGCTGCGGCGCGAGCTCAACGGCCTGGTCGGCGCGTGGAACCATCGCACGGGGCAGCCGCACGGGGTCATCCACTCGGAGCTCCGGCGGGCGTGTGGCGGCCCGCCGATCGCCCAGGCCACGGCCGAGCAGATCCAGGAACGGATCGGCAAGATCCGCCAGTGGGCCACCCAGCGGCGCTGACAGCCTTCGCCATCCGGGCACGGGCGGGACGGCGGGTCAGATGCCGTCCCGCTCGATCGGGCAGGTCATGCAGTGGGCGCCGCCGCGACCCTTGCCGAGCTCGAAGCCCTCGATCTCGATCACCTCGACGCCGCGTTCGTGTGCCCCCTGTGGCCATACGCGTTCGGTCACACACCCGTGACCTTCTGATTAGGACGGGGCAGAACCGGTAACAACCACTTTGGCTACTGGTGAGCGGGAAGGGCGTTGCCTATGTCGTTTGGGGCCACGGGCAAATCGACGTTAGTCGTCACATCCGGTCTCGTCCCCAACGCATCGATCCTCCGCCTCGAAGGCGAGCTCGACGTGTACGTGCTGCCGCTGCTGCGCGAGCATCTGAAGCGGATCTGGGAGCTCCCCGCGACCCCGTTCATGATCGTGGACCTGGGCGAGGTCGGCTTCTGCGACTCCATGGGGGTCAACACGCTGGTCGAGGTGATGCAGCAGTGCGAGGCCAGAGGCACCCGGCTGCTCCTGGGCGGGGTCCGGGGGGTCATGGCGCGGGTGCTGTCGATCACTGGCCTGCGCAACGCGTTCGAGGTGTACGACGACGTCGACGACGCGCTGAGATGCGCGATGACGCCCTAGGGACGCGCCGCGCCGTCATGACCCGGGCCCGGCATCGCGCCGGGACGCGCCAGGAGCGCCTCGTGGCGCGCCGCGACGTCCCGGCCCTCGCTCGGGATGCGGCGCCCGGTGCGGCCGTCGACCGGCACGTAGTGGCTCCCGCCGTCGAGCGGCACCACCAGCGACGCGGCGCCGTGCTCGACGCGCACCGGCAGGGTCCGGGGCGCGCCCGCCGGCCGGGCCTCCCCGTGCCCGACGTACGGCTCTCCGCGGTGCTCGCCCTCCGGCGGACCCTCGCGCACCCAGACGCGCAGCCTCCTGCCGTCGTGACGCACGACGACCCTGGCCGTCGCGCATTCGCCGGGGGCCGCGGGCCACGACAGGGCCAGGCCGTCGTGCCGGCCGTCCAGCCGAGCCGACTCGGGCACCGGCCGGCGCTCCGCGCACACCGCCTGGTCGGGTACGGAGGGCATGTCGTGGGCCACGACCTCCAGCGGCGAGTGGGCTTCCGTCGTGATCGTCGCCACCTCCAGCGCCGCCACCGTCAGGAGGGCGCCGAGCCGGGCCGGATTACGGCCGCGGACGAGAACCCAGAGGCTGAGCGGGCCGAGCACCAGCCAGGCCAGGCCGAGGGAGAAGGCGGGCATGACACCTCACACGAGGACGAGGACAGATGAGTCTCCGTCCTACTCCGGCGGCGTGGCGGCCCGGTGACGCCTTGACCATCATGTGGATGTGCGCATGCCATGCGTATACGCGTCAGCCGACGACGGGCGCCCCGTGCAGGGTGACACCGGCGTTGTCGAGCTCGGCCACGGTGGCGTCCGTGGTCGAGCGGGCCACCCCGGCCGTGAGGTCGAGCAGCACGCGTACGGCCAGCGCGTTCTTGACGGCGTCGAGCGCCGTGGCCCTGACGCAGTGGTCGGTGGCGATGCCGACCACGTCGACCTCGTGCACCTTGCGTTCGTACAGCCAGCTGCCCAGGCTCACCCCGTCACCGGAGGAGCCCTCGAACCCGCTGTAGGCCGCCTCGTGGGCGCCCTTGCTGAACACCTCCTCCACCGCGCCGAGGTCGAGCGCCGGGTGGAAGTCGGCGCCCGGCGTGCCCACGACGCAGTGCGGGGGCCAGCTGGACACGTAGTCGGGCCGGTCGGAGAAGTGGTGGCCCGGGTCGATGTGGTAGTCGCGGGTCGCCACCACGTGGTCGTAGCCGTGTGCCGCCACGTGCCGCGTGATCGCCGCCGCCACCTCCGATCCGCCCGCCACGGCGAGGCTGCCGCCCTCGCAGAAGTCGTTCTGAACGTCGACGATGATCAGCGCGGTGCCCATACGAAGCACGATACGTCAGGCGAACTCCGTGGGGATCGCCGCGTACCCTCGTGCGAGGTGCAACGCGTCCGCGGGGAGCAGCGCGACCGCCTCGACGTGCCGTTCGCGGGCTGCGGAGAGCGGCTCCGCGCCGACGGCCCGGCCGTCGCGCACCAGCTCGCGCAGCAGCGGGATGCCGTCCTCCGGCACCAGGCCCGACGTGGTGACCAGCTCCGTCTCCGCCCGGCCGGTCTCGTCGAGCAGCCGGTACGCCTCCTTGCGGCCGCCGCGCGACGGCTTGCCGACCGAGCGTTTGGCGACGGGCTCCATCCGGCCCCCGGCGGTCTCGCGGGCCACCATCTTGTAGACCAGCGCGGCCGTGGGCACGCCCGATCCGGTCACCAGTGAGGTGCCCACGCCGTAGCCGTCGACCGGGGCGGCGGCCAGGGCGGCGATGGCGTACTCGTCGAGGTCGGAGGTGACCAGGATGCGGGTGTTGAAGGCGCCGAGCGCGTCGAGCTGCTCGCGCACCTCCTGCGCCGCCGCTCCCAGGTCGCCCGAGTCGATGCGGACCGCGCCCAGCTTCGAGCCGACCAGTTCGACCGCGGTGCGGACCGCCTCTGCCACCTCGTAGGTGTCGACCAGCAGCGTGGTGCCGGGGCCGAGCGAGGCGACCTGGGCCTCGAACGCGGCCTTCTCCGAATCGTGCAGCAGCGTGAACGCGTGCGCCGCCGTACCGGCTGTGGGAATGCCGTATACGTGCCCGGCCATCAGGTTGGAGGTCGAGGCGAAGCCGGCGAGGTAGGCGGCGCGGGCGGCGGCGACGGCGGACCGCTCGTGGGTGCGGCGCGAGCCCATCTCGATGAGCGGGCGCCCGCCCGCTGAGTTGCGCATCCGGGAGGCGGCCGAGGCGATCGCGCAGTCGTGGTTGAGGATCGACAGGATCAAGGTCTCCAGCAGCACGGCTTCGGCGAACGTGCCCTCCACCACCATGATCGGGGAGGCGGGGAAGTAGAGATCGCCCTCGGCGTAACCCCAGATGTCGCCGGAGAAGCGGTAGTCGGCGAGATACGCCAGGGTGGATTCGTCGACCACCTGGTTGTCCCGCAGAAAAGTAAGCTCTTCGTCACCGAATCGGAATCGATCCAGCTCGTCGAGCACTCGTCCGGTTCCGGCGACGACGCCGTACCGCCTGCCACCGGGGAGATGCCGGGCGAAAACCTCGAAGACCGCGCGCCTGGAGGCGGCTCCACTTCGGAGGGCGGCCTGCAACATTGTCAGCTCATAGTGATCTGTGAGCAACGCAGTGCTCATGGTCATCGTCACGACTCGAAGACTACGGCTGAGGTAGGGCAGGATGGGGGATGTGGGTAGCACCGCTCCAATCGCCGTCGAGCGTCCGTCAACGGACGTCCGGCCCGATCTGCCATGGGTGACGATCGTCTGGAATGACCCGGTCAACCTCATGTCCTACGTGACCTATGTCTTCCAGACCGTCTTCGGCTACACCCGCGAAAAGGCCGAGAAGCTGATGATGGACGTCCACCACAAGGGCAAGGCCGTGGTGTCCAGCGGCACGCGCGAAGAGATGGAACGCGATGTGCAGATTCTTCACTCCTACGGCCTGTGGGCGACGCTCCAGCCGGATTCGGTCAAGTAAGGCGGCACGGGTGAGTTCGGGATTCTCTTCGGGCCGTGGCGGGGTCGTCGTCGCCGACTTCGAGTCGGCGGAGGTCTCGATCCTGCGTTCGCTCGTCGCGCAGGTGCTCGGCCTCGTGGCGCCGGGCGAGACCGGCGACGACCCGCTCGAACGCGCCCTCGGCATCGGTGCCGTCGGCGGCAAGGCGCCGGACGATCCGGTGCTCGCGCGGCTGTTCCCCTCGGCCTACCAGGACCCCGACGAGTCGGCGGAGTTCCGCCGCTACACCGAGGCGACGCTGCGCGACGGCAAGCGGGCCGACGCCCAGACCATGCTCGACACCGCCAGGCCGGGGCGCAGCGAGCTCACGCCCGAGCAGGCGCAGGCGTGGTTGCGCTCCCTCAACGACGTGCGGCTGGCGCTCGGCACCAAGCTGGAGGTGACCGAGGAGATCCACGACGAGATCGCGATGATGTCCGAGGACGACCCCCGCTACCCGGCCTATGTGACCTACGACTGGCTGACCTACCTCCAGGACACCCTGGTCCGAGCCCTCTGGTAGCTTCCGGGGCATGCTGACGATCCCGCAGGAACTCGTGGACAAGATCGTTGCCCATGCGCGGGCCGACCACCCCGATGAGGCGTGTGGCGTGATCGCCGGACGAGACGGTGTCCCGGAGCGGTTCATCCCGATGGAGAACGCCGAGCGGTCGCCCACCTTCTACCGCTTCGACTCGATGGAGCAGTTCCGCGTCTGGCGCGAGATGGACGAGCGCGACGAGGAGCCCGTGGTGATCTACCACTCCCACACGGCCACCGAGGCCTACCCGTCGCGCACCGACGTGGCCTACGCCTCCGAGCCGTACGCCCACTACGTGCTCGTCTCGACCAGAGACGAGGACAAGGTGGAGTTCCGCTCCTACCGGATCGTGGACGGCGAGATCACCGAAGAAGAGGTAAGGTTTGTCCCATGATGGTCCGGCCTGTGCAGAGTTATCGTTTTGCGCACACTCCGGCTGTCGTCCTCTACGACTGTCGTTGAGCTGGAATTTCGCATCCAGCCATCGGGTTGCTGCCGATGGGACGACGACGTGATCCAAGGAGACTGACGGCGATGGCCATCGAGGTCCGCATTCCGACCATCCTGCGTAACTACACCGACGGCGCCAAGGCCGTCGACGCCGAGGGCGCCACCCTCGACGAGCTCATCAGCAACCTGGAGTCCCGCCACCCGGGTCTCAAGGAGCGTCTCGTCGAGCAGGGCGCCCTGCGCCGCTTCGTCAACGTCTACGTCAACGACGAGGACGTCCGGTTTCTCGGCGGGCTCGGCACACCCGTGTCCGATGGCGACACGGTGACCGTTCTTCCGGCCGTCGCCGGCGGGTGACATGCGTTTCGACTCACTGATCGACTCGGTCGGCCGCACGCCGCTCGTCGGTCTTCCCCGGCTCTCGCCTTCCGCGGACGTGCGGGTCTGGGCCAAGCTCGAGGACCGCAACCCGACCGGGTCGATCAAGGATCGACCCGCGCTGTGGATGATCGAGGCGGCCGAGAAAGACGGGGTGCTCACCCCCGGCTGCACGATCCTCGAACCGACCAGCGGCAACACCGGCATCTCGCTGGCCATGTCGGCCACGCTCAAGGGCTACAAGCTGATCTGCGTGATGCCCGAGAACACCTCCGAGGAGCGGCGTCAGCTGCTGCGCATGTGGGGCGCGGAGATCATCTCCTCGCCCGCCGCCGGCGGCTCCAACGAGGCCGTCCGGGTGGCCAAGGAACTGGCCGCGAAGAACCCGTCCTGGGTGATGCTCTACCAGTACGGCAACCCGGCCAACTGGCGTTCCCACTACGAGACGACCGGTCCGGAGATCCTCGAGGACCTGCCGGGCGTGACCCACTTCGTGGCCGGTCTCGGCACGACCGGCACGCTCATGGGCGTCGGGCGGTTCCTGCGCGAGCGGGTGCCCGACGTGCGGATCGTGGCCGCCGAGCCGCGTTACGGGGAGCTGGTCTACGGCCTGCGCAACGTCGACGAGGGCTTCATCCCCGAGCTCTACGACGAGTCCGTGCTGACCACGCGCTTCTCGGTCGGCTCCGCCGACGCGCTGCGCCGCACCCGCGAGCTGCTGTCGGCCGAGGGCATCTTCGCGGGCGTCTCCACCGGGGCCGCGCTGCACGCCGCCCTGGGCGAGGCCCGCAAGGCCGTCAAGGCGGGGGAGCGGGCCGACATCGTCTTCGTGGTGGCCGACGGCGGGTGGAAATACCTGTCCACCGGGGCCTACGAGGGCACTTTGGACGAGGCCGAGGAGAGGCTCGAAGGCCAGCTCTGGGCGTAGTCGCCTCACGACGGCGGCAAGTCGCCCGACGGCGGCAAGGCGTCACGACGATGGCGGAGTGGCTACAACGACGCGAGTGGCTACAACGACGCGAGTCGCTACAACGACGCGAGTCGCTACAACGACGAAACGGGCGGCCGGTGACAGACCGGCCGCCCGTTCGCGTGTCGCGCATCAAACTTCGCGCATCAGCTGACGCGCATCAGTTGAACAGCACCCGGAGGGAGAACGTGCCCTCGGTGGCGGTCTGCTTGCCGCTGAGACCGATGGCCCGCAGGACCTGGGCGTTGGCCTTCTCGTCGCCCTTCATGCTCTCCAGGTAGTACTTCTCCACCTTGTCCAGGTCGACGAACAGGGCGAAGGTCGCCGAGTCGGCGTCGGGGACGGCCGTGGTGAAGGTCTTGCTCTCGCCCAGCGTGCCCTCGGCGGACAACTGCTTGGCGTACTCCTCGGACGTGGCCAGGGTGAACGTCTCGTCACCCGCGACCTTGGCGACCTGCGGCACAGGCTGGCCGCTGGACGTGATCGCCTGCTGGACCTTGTCGAACACGGCCTGGGCCTTGGCCGGGTCGGTGACGATGCGGACGCCGCCCTTGATCTGGTCGCTGTCCAGGCCCTCGCTGTCGACCGCGACCGTCAGGTTCTTGCCCAGGAAGGTGGCCAGGTCGTCGGGCAGCTGCAGGCCGTACGTCTGCTTGGCCTGGTCCACGAACTGCTTGAACTGCTCGCCGCCGGGGGCGGCGGCGGCCGACTGCTCGATCTCCGCCCACTTCTTGGTGATGACCTGGTCGAGGCCCGAGATGGACAGCGCGCCCGCGGTGCTGGCCGGCAGCGTGCCCAGGTCGGCGGCCCGCAGGTCGCCGTCGGTGAACCCCTCCATGCCGCGGACCACGCCGGCCAGCTCGACGTAGGCGCTGTCGAAGCGGAGCGCGCCCGCGAACCGGGCGTTCTTGACCTGCTCCAGCGCCTTGGTCTGCTCGGCCGACATGTCGGCCTCGGCCAGCCCGGCGAGCTTGCCCAGGTGACCCCAGAAGGACAGGACACCCTGCTCGCCGAGCGCGTCCAGGTCGTCGCTGAAGTCGGCGTTGTCGGCGAGGCTGCCCTCGGCGGCGGCGTACTTGTCGGCCTCCGCCTGCGTGGCGGCGAGCAGCGCGTAGTCGTCGCGGAAGGCGATCCCGACCTTCTCCTCGCCCATCAGCTTGGCGATGCCCGCCTTGGCCTGCGCCTCGTCCTTGACCTGGACGGCGACCGCGACGCCCGGCTCCTTGGCGCCCGCCGCCGGAGGCAGCACGGCCATGCCGATCCTGCTGCCCAGCCAGGGGTCGACGTCCTTGGCGAAGTCGATGTCGGCGACGCTCTTGTCGCTCTTCTTGATCGCGTCGAACAGCGCCTGGCGCGGGTCCTCGCCGGAGAACGAGTCCTTGGTGACGGTGAACTTCTTGGCCAGCTGGAACAGCGCCACCTTCTGGTTGGCGGCCGGGTCCAGGTCGAGCCGGATGTAGGCCACGGCGGCGGCCGGCAGCACCTCGTGCGGCTGCGTGCCGCCGCCGCCGATCGCGCCCACGGCCCACACGGCGCCGCCGCCGAGCAGCACCACGGCCAGCGCGGACGCGATGGCGACGATCCAGCCCTTGCGGCCCTTCTTCGCCGGCTCGGCGGGGCCGAAGCCCTCCGGGCCCTGCTGCTGCCAACCGGCCTGCGCGTACTGGTCCTGCTGGCCGTACTGCTGCTGGCCGTACTGCGGCTGCTGTGCGTACGGGTCCTGCTGGGTGGGGGGCTGCTGACCATAGGACTGCTGACCATGAGGCTGCTGGCCGCCATAAGCCTGCTGGCCATAAGACTGGCCATAGGGCTGCTGGTCGTAACCCTGCTGGCCATAAGCCTGCTGGCCGAAAGACTGCTGCTCGGTCGGCTGCTGGCCGTACGGGTGCTGGCCGTAGCCGGCCTGCTGCTGGTAGGCGGCCTGTCCATGGTCCGGCTGCCCGTAGTCCGGCTGGCCGTAGGACGCCTGCTGCCCGTACGGAGCCTGCTGTCCCGAGGACGCCTGCTGTCCATACTGCGGCTGCTGGCCATAGGGCTGCTGGCCCTGGTAGGGCTGCTGCGGCGGGTACGGCTGGCCCGGCGAAAGCGGCGTCGTCGGCGGGTTCGCCGGCTGCTGCTCCTGGTTCCAACGGTATGCCGTGGTCCGGTCAGGATCCTGGCCACTAGGGGGATTATTCGCAGACATCACTCAACTCACAATGTGGACTTATGACCACAGTGAAGGTAGCTGATGTTGCTAGACAGGCGCTTGCAATGTGCTGAAGTCTGGATTCATGCCCTTGTGAGCTCTTTTCGGCCCGCGCTGAGGCGGACCTCGCCCTCGCCGTAGTCGTCCACGGCCGACCAGGGCACGAACGTGCATCCCGCGTAGACCATGCGCGCCACCAGCCGCGACAGCCAGCCGCGGCGTCCGGGACGCTCGCGGGTCAGGCCGAGCATGATCGGCCCCCGGTTGGCCGAGACCACGAGGCCGTAGACGGTCTGGCTGCGCTGCAACTCGCCCCGGTGGCGGATCACGCGGATGTCGACGACGTGACCGACCCATATTCCGTCCACGTCCCACACCGACTGCCCGATGAGTTCGGAGACACTTGCCATGCTCGAACTGTCCCATCCGGAGCACGTTTTCCCTGGTAGGCGCGCTGATGGATGGATGCCGTAGAGTATGGGGCTACTAGAATAAAGTTCGGATTCAAAGGCAGGGCGGATGACCAAGTTCGACGAGGCCACGCAGGCGATCCGGGTCGACGAGACCACCTACGACGTCTGCCTTGATCCTGGGTACGCGATCGGCGGCCCGCTCAACGGCGGATACCTGATGGCCGTCATCCTGCGCGCGGTGGCCGACTCCTCGCCGTTCGAGCACCCCGTCAGCACCACCTCGCAGTTTCACCGGGCGCCCACCGCCGGCCCCGCGCGGGTCGTGGTCGAGCAGCTCAAGGCGGGCAGGACCGTGGCCTTCACCAGGGCGACGCTCGTCCAGGACGGCGTGGCGCAGATCGAGAGCCTGGTCACCACGGCCACGCTCGGCGACGCCCAGCCCGCGTACGCCGAAGAAATGGGATATGTCATGCCGCCCCCCGAGGAGTGCGTGAAGCTGCCCGACCCCAAGCCCGAGTCCAACATGACGCTCAACGCCCGCATGGAGATGCGCTTCGACCCGCCCACGATCGGCTGGCTGAACGGCGAGCCGACGGGCCGGCCCGAGTCCCGGGCCTACTTCAGGATGTCCGAGCCCCAGGACCCCGACCCCTACGTGCTGGCCCTCGCCGTCGACGCGCTGCCGCCCGTGGTGTTCTCGGCGGGCGCGCGGGGCTGGGCGCCGACCGTCGACCTGACCTGGCACCTGCGGGCGCTGCCGGCCCCGGGCTGGCTCACGCTGATCGGCAGCGGGCGCCTCATCTCCGACGGCTGGTTCGACGAGGACGTCGAGGTCTGGGACTCCGCAGGGCGGCTCGTCGCGCAGTCACGCCAGCTGGCCCGCGTGGGACGCGGGTGACACGAACGAGCACTGTGAGCATTCTTACGCAGTGAGAATCCGGCAGGTCGCCTACCCTCTGAAGGGTGCCGGACGCGAGCATTGGGATCTTCGACAGCGGGGTGGGCGGCCTGACGGTCGCCCGGGCGATCATCGATCAGCTGCCGCATGAGTCCATCACCTACGTGGCCGATACCGCCCGCCAGCCGTACGGCCCCAAACGCATCGCCGAGGTGCGCGCCTACGCGCTCGAGGTGATGGACCACCTCGTCGAGCACGACGTCAAGATGCTCGTGATCGCGTGCAACAGTGCCAGCGCCGCCGTGCTGCGCGACGCCCGCGAGCGTTATGACGTGCCGGTCGTCGAGGTGATCCAGCCGGCCACCCGGCGCGCGGTGCGCGCCACCCGCACCGGCAGGGTCGGCGTGATCGCCACGCGGGCGACCATCCAGTCGATGGCCTACCACGACGCCTTCACCGCCGCTCCCGACGTGCGTCTCACCGGCGTGGCCGCCCCACGCCTGGTCGAGTACGTCGAACGAGGAGAGACGGCGAGCGCGGAGCTCATCGAGGTCGTGAGCGAATACCTCCGGCCCATCCAGGACGCCGAGTGCGACACGCTCATCCTCGGCTGCACCCACTACCCACTGCTCACCGGCGCCATCTCCTACGTCGCCGGTGACGGGGTCACGCTGGTCTCCAGCGCCGACGAGACGGCCAAGGACGTCTATCGGATCCTCCACGACCGCGACCTGGCGGCCGGAAGCGACGCCACCCCCCGGCACCGCTTCCGCGCCACCGGCGATTCCACCCTGTTCGCCCAGCTCGGACGCCGCTTCCTGGGCCCGGAGATCGACGCGGTCGAAGTCACACCGGTGGGGGGTACTACCTCTAACGGAGGCCCACATGAAGGTGACCATCATCGGCTGCTCGGGGAGCTTCCCCGGTCCTGACAGCCCCGCGTCCTGCTACCTGCTCGAAGCCGACGGCTTCAGGTTGCTGCTGGACTTCGGCACAGGAGCGCTGGGAGCGCTCCAACGGCATATCGGCCTCTACGACGTCGACGCGATCTGCCTGACCCACCTGCACGCCGATCATTGCCTCGACCTGTGCGGCTATCACGTGGTGCGCACGTACGGGCCCGACGCGCCGTACCCGCGAGTGCCCGTCCACGCGCCGGCCGACGCGCCGCGCCGGCTGGCCGCCGCCTACGGCATGCCGGACGAGCCGGGCCTGGAGACCGCCTTCGACTTCACCCGGCTGCGGCCGGGCACGTTCGGGGTCGGGCCGTTCACCGTGACGGCCGGCCTGGTCAACCACCCGGTCGAGGCGTACGGGTTCCGCGTCTCACACGGCCCGCGAAGCGTCGCCTACTCCGGCGACACGGGCGAGTCGCCGGAGCTGGTCAAGCTGGCCGAGGACACCGACCTGTTCCTGTGCGAGGCGTCCTTCGTCGACCAGCCGGGGCTGCCCGCCGGCCTGCACCTGACGGGTCGTCAGGCCGCCGAGCACGCTGCGAAGGCGGGCGCCGGCCGGCTCGTGCTCACGCATCTCGTGCCCTGGAACGACCAGGCCCGAATCCTGGACGACGCCTGCCGCGGCGGCTACGGCGGCCCGATCGACCTGGCCAGGAGCGGCACCGTCTACGACTTGGCCTGAAGCTGCGTGAAGTCGCGCAGCCGCGGCAACGGTGAGAACAACAGCGGGACGAACGAGATCAGCCGGCCGCCCATGAACACCCAGAGCGCCTGCCGCACCCCGATCTGCTGGGCCACCAGCCCTCCGAGCAACGCCCCCAGCGGCATCGTGCTCCAGACGACGAACCTCACCGTGGCGTTGACCCTGGCCAGCATGTGCTCCGGCGCGACCGTCTGCCGGTAGGTCAGCTGCCCCACGTTGTAGAGGATCGCGCCCCAGGACAGCGCGATCGAGGTGATGCTGAAGAACGACATCCGCCAGTCGGCCTGCGTCATCGGCAGCAGCAAGCCGAAGGGCGAGGTCACGGCGATGGCCAGCCAGGTCACCCGGGCCGTGCCGTACCTCTTGAACAACCATCCGCCGGTCAGGCCGCCCAGCAGGCCGCCGACCGCGCCCGACATGAGCAGCACGCCGATCACCCCGGGCGGTAATCTCACCACCTCGGCCAGGAACAGCACCGACAGCCCCAGCACGGCGCTGAGGCAGAGGTTGGTGCCGGCGGTCGTGGCGGTGATCGTGCGTAACAGCCGGTCCTCCCAGACGAACACCAGCCCCTCGCGGATGCCGCGCCACATGCCCGGACGCTCCCCGGCGGGCGGCGCCAGACGGTCGGAGGCCTTGATCGAGCCGAGGAGGAGCGCCGAGCCGAACGAGGTCAGGGCCGTGGCCAGGATGGTGACGGGCGAGCCGAGCAACTGCACCAGCACACCGCCCAGGCCGGGACCGGCCAGGGAACCCCCGGCCCGGACGAACTCCAGCTTGGAGTTGCCGCTGCTCAGGTCGTCCTTGCTCATCAGCTCGGGCAGGTAGGTCTGGTCGGCCACGTCGTTGAAGACCTGGACCATCCCCACCAGCAGCGCGACCGCGAACATCAGCCCGATCGACAGCAACCCCAGTGTGTACGTCAGCGGGATGCTCGCCAGCAGCAACCCCCGCGCCAGGTCGGCGACCATCATCACGTGCCGCTTGCGCCATCGGTCGACCCAGACGCCCGCGGGCAGGCCGATCAGCAGGAAGGCCGCCGTCTGCAGAGCCGACAGCAGGCCCACCTCCAGCGCGCCGGCATGCAGGACCAGCACGGCGACCAGAGGAAGCGCCACACGCGAAATGTTGACCCCGAGTTCGTTGGCCACGTGTGAGCCGAGAAATCTGCGAAAATCAGGGCTCCGCAACACCCCCGTTGTCATTGCGTAAGGATCCATGTGTCGGACTCGATCGGTCAAGAGTATGGCGATGCGGAGATAGGGTGATCTGCATGTCTCGACAGGATGGCCGCGGCCCCGACCAGCTCCGCCCGATCACCATCACCAGGCAGTGGCTCACCCATGCGGAGGGCTCGGTGCTGGTGGAGTTCGGCGGCACGAGGGTGCTCTGCGCGGCCTCCGTCCAGGACAGCGTGCCGCGCTGGCGCAGGGGCAGCGGCCAGGGCTGGGTGACGGCCGAGTACGCGATGCTGCCGCGCGCCACCAACACGCGCAACGACCGCGAGTCCGTCCGCGGCAGGATCGGCGGACGCACACACGAGATCTCCCGGCTGATCGGCCGCTCGCTGCGGGCCTGCGTCGACTACAAGGCCCTGGGCGAAAACTCCGTCCTGCTCGACTGTGACGTGCTGCAGGCCGACGGCGGCACCAGGACAGCCGCCATCACCGGCGCCTACGTCGCCCTGGCCGACGCCATCGGATGGATGCGCGAGCGCAGGATGTGCCCGGGCGACCCGCTCGTCGGCTCGGTGGCGGCCGTGTCGGTCGGTGTGGTCGGCTCGGTGCCGATGCTCGACCTCTGCTACACCGAGGACGTCGCGGCCGAGACCGACATGAACGTCGTCATGACCGGCACGGGCAGCTTCGTCGAGGTGCAGGGCACCGCCGAGGGCACGCCGTTCGACCGGGGCGCGCTCGACCAGCTGCTCGACCTCGCCGTGACCGGATGCGAGGAGCTCACGCTGATCCAGCAGGAGGCACTGGGCCGGTGAAGATCGTGCTGGCGACCCGCAACACGGGCAAGATCGCTGAGCTGCGACGCATCCTGTCGGAGTTCGCCGACCTCCAGGTCGTGGGTTTGGACGCGTTCCCCTCCATCGGTGACGTGCCGGAGACCGGCGTCACCTTCGAGGCCAACGCCCTGCTCAAGGCGCACGCCGTGGCCCAGGGCTCAGGGCTGCCCGCGGTCGCCGACGACTCCGGTCTCTGCGTCGACGTGCTCAACGGCATGCCGGGGGTGTTCTCGGCCCGCTGGTCGGGGCGCCACGGCGACGACCGGGCCAACCTGGAGCTGCTGCTGAGGCAGATCTCCGACGTGCCCGCCGACCTGCTGACCGCCCGCTTCACCTGCGCCGCCGCACTGGCACTGCCGTCGGGGGAGTCACGCGTGGTCGAAGGCGTCCTGCCGGGACACATCGTCACCACGCCGCGCGGCTCCAACGGGTTCGGCTACGACCCGATCTTCGTCCCCGACGGCGAGACACGCACCACGGCCGAGTTCGCGCCCGAGGAGAAGGACGCGATCAGCCATCGTGGCCGCGCCTTCCGGGCGCTGGCGCCGATCGTCCGCGACCTTCTGGCGCCTTCGTAACCACCGCGTAAGAACCTTCCGCCGGCGAGGGCGTAGCGTCGGACACGTGCAGAGGAATGACGTGGTGCCCGCCTGGGCCGGCGCGCTCGCGGGACTGGTCGCGGGGGGCGTGGCCCTCGGGGTGGCCCAGTTGGTCGCGGGGGTCGTGGGGCCCGCGACGTTCCCGGTCGTGGCCGTGGGCGATGTGGTGGTCGACCTGACGCCGCCGCCCGTGAAGGACTTCGCGATCGAGACCTTCGGCGAGAACGACAAGACCGTCCTCGTGGGCGGTGTGCTCGTGGTGCTCGCCCTCGTCGCCGCCGTGATCGGGCTTCTGGCCAGGCGCCGGCTCGCCTACGGGTACGCGGGGCTGGCGGCGTTCGGGGTCGTGGGCGTGCTGGCCGTGCTCACCCGGCCCGGCAGCCGCCCGCTCGACGTGTTGCCGACCGTGGCGGGGGTCCTGGTCGGCGGCTGGGCGCTCGCGTGGCTGCTACGACGCGCCACCATCCAGTCCGGCCAGGCCGGCTCGTACGACGGGGGCGTCTCGTCCGGGCGGGGTGGCTCGGCAAAGGGCGGTGGCTCGGGGGGCGCCTCGCCGGAGGGGGACGTCACGTCCGGGCGGAGCGGCTCGTCTGAGGGTGAAGTCCTGGGTGATTCCTCGCCGGGGGAGCGAGGTGGGTCGCCGGAGGGCGGCGGTGCGGAGCGGCCGACGGTGATGCGGGCCGGGGCCGGCCTGCACGCCTTCGACCGGCGCCGCCTGCTGACGGGTGCGGCCGGTGGGGTGGTGGTCGCGGGGGCCGCCGCCGTGCTGGGCCGGGAGCTGTCGGGGCGGCGCGCGGTGAACACCGCCCGTACCGCGCTGACGCTGCCCGCACCCGCCACACCCGCCAAGCCGCTGCCCGCAGGGGTGGACTTCGGCATCAACGGCCTGTCCCCGTTTGTCACGAAAAATCGGGACTTCTATAGGGTCGACACCGCGCTCATCGTCCCTCAGGTCGACCCCGCGACCTGGAAACTGCGCATCCACGGCATGGTCGACCGCCCGATCGAGCTCACCTACGCCGACCTGCTGAAGAGGCCGCTCACCGAGGCCGACGTCACGCTGGCGTGCGTGTCCAACGAGGTCGGCGGTCCGTACGTGGGCAACGCCCGCTGGCTCGGCGTCCGGATGGCCGACCTGCTGCGCGAGGCCGGGATCCAGTCCGGGGCCGACATGCTGCTGTCCACCTCCGACGACGGCTTCACCTGCGGCACCCCGGTCGACGTGGTGACCGACGGCCGCGACGCGCTGTTCGCCATCGCGATGAACGGCGAGGTCCTCCCGGTCGACCACGGCTTCCCCGTGCGCCAGGTGGTGCCCGGCCTGTACGGGTACGTCTCGGCCACCAAGTGGGTCGTGGACGTCAAGGTGACCCGCTTCGACAGGGACGAGGCCTATTGGACGCCGCGCGGCTGGTCGGCCCAGGCGCCGATCAAGACCGAGTCCCGCATCGACCTGCCCAGGGCCGGAGCCTCGCTGAAGCCCGGTCGCACCACGATCGCCGGGGTCGCCTGGGCGCAGCACACCGGGATCGACGCCGTGGAGGTACGGGTCGACCGTGGCACGTGGCAGCAGGCCCGGCTCGCCCAGGTGCCGGGTCCCGACACGTGGCGGCAGTGGGCACTCGACTGGGACGCCCCGGCCGGCAAGCACACGATCGAGGTACGCGCCACCGACGCCGCCGGCCGTACCCAGACCGAGCGGCAGGTCCCTCCTGCCCCGGACGGCGCCACCGGCTGGCACACCATCACCGTCAAGGTCGCCTGACCGCGGACCCCGCCGTCCCCGGGTGCGGAGGCGTGGCCGATGCCGCGCCGCCGGGAATCGGTGGCCGCCGCACGGCCGGTCCGGCCGCTGTCACGACCCGGCGGCGTCGATGTGGCCTGACGAGGGCGTCACGTCGCCGCTGCCGTCCTTGTCCGGCGACAGTGCCTTCTCGCGTTTCCCATCCTGCGCGGCGGCGGTATGTCGGCGGGACCGCGGATCCTTGAGGCCGGGATGAGGTCGTTCTGTGTCGTGGTTCTCCGCGTTTGTGCTGGTAAGGCCGGTAGTTCGGGGCGGGAAAGTTCCTGACTGCCCCTCCCGGGCCGGCGTTACGGCCCTACGATCGGTCGTCGAGCATGACAGGAGGCAGGCCGTGTCCCGCGACCGCAACCCGAGCGTCCGGTGGGTTCTTCCCGAGGGCCGCTACGATCCCGTGGTCGGCGACGGGTTGCGCTGGCGTGACTACGAGCGCGCCGCCGAGTCGGCCCCGGACGACCCGATCAAGCTCACCCCGGACGAAGCGGCTCCGGGTGAGGTGGCCCTGCGTGTCCCAGAGGGGCAGGAGGCGCCGGTCTCCGGCTCCGAGGCGGTCGTGGCGGGGGGTGACTGGTTCGACCGGCAGGACCGGCCGCCGCCACTCGCCGCGTGCCGGCCGTACGGCGTGCCTGGGGGGCTGGCGCAGCCGGACCCGCAGGTGGAGCAGGACCTCGTCGTCGCGGTGCCGACGGGCGAGCGGTTTCCCGATCCGCGGGGCACCTGGGTCAGGCTGATCAACGGCGGCGGGCCGGCGGACGACCCGTTCCGGGCCTCCAACGCCGCCGACTGCGCGCTGTCCGTGCTGTCCACCTGGCACGGCGAGCCCGTCGCCGCCGCGCCCAGGCTGCCGGAGTACGACCGGATCGGCAGGCCGCTGGTCGCCGGCGAGAGCGGCGGGACGGCGCGGATCGAGCGGTGGGTCGGGCAGCGGTTCACCTACTCCGGCCAGGGGCGGCGGGCCTATCCGATGGTGGCGCGGCGGCTGGCCGAGGCCGGGCACGGTGCCGGGGCCGTCATCGTGGTGCGCTGGCCAGGCGGCGGCTCGCACGCGTGGAACGCGGTCAACGCCGGTGGCGAGGTGATCTGGATCGACGCGCAGCGCGGGCACATGTCGGTCGAACCGCCCTACACCACGGTGACCGGCGTCTTCTGCGTCGTCGTCGACAGGCAGGGCCGGCCTCGATGAACCACGACCAGGCCAGGGCGCTGGCGGAAGAGTACTTCAACGGCGCGCGACCTTTGACGGACCCGGTGCCGGTGGGGATCTACGGGTTCGACGAGGGCTATGTCGCGTGGGTGCGTGAGCCCGATCCCGACGATCCGACCATACTTCCGAGCACGGTCGGCAGCGGCTGCATCGTGATCGACAAGCTCACCGGTGAGATGGTGATCCGCCCGCTCCTCGACCCCGAGACGGTCGCCGAGTTGTGGCCCGGCCACACCCCCCGCTAGGCGGACATGCGTGGGGCCGAGCGCCGCCCCCATGGGACGCCCGGCCCCGCGAGCGCGGGCCGTGAGGATGCAACTCGCCGTGGCCCGCACATCTTCTAGCCCATTTGTCGGGCTTTATGTCCAAATAACCAAGAATATCCGGTTCAACCCGCAGTCAGGGACCCGACGATCGACGCCCGGGCCGCACGACGCGCCGGCAACACCGCGGCCAGCACGCCCGCCAGCCCGGACAACACCACGAACAGCGCGATCTGCCCCAGCGGCGCCGAGAACAGAGCGCCGTCCAGCATCGCCCGCATGGCAGCCCAGCCGAACACGCCGCCGAGCGCCACCCCGACCAGCGCGCCGATCAGCCCGAGCACCAGCGCCTCCACCGAGAGCATCCGCCGCAACTGCGCCCTGGTCAGCCCGAGGGCTCGCAGCAGTGCCGACTCCCGAGTGCGCTCATGGACGGACAGGGACAGCGTGTTGGCGATGCCGAGCAGCGAGATGAGGATCGCCAGGCCCAGCAACCCAGTGATGATCATCAACAGCATATCCAGAGTCTCGTCGAACTGCCCCCGCACCTCGGTCGAGCTCGACACCTTGATCGTCGGGTGTTCGGCGACGGCCGCGTCCACCACCGCGCGCGCCCGTTCCGCCGGTACGCCGTCGCCGGCGTTGATGAGCACCCGCGAGTCGGGCACCGCCCCGAAGTAACGCTCGAACTCCGGTTCGGCCACCGTGAGAGCCGGCAGCGGAGAGTCGCCGCCGAGGAGGGCCACCACCGCCAGCGAGACCGTGCCGGCCGCCTTCGTCCGCACGGCCACGGTGTCGCCGATCCGCACGCCGAGGCGCTCGGCCATCGGGCCGGCGACCGCGACCTGACCGGCACCGAGATCGCGCATCGCACCGGCCGTGACGTCCGG
Organism: Nonomuraea sp. NPDC048916; assembly: GCF_040649575.1. Classification (NCBI taxonomy): domain Bacteria; kingdom Bacillati; phylum Actinomycetota; class Actinomycetes; order Streptosporangiales; family Streptosporangiaceae; genus Nonomuraea; species Nonomuraea sp. NPDC048916. The sequence goes on from NZ_JBEZFS010000012.1 coordinate 280,075, forward strand.
TGTGATGGGCCCGCTGAACGTGCCGACCTCGACGCGGTTGCCGCCCACCTCGGCCGCGGCGTCGCGGATCTGCACCACCGACGCCAGCTCCGGACTGCCCCGCAGGGCCGCGCCCACCGACCGGGGGATGCTCGCGTCACGTTCCTGTGTGACCAGCAGGTAGTCGATGGGGAACTGGTCGTCGAGCTTGGCGGCCACCGTCACCCGGGTGGAGGCGGTGATCACCGAGATCAGCGTCATCAGCGTCACCCCGATGGTCAGCGCCACCGTCGTGGTCGCGGCCCGCTTGGGGTTGCGGCCCGCGTTGTCCACGGCCAGCCGTCCCGGCACGCCGAACAGCTTGCCGGGAATCCAGCCCACCAGGCCGCTGAGCGGCTTGACCAGCACCGGCCCGAGGATCAGCACCCCGAGGAAGGTCAGCACGCCCCCGCCCATGACGACGACGAGGGAGACCTGCTCGCCGGGCGTCATGACCAGCGCCCCGACGGCGGCCGTGCCCAGACCGGCGAGGAGGAAGAGCGCGGCGGAGAGCACCCGGAGCAGGCCGGCGCGGAACGTCCGCTGCTCGGGCTGCGTGCGCAGCGCCGCGATCGGCGCGACCCGCGTGGCCGTCCGCGCGGGCAGCAGCGCCGCGCCCACGGTGACCACCAGGCCGATGGCCAGCCCGGTCGCGATCGTCGTCGGCGACAGCGTCGCGGTCGCGTCGGTCGGCAGCGGCGCCTCGACGGCGTCCAGGACCCTCAGCGTGACCGTGCCCAGTCCGTAGCCGGCGAGCAGGCCGAGCACGGCCGAGACCAGCCCGACCACCACCGACTCGATCAGGATCGAGCCGAACACCTGCCCGCGCGTGGCGCCGATGCAGCGCAGCAGCGCCATCTCCCTGGCGCGCTGCGCGACGAGGATGTTGAACGTGTTGTAGATGACCAGCGCGGCGACCAGCATCGCCACCAGGCCGAACATCAGCAGCCCCACGCTCAGCGCCTTCATCTCCACCCCCGCCCGCCGAGCCAGGTCGGCGGCCAGCTCCTCGCCGGTCTGGACCACGACGCCCGGCCCCGCCGCCTCGGTGACGGCCTCCTTGAGCCGTGCCGGGTCGGCCCCGGCGACGTCGATCTCGTGGAAGCCCTTCTCACCGGTCATCCGCTGCGCCGTGGCCGTGGTGAAGCCGAGCGCGCCGGTGTAGGCGAGCTCCTGGTCGATGCCGGGATCGAGCAGGCCGACCAGCCTGAACCGGTGCTCCCTCCGGTCGGGGCCGAGCACGGTGATCGTGTCGCCGACCTGGAAGCCGTGGGCTTTGGCGGTGTTCTTGTCGAGCACCGCCGCCTGGTCGTCGGATCCCGGTCCGGCGCCGCTCACGATCGTGGCGCGGTTCAGCGGGCCGGGGACGATCGAGATGGCCGTCGTGGCCACGTCGCCCACCGCCCTGCCGTCCTTGCCCAGCAGCGGCGCCTTCCCGCGTACCAGGCCCTGCGCGTCGAGCACGCCCGGCACGGCGCGCACCCGCACCAGCAGCCGAACGGGCAGCGGGGAGTCGGCGGCCTCGGGCAGGACGGCGACGCCGACCTTGTCCGCTTCGGCCGTGACCCGCTGAGAGAACCCCGCCTGGACGGTGTCGGTGAGCACGAACGTGCCCGCGATGAAGCCCACGCCTAGCGTGATCGCCAGCGAGGTGAGCAGCAGTCTGAGCCGGTGCGCGCGCAGCCCGGCCAGAGCCGTTCTCAGCACGTCAGCCCTCCAGCTTCATCAGCGTGTCGAGCACCGACTGCGGCGTGGGCGCGGCGAGCTCGGTGACCAGCTCGCCATCGCGCAGGAACACCACCCGGTCCGCGTACGCGGCCGCCACCGGGTCGTGCGTCACCATGACGATGGTCTGCCCCAGCTCCCGCACCGACGCGCGCAGGAACGACAGCACCTCCGCGCCGCTGCGCGAGTCGAGGTTGCCGGTCGGCTCGTCGGCGAAGATCACCTGAGGCTTGCTGATGAGCGCCCTGGCCACGGCCACGCGCTGTTGCTGCCCCCCGGACAGCTCGGCGGGCCGGTGGCCGAGCCGGTCCGCCAGCCCGACCGTCTCGATGACCCGGTCGAACAGCACCTGGTCCGCCTGCCGGGCGGCGATCTCCAGCGGCAGCCGGATGTTCTGCTCGGCGGTCAGCGTCGGCAACAGGTTGAACGCCTGGAAGACGAACCCGATCCGCTCCCGGCGCAGCAGCGTCAGCCGCTTGTCGCTCAGCCCGGTCAGCTCCACGTCACCGACGTGCACGGTGCCGGAGGTGGCCGTGTCGAGCCCGGCCAGGCAGTGCATCAGCGTGGACTTGCCCGAGCCCGACGGACCCATGATCGCGGTGAACGCGCCCGTCGCGAACGACACGTCCACCCCGCGCAGGGCGTGGACCCGGGCGTCGCCCTGGCCGTAGGTCTTGGTCAGGGCGCGGGCCACCACGGCGGGAGGGGCTTGGCGCCGGGTCTCGGTGAGGGTCACGTTCACTCCTTCGGGCTTCATCCGGAACTGGGCTTCATCCGGGAACGCGAACCACGCTATGGGCGAGACATCCGGCATTCGTGGGCCCTGAGGAGGGACTTCGTGTAGGCCGTGCGATGACCCGGGTCAGCCTTTCGGCCGAGGGGAGGGCACGATCAGCCCGGTTTCGTACACGTAGACCACGGCCTGGGCCCGGTCCCTCAGGCCCAGCTTGGCCAGCACCCGGCCGAGATGCGTCTTGACCGTCGCCTCGGCCACCTCCAGCCGGGCGGCGATCTCCAGGTTGGACAGCCCGCGCCCCACCATCAGCAGCACCTCGCGCTCGCGGGGCGTCAGCTCCGCCACGTCGCCCGGCTCCTCGCCCGGCAGGACGGCGGCGAACCTGCCCAGTAGCCGCCGCAGCGTGCTCGGCGCCACCACCGAGTCGCCGTTGTGCACGGTCCTGATCGCGGTCACCAGGTCGCCCGGCGGCACGTCCTTCAGCAGGAAGCCCGACGCCCCCGCCTTCACCGCGGCGAACGCGTACTCGTCCAGGTCGAACGTGGTCAGAATGAGCACCTTGGGGCCGTCGATGTGCCTGGTCGCCTCGACGCCGTCCATCCCGGGCATGCGCACGTCCATGAGCACCACGTCCACCTCGACGCCGCGCAGCACCTCCAGCGCCTCGGCGCCGTCGCGCGCCTCGGCCACCACCTCGATGTCCGGCTGCGCGCCCAGCACCATCCGGAACCCCGCCCGCAGCAGCTCCTGGTCGTCGACGAGCATCACCCGGATCACGAGGCGGCCCTCGTCATCGGCACCGGCAGCCGGGCCAGCACCTCGAACCCGCCACCCGGCCGGGGCTCCGCCGACACCGTCCCGCCGTACATGCCCACCCTCTCGCGCATCCCGACCAGCCCGTGCCCGTCGGGGCTGCGTGGCGCCGCCGCGCCCCTGCCGTCGTCGGTCACCCGCACGACCAGCTCCGCCCCGGCACAGCCGAGCTCGACCACCGCGCGGGCACCGGGTCCGCCGTGCTTGAGCGTGTTCGTCAGCGCCTCCTGCACGATGCGGTAGACCGTGAGCTGCGGCCCCTCCGGCAGCTCGCCCGGCACGGCGCCGATCCGCAACCGCGCGGGCACGCCCGCGCCGCTCACCAGCTCCTCCAACTGGGCCAGGCCCGGCTGCGGTGTGTAGTCGGTGGCGTCCGCGTCGTCCTGGCGCAGCACGCCGACCAGCCTGCGCATCTCCGCGAGCGCCTCGCGGCCGGTCTTGGAGATGTTCCGCACGGCCAGCCGCGCCTCCTCGGGGTCGCCGTCGATGGCGTAGCCGGCGCCGTCGGCCTGGACGACCATCACGCTGACGTTGTGCGCCACGACATCGTGCAGCTCCCTGGCGATCCTGGTGCGCTCGGCCGCCGCGGCCATCCTGGCCTGCTGGTCGCGCTCGTGCTCGGCCCGTTCGGCGCGCTCCTCCAGGCCCTCCAGATAGCGCCTGCGCGTGCTGGCGTACAGACCGGTGAGCCAGACGGTCACGACGAAGATGGAGCCGCTGAAGAACATGCTGAACGAGATCGTGTCCCAGTGCACGAGCACCAGGAACACCCCGAGTTCGGACACCAGGGCCGCCGCCAGGGTCCACGGGAACGAGCACGAGTAGGTCACCGACCAGAGCGCCACCAGCACCGCGAGGTTGGCGGGCAGCGGATCGACCCCTGCCAGCCACTGCCCGAAACTGACCAGCGACACGGCCGCGAAGACCGCCGGTGGGTGCCTGCGCTGCCAGAACAGCGGCGCCAGCAGCGCCGCCGAAAGGAGCAGGTAGCCGACGCGGCCGGGCGACGTGGACGACCATATGGTCAGCACAGTCAGCACGGCCAGGGGCGCCACCCGGAGGGCGTCCATCAGCCTGACGTGGCGCGTCGACCACGCGCGTACCCTGCCGAACACATCCTCACGATATGTAGCCATTGCCGGGACTTGGTCCGCCTTGAGGGGGAAGTTCGCCTACGACCCAGGTCTTACGCGCGGCTTACGGTGTTTCCGGCAATCTTGTCCTTGGGAGAACCCGCTTCGGGTGAGTAAAGGGAGATCGTGATGGCGGATCATGATCGCGCTGGTGGGTCGCGCGGCGAAGAGGAAGTGCCGCGCGACCCTACCTCCGTCCCTCCATCGGACACCCCGGACGCGCACCCCACCGTTTCGGACACGGGTCCTGCCGCCCCGGGCGCGGGTCCTGCCGGTCCAGGTACGGGTCCTACGGCTCCGGGTACGGGTTCCATCCCTCCGGGCGCGGGTCCTGCCGGTCCAGGTACGGGTCCCACCGCTCCGGGGGCGGGTCCTGCCGGTCCGGGGTTCGGGCATGGGATGCCCGGGTGGGGACCGCGGCCGTCGAGCGGGTTTCGTGACTTCGTACGGCAGAAGCCGGCGCAGATCATCGGTGCCGGGCTGATCGGGTTGATCGTGGGCGGGATCCTGGGCGGCGGAGCCGTGGCCGTGATCAGCGGCATCACCGCCCGGCAAGACCGTCACGTCCACTGGCAGCACCCGGGCTGGGACCGGCGCGGAGGCCCCGGCTTCCAGGAGTGCCGGCCTGTCCCCGGCGGGATGAACTGCCGCTACGGCGACCCGTACCCCTATCCGGTGCCGACGATGACGATGATGCCGCCGGCCATCCCCGCGACCCCGGTGCCGACGCGCACGGGTTAGGCGGACCTCCCGGCGCGCGGGCGTCGGCGGGTTTCCGGGCGCGGCCCGGGGAATGACTGGGACATCGACTGCCGGCGACCCGAGGGACGAACATGGCGGAGACGACCGGCGACGTGGTCACCCTGGTGCCCGAGCGGCGTGGTGTCGAGATCCTGTCCGAAACGCAGGGCGTCGCGCCGCTGCTCTACGACGTGATGGAGCCGTTGCCGGCCGGCGCGGCCGAGGCGAGGGTGATCGTCGTCCCCTCCCGCCCCGTGGACCGGGTGCTGGAGCTGATCGCCGGGCTCCCGGCGCTCGGCCTGGTCCAGACCCTGAGCGCGGGCACCGACCAGTGGACCGGCCGGCTGCCGGATCACGTGGCCCTCTCCAGCGCGCGAGGCGCTTACGGCCCGCCCGTGGCGGAGTGGGTGGCCGCGAGCCTCCTGGCGGTCTACCGCGACCTGCCGGCGTTCGCCGCGGACCAGGCCGAGGCCCGCTGGAGGGAGAGGAGCACCGAGACCCTGGACGGCAAGCGGGTGCTGATCCTCGGGGCCGGCGACCTGGGCACGAATCTCCGTGTCCGCCTCGAACCCTTCGGCGCCCACGTCACCATGGTCGCCCGGCGCGCCCGCGCCGGGGTGCGCGCCGTGGACGACGTGCCGGCGCTCCTGCCGGGCCAGGACGCGGTCGTCCTCATGCTGCCCCTCACCGACGCCACCCACCACCTGGTCGACGAGGTGTTCCTGGCCGCGATGAAGGACGGCGCCATCCTGGTGAACGCCGCCCGCGGCCCGATCGTCGACACGCCGGCCCTGCTGGCCGAGACCCGGTCAGGCCGCCTGCGCGCCATCCTCGACGTCACGGATCCCGAACCCCTGCCCGCCGGCCACCCGCTGTGGCACGTGCCGGGAGTGCTCATCACGCCGCACGTGGCGGGTGACGTGGAGGAGTCGGACGAGCGCGCCTGGCAGGTCGCGGCCACCCAGATCGCGCATTACGCCAAGGGCGAGCAGCCGGCCAACCTGGTCTGAACATTGAATTGTAGGGCCGGTGGGATTCGAACCCACACTAACAGCCACCTAAAGACTGCGCCTCTGCCATTGGGCTACGACCCCTTCTTGGCCTTTCCCCTGCCGGCGGAATTTCCGGTCTGGGAATGGCGGTTCGGGGCAGAGGAAACGCGAATTCTCCAGGCGGTTGTCGAGCCGGTTTTCGTTCATGTGGTCGACATGGAGCGTTAGCGGCTTTCCCTGCCACGTGCCGTCAATCTTACAGCCTGCGCACGTGTACGGAACCCCGGCGTCCTGCAACGCCCGGCGAAGCGCGGCGGCCCTTCTCTCGTGTCGACCGTGGTGCACGCAGGGCCGGAATCTGCTGGTGAGGCCGTTGGGCCGGTGAGCTCTTGCCGTTGCCGTGAGCCTGCCCAACGAAGTGTGCGGTGTCGATGCCGAAGTGTTTGAGGCGCCGACTGAGGTGGGCGTGACTCCCGCCGGTCCACTTGATGCCAAGCTGGCGCAGCACGTCGGCTACGCTGCGAGCTCACCGCAGCCCCTGCGAGGAGCTCCGGGGTGTATTTCTCATAGGCTGACATTGTCCGAGTCTAGAAATGGGCACTGACGGTTTCGTGGATGGTTCTGTTTATTCGCCGTCTCTTTCTGTGGATTCTTTCGGTTTGACCGTTATTGCCTGGCGAAAACCGTGGCATGTCGACGACCTGCGTGGCGGGCCCGTGGAAAAGGGCCCGCGCGAGAGGCGTCAGGCGAGGCCGAGCTTCTTCTTCAGACTCGCCACGTGACCGGTGGCCTTCACGTTGTAGAGGGCCTGCTCGATCTTGCCGTCGGCGTCGATGACGAAGGTGGAGCGGATCACGCCCACGATCTCCTTGCCGTAGAGCTTCTTGGTGCCGTAGGCGCCGTAGCTCTTGTGAAGGTCGAGGCCGGGATCCGACAGCAGGGGGAATGTCAGCGCGTCACGTTCGGCGAACTTGGCGAGCTTCTCCGGCTTGTCCTTCGACACGCCGAGCACCGCGAAACCCTCGGCGGTCAACTGGCCGAGGCTGTCGCGGAAATCGCACGCCTGCTTGGTGCAGCCGGGTGTCATCGCGGCGGGGTAGAAATAGAGGATCACCCGCTTGCCGCGGAGGTCTTCCAGGGTGACGGACTTTCCGTCGGCTGTGGGTAGCGTGAACTCGGGCGCGGCGTCGCCGGGCACGAGCTTGGTTTCGGTCATAAGGCCCTCCTGAGTTCTTGTGGCAAAACCTACCGGCCTGCCCGCCGTGCCGTACGGCGTGCTGACCTGACAGACTGATCACGACCGGAGCGGACGCGACTCGTTCGGCACGCGGAGCGGGCATGAGCGCGGTCGAGAGGAGAGTCATGGTTGACACCGATCCCGATGAGCTGGAGCGGCGGATCGCGCGGACACGCGCGGAGCTGGCGCACACGGTCGACGCCATCGCCGACCGGGTGAGCCCCAAGCGCGTGGCCGAACGCACGGTCGCCGATGTCAAGACGCGGGCGGGACACCTCGTCTCCTCGGTGGGCGACGCGCTGGGGGTGGCGTCGCGGCCGGTGGAGTTCGGCGACGACCCCGACCGGTTGTGGGAGGAAGAGCCGCCCAACCCGGCCCCGGTGCTCATCGCCGTGGGCGCGGTGCTGGTGATCGGCGCCGCGATCGTGCTCTGGCGCCGCCGCCGTCGCCGCTGAAGCCTCTCGGAGAGCCCGCGGAGAGGCAGCCTTCAGAGGAACGTCCTGCCCTCGCCCCGGTAGGTGGGCGCCGTGCCGACGATCGCGTCACCCTCGACGAGGTGGAGGGTGGCGAACCGCTCGCACAGCTCGCCCGCCTTGGCGTGCCTGAACCACGTCCGGTCGCCCACCCGCAGGTCCTGCGCCGCCTGGCCGATCAGGGGCGTCTGCACCTCACCCGCGCCCTCGTCCGCCGAATACCGCAGCCCCGCCGGGAGATACGGCTGGGGGAGGCGGCTCCGGCCGGCAGGACCGGAGGCGAGGTAGCCGCCGCCGAGCACCGTGACCGTGTCGGGGGAGGGGCGGCGGACGACCGGGAGGGCGAAGAGCGCGGCCGGGCGGCCGGTGAAGCCGCGGTAGAAGTCGAACAGGCGCGGGTGGAAGAACCCCGAACCGGCCGCGACCTCGGTGACTGCCTTCTCACGCACGGTCCGTTCGATGGAGCCGGTGCCGCCGCCGTTGACGAACTCGAGGTCGCAGATCTGGCGGACGGCGTTGACGATGCGGCCGCGGCGCAGGATGAGGTCGCGGGCGGAGCGGCCCTGCATGAACCTGATCGCCCGGGCGTACATCGCGTTACCCGGCGGGTCGTCGCCCACGCCGGCGATCTGGGCTTCGTAGGCCATCAGGCCGACCAGACGGTAGCCGGAACGCTTGGCGATGTCGGCGGCCAGGTCGGCGGCCTGCTCGGGCTCGCGGATGGTGGAGCGGAGCGCGCCCGCCCGGAACCTGCCGCCGAGGGCGACATATCCGGCGTCGATGTCCATGGAGATCCGGAGCTCGTGGCGCGGGCGCACGTCCTCCAGCACGTCGTCGAGGTAGTCGAGGTGCTCGGCCGAGTCCACGGTCAGTGTGATCTCCCTGGCCGCCCGCGCGTCGCCGGCCAGCGCCGTGAGCGCCCGCCGGTCAGCGGTCGGGTAGGCCACCAGGACGTCGGTGAACCCCTCGGCCACCAGCCAGAGCGCCTCCGGCAGGGTGAACGCCATCAGCCCGCGGAAGCCGTCCATGTCGAGGATCTGTCGCAGCACCGGCCGCGAACGGATCGACTTGGTGGCCACCCTGATCGGTTTGCCGCCCGCTCGACGTGCCATCTCGGCCGCGTTGGCGCGCATGGCCGCGAGATCGAGGATCGCGAACGGCGGGTCGAGTGCCGCGGTGGCTCGGTCGTATCGCTGGCGATCGTTCATACCAGGAGCGTAATGGCATACCGGGCAAAAGAATATGAGGGAGATTCACGTTACCTGCCTGGCCGGTAATGATCCCGCAAACGGGCGGCGAGGGCATGGTCGGTTCGATGCCCGTTCCGTGTACCCCTGATCGGTGTGATGACCACGCTCCAGCAGATACTGCCCGGCGCCGCCGTCGCCGCACAGGAGAGCCCGCTGCGCAGATCGCGCCGGGTGCTCAGACCCGCGCGCACCCCGGCGGGGGCCACGGTGGCCCTCGCGCTCACCGCGGCGCTGGGGCTCAGCGCCGCCGAGGTCGTGGCCGCCCTGATGGGCCGCCCACTCGGCTGGCTGCCGGTGGACCGGCTGATCGAACAGGCCGGCCGATCATCGTGGCGCGACCTGTCGCTCGTCGCCCTCGGCCTCGCGGCCGCGGGCCTGACGCTGCTGCTTCTCGCGGCCGTGCCCGGCCGCTGCAAGCTGGTGCCGGTCGAGACCTCCGACCCCAACATCGTCATCGGCATCACCCGCTCGGGCCTGCGCCGCACCCTCCGCACCGTCGCCCAGCAGGTCGAAGGCGTCCGCAAGGCGAGGGTACGGCTGCGCAGGCGGACGATCGAGGTCACCGTGATGACCGGCCCGGAGAGCCCCGGCTCGATGCTCCGGCAGGTCGCGACCGCCGTGGGCGACCGCCTGGCCGGCGTGGGCACCCTCACGACGGGTGAGGTCGTGGTGCGGCTGCGCAGGAGGGGGATCTGATGCGGCAGTACACGGGCAACCGGATCGGCCTCGCCGTGGTGGGGACACTGATGCTGGCCATCGGCGGTTATGCCTGGATGCGCGGCCAGGACCGGCTACCGGGCCTGGCGTCGCGGGCCAAGGTGCTGCCGGAGCGCACCGCCCAGTCGATCGCCGACCAGCCGTGGGCGCTGTGGCTGGCCGCGCTCGGCCTGATCCTGCTCGCCCTCGTCACGCTCCGCTGGCTGCTGGTCTGCCTGGGCTGGGGCCGTCTCGGCACCCGCTCCGGCACCGGGACGGCCATGCTCTGCGTCGGGCTCAAGGACATCGAGGGGCTCACCCGGGCGGCGGTGCGCGTCATGGGCAACGGCTCGCGCCTGCGCATCTCGGTCACCTGCCCGGCCTCCGCCGACGCGGGGGCCATGGTCGGCAAGCTCGACCGGGAGATCGTGGGCCGCATCCGCCGCGAGGTGCGCGACGACGACCTCGGCACCCTCGTCCGCCTCCACGTCCGCCGCTGACTCAGCAGTTGACCTTCAGAATCCAGATACGGACCTCGTCGTCGTAGATGGTGAACTTCATGATTAGCTCGGAGGTATGGATCGCATAGGCGTTCGGCACATCGACATCGGGCAGGGTGTCCTTGGGCGGGATCGGCCCCGTGGCGAGTTCGGCGAGAAGGGTGTTGACGAGTCTCCTCAGGCGAGGTGGAAGCCGGCTCGCGTACTGCTCGGTCGGTGGCTCCCACCTGACATTCCTGAGCGTCACTAGGTCAGCCCCAGCGCCTCGTTGAGCTTGGCTTCCAGCTCCTCGCGTGAGCTGGCGGAGATGGTGATCATGCCGAGGTCTTCGCCTGCCGCCAGGCGCGCTTCTCGGTCGCGGATATACCGGCGATCGGCCTCATCTTGGAATTCGCGCAGTTTCTCCTTTGTCCTGGCATAGTCATCGGCGGACACCAGCACCGCCTCCGGTTTGCCGTGGCGGGTGATGGTCACCGGGCGGTGGGCGTGGTGCACCTGTGCGACGAGCACGCCGAGCTTCTCGCGCGCCTCCTGGAGCGGGATGTTTTCCATGCGCCAAGACTAGGCGACAACCTTGAGGTCTGTAAGGTTCTCTAGGTTTCTAGCAGCGGGCGCTGTGCGTGTCATTCGGCCACAGTCGCACCCTCCCATCACCGCTGGGCCGGAAGGCGTTCACGACAAGGGCGCCGATGGGTCCCCCGGCCGCCGGGGTCAGAGAGTGGAGGTGAGTCCCTCCGCGATCTTCTTCAGTTCGGCGTTGACGGCGCCAGCGCCGGAGAACTCCTTCGCGTACGTGGGGCTGAACATGATCTCGGCCCACTGGCTGTCGCCCATTTTGAGGAAGATCGTCGGGGTGCCCTTCATGCCGTCCTCGCCCACGCCCTGCACGACCAGGTAGCCGGTCCGGTCGCCGATGGTCACCTCCTCGCCGTCCCCCTCGTCGCGGTACCCCTGGATCCGGTCGCCGATCTCCTGGACGGCCGCCTCCTCGTACATGAAGATCTGGACGCAGTAGAAGCCACGCTTGTCTCCCTTGTAGTCGTACGAGGTCGAGTACCTGTCGCCGAAGTCCACCGACCAATGGGACCAGCGCAGCCGCTCGGGCAGGTATCCCACCTTGACGTGCCCGAACTCTTTCCCGTCGCCCAGGTCTCCGAGGTTCGGCGGGTCGGATGGCACGGGCGGGGTGTCGTCGATGGGGGGTGGTTCCGGCGCCGCGGAGACCGTGGCCTGATCGCCGGTCGTGGCCACCGAACCGGCGGTCAGATAGGCGACGGGCGTGGCGGCGACGACAGCCACGGCCGCGGCCACCGCCGCGGCCCAGGCCCTTCTTCTCTTGTTCCGGGAGGAGCGCATCACCCGCTCCAGCAGGTCGGGCGCGGCGTGCAGGCTCGCGGTCTCGTCCGCCATGAGCCGGCGGATCTCCTCATCAAGCGTGGGCATTCCTGATCACTCCTTCCACCGTTTCCCGGCCGAGCGCCGAACGGAGCTTGGCCATGGCCTTCGATGCCTGGCTCTTGACCGTGCCGACCGCGCATCCGAGCACTTCGGCGGTCTGCGTCTCGCTGAGGTCCTCCCAGTACCGCAGGACGATCACCGCGCGCTGCCGGGGCGGCAGGGCGCGCAGCGCCTCCATGAGCACATGACGCAGGTCGGCGTCGCTCGCGCGGGCCGACGTCTCCGGCGGGTTGCGCATCGGGATGACGCTGAGGATCGCCCGGCGGCGGGCGCGGCTGATGGCGGCGTTGACGATGACGCGGCGCACATAGGGCTCAAGGCTTTCGGGGCGGACCCGGTGCAAGTTCCGGTAGGTACGCTCCAGCGCCGTCTGCAGCAGGTCCTCGGCCTCCGTCTTGTCGCCACAGGCGAGATAGGCGACCCGCAGCAGGCTCGTGGCACGTGCGGCCACGAAAGCGCCGAAGTCATGTTCAACGTCGCTCACGGCTGTCTGTCCAATTTCACGTCTCCTAATACGCCCCGGCGTTGACAACCGTTGCCCGCTCGCGAAGAACACCTCGCGGGCAACCGTTCGAGGGGAGCCAGGCGTATGGACAGTCGTGACTTCGCATGTATGGAGGAAACGTATGAAGTTCGCGAGCACACAGGCCCGGCGGCTGATCACTCTCGGCGTCGTCCTGGCCGTGGGCGCCACCGTCTTGGGCGCGCCGGCGGCCGCCGCGGTCGCTCCCCCGGAGGGCGCCTACTGGCACACCAGGATGCTGACGACGACCACCGACCATTGGCGGTTCGGCACCAGGTCGGATCCCTACTCGCTGCTCCAGCAGGAGATCACGGAGAGGTGGAGCGCGCCCGACGGCAGGTCGTGGTTCGGATACCGGGAGCTGGGGTCGGTGCCGAAGAGCGCGGCGGACAAGAAGGCATGGCAGCGCGACGGCTCCCCCTCCAAGTGGAGCGAATCGATCGACGGCAAGACCGTGAAGTTGTCCATCCAGCCCTCCAAGGGCCACGTGGGCCCTGTGCCACAGCAGAACTCGTTCCTGTTCGCGGGGCAGTGGCTGACCTACGACGAGGTCCAGCGACTGCCCGCCGATCCGCACCGCCTGAAGGCCTGGATCGAGGAGGCGGGCCGGGTCGGCCGCGAGATCCTCGTTGACGGCGGCTGGCTCAGGTGGAACCTGCTTGAGATCCTGTACGACCTTCCCGCTCCGAAGGAGGTCCGCGCCGCGGCCTACCACGGGCTGCTGACGATGCCCGGCGTACGCGCCGAGGGCAACGCCAAGGACAAGCTAGGCAGATCCGGCACGGCCCTCCTGATCGACATGCCGGGCGGGAAGGGCACGGTCCCGGTCAAGACGAGGCTGATCGTGGACACCGGCAGGATGGCGCTGCTGTCACAGGACGAGACGGTCACGTACACGAAGCCGGCGCTCGTGGTCAAGACCAGCAAGCTGGTCGAGTCCGGATGGACCGACTCCCCGCCGGCCGTGCCGGCCCTGCCCTGACGGCCGGCGAGACTCCTCAGGCCGGTGACCGGGCCGTCAGCACTCGATGACGTTGACGGCGAGGCCGCCGCGGGACGTCTCCTTGTACTTGTCGAGCATGTCGCGCCCGGTGTCGCGCATGGTCTTGATGGCCTTGTCGAGGGCGACGAAGTGGCGGCCGTCGCCGCGCAGGGCGATGCGGGCCGCGGTGATGGCCTTGATGGAGGCGACCGCGTTGCGCTCGATGCACGGGATCTGGACGAGGCCGCCGATGGGGTCGCAGGTCAGGCCGAGGTTGTGCTCGATGCCGATCTCGGCGGCGTTCTCCACCTGTTCGGGCGTGCCGCCGAGCACCTCCGTCAGGCCGGCGGAGGCCATCGAGCAGGCGGATCCGACCTCACCCTGACAGCCGACCTCGGCCCCCGAGATGGAGGCGTTCTCCTTGAACAGGACGCCGATCGCCGCCGCCGTGAGGAGGAAGCGGACCACGCCTTCGTCATCGGCCGAAGGGACGAAGCGGGAGTAGTAGGTCAGCACGGCCGGGATGATGCCGGCGGCGCCGTTGGTGGGGGCGGTGACGACGCGGCCACCGGCGGCGTTCTCCTCGTTGACGGCCAGGGCGAACAGCGACACCCAGTCGAGGGCGCGCAGCGGGTCGGTCTCCGACGTCTCGGTCTGCAGGCGGCGGTGCAGCTGGTTGGCGCGCCGCTTGACCTTGAGACCGCCCGGCAGCACGCCCTCCTTGGCGATGCCGCGCTTCACGCACTCGGACATGACCTGCCACAGCCGCAGGATTCCGGCGCGGATCTCCTCCTCGGTGCGGCCGAACGCCTTCTCGTTCTCCAGCATCAGGGCGGAGATCGACAGGCCGGTGTTGGAACAGTGCTTGAGCAGCTCCTCCCCGGTGGTGAACGGGTAGGGCAGCACGGTGTCGTCCGGCTTGATCCGGTCGGCGCCGGTGGCGTTCTCGTCCACGACGAAGCCGCCGCCGACGGAGAAGTAGACCTTCTCGCGCAGCGGCTCACCGGAGTCGGCGTAGGCGGTGAAGCGCATGCCGTTGGGGTGCTCGGGCAGCGAGATCTTCCGCTCGAAGACCAGGTTCTCGCCGACCACGAACGGGATCTCCCGGGTGCCGTACAGCGTGACCGTGCCGGAGGCGTGCATCTCCGCGAGCCGCGCGTCGATGCCGTCGACGTCCACCAGCTCGGGCTTCTCGCCCGACAGGCCCAGCAGGACGGCCTTGTCGCTGCCGTGGCCCTTGCCGGTCAGGCCGAGCGAGCCGTACAGGATGGCGTCGACGCGGGCGGTGCGCGGCAGGAGGCCGTCGTCGTGCAGGCCGCGGGCGAACCGGTGCGCGGCGGCCATCGGCCCGCCCGTGTGGGAGCTCGACGGCCCGATGCCGATCTTGAAGAGGTCGAAGACGCTGATCGCCATTGATGCGCCCTTCAGCAGGGCCGGGGCCCGGCAGGGCCCCGGCGGACGGTCAGGATTCGCCCGATGTGAGCGCCGAGTATTCCTCGGCGGAGAGAAGGTCCTCGGGGGCGCCTTCCACGCGCACCCGGAACATCCAGCCCTCGCCGTAGGGGTCGCTGTTGGCCAGCGACGGATCGTCCACGAGGGCCTGGTTGACCTCGACGATCTCGCCCCCGACGGGGGAGTAGATCTCGCTCACGGACTTGGTCGACTCCACCTCGCCGACCGAGTCACCGGCCGCGACGCCGGTGCCCGCCTCCGGGAGCTGCACGTAGACGACGTCACCAAGGGCCTCCGCGGCGAACGCGGTGATGCCGACCGTCACCGTGATGCCGTCGTCCAGCCCGGCCACCCACTCGTGCTCCTTGGTGTAGCTCAGCTCGTCAGGGATGTTGCTCACTTGTTCCTCCTGTAGAAGGGCAGCTCCACCAGGTCCACTGGTTCATGGCTGCCCCGGATGTCGACGGCCAGACCTTCTTCGGCCTCCGTGTCCACGTACGCCAGCGCGATGGGCTTGCCCAGGGTCTGGGAGGGGGCCCCACTGGTGACCTCGCCGACGACGGCACCGTCCTTGGTGACCGGGTACCCGTGACGGGGCACCCGGCGGCCACGCGCGACCAGGCCGACGAGCCTGCGCCGGGGCGGGGTGTCCTTGACCGCCTCCAGCGCCGACCTGCCGACGAAGTCGCCCGGCTTGTCGAATTTCACCACTCTGCCCAGCCCCGCGTCGAACGGGGTCAGCTCGGCTCCCAGCTCGTTGCCGTAGAGCGGCATCCCGGCTTCGAGCCGGAGCGTGTCGCGGCTGGACAGACCCGCCGGACGCAGCCCGTACGGCTCGCCCGCCCTCGTCACGGCGTGCCAGAGCGGCACCGCGTCCTGGTTGGCCACGAACAGCTCGAAGCCGTCCTCGCCGGTGTAGCCGGTGCGGGCGATCAGCGCCTGCCGCCCGTCGACCAGGCCGGGCAGGCCCGCGTAGTACTTGAGCCCGGCGAGGTCGGCGTCGGTGAGCGTGGCGAGGATCTCCTGGGCGCGCGGCCCCTGCACGGCGATCAGCGCGTACTGCTCCGAACGGTCCTCGACCACGGCCTCGTACGACTTGGCGCGGCCCTCCAGCTCGTCCGCGACCTTCTCGTAGTTGGAGGCGTTGGCCACCACCATGAACTCCTCGTCGCCGAGCCGGTAGACGATGAGGTCGTCGATCACCCCGCCCCGCTCGTTGACGATCATGGTGTAGCGGGCCCGGCCGATCGCCAGTGCCGACAACTGCCCCACCAGCGCGTAGTCGAGCGCCTCCGCGGCCTGCGGGCCGGTCACGAAGATCTCGCCCATGTGCGACAGGTCGAACAGCCCGGCCGCCTGCCGGACGGCGTTGTGCTCGGTGGACTCGCTGCCGTAGCGCAGCGGCATGAGCCAGCCGGCGAAGTCGGTCAGGGTCGCGCCGAGACTCTCGTGGACGTCTCGCAACGGTGTCGGTCGGGACATGAGTCGCACCTCAGGGCAGGATCGGATGCCAGGATCCTCCCCCTCTGTCATCGATGCCTGAGAGCTTCGCCCAGGTTTTGCCCGGACTTTCACCTTCGGCGAGGCCACGTGGGGCCTGCTTTCCAGAGGTCACCTCGTCCGTGCGGTCCTTTGCCTTGAGAGGTTCGCGGGGAGGGCTTGCTCCTTCAGGGGCCCTGGATGGCGGTCAGGGCGCTCTCCCGCACGGTTTTGTCGGTGATGTCCGCAAGCCTAGTGCCGTGGCGGGGATGTTGTCGCGTCCCCGTCACGCGTGTCCGGCCGGGCGAACGGGTGGCGCCGCGAGGCGTGCCCGGCCGCGAAGCCGTATCTCAGCATCTCCTGCTCGTATACGGCCTTCGCCGGCCCGAGCGGGACCCGGCCGGCGGCCACCTCGGCCAGCGTGAGGGTGAGCGGCCGGGCGTCGCGCAGGGCGGTGTTGGCGTCGTCGCCGCGCCCGGGCGACATGGTGTGCGCGGCGTCGCCGAGCAGCGTGACGTGCGGGTCGCCGGACGGATCGGGCGCCTCCAGGGCCCAGGTGAAGTAGTCGCCGGGCCGGCAGGTGGCGACGGCCATCGACGGGCCGCCCGGCTCGGTCATCCGGTTGAACGATCCCGCTCACAAGACATGAACCGGATCGCCTGCCACCAAGGGGCTGCGTCGCCGGCTCGACCGGAGGTACGGCGAGGGCGCAGTCGAGGGGGTGCCGGCCTGGGGCCGGAGGCCCGGCCCAGGCAGGTCAGCAGGCCGCGATCAGGGCTTCGAACAGGGCGCAGTCGGTGGCGGCCTCCGGGTGCCACTGGACGGCCACGGTGAAGTCGTGCGCGTCGAGCTCCACCGCCTCGACGGTGCCGTCGTCGGCCGTGGCCGTGACGGTGAGATCGGCGGCGAGACGGTCGATGGCCTGGTGATGGTAGTGGGGCACGTCGACGGGGCCGCCGCCCAGCGCCTTGGCCAGGCGGGTGCCGGGCACGGGGTGCACCGGGAGCTCGCCGAAGCTGCCGGGCGAGGGCGAGTGGCCGGTGTGGCCGACCACGTCGGGGAGGTGCTGGTGGAGGGTGCCGCCGAGCGCCACGTTCAGCACCTGGAGGCCCCGGCAGATGCCCAGGAACGGCAGCCGGGCCGTTAGGGCCGCCTCCATCACCGCAAACTCGGCCTCATCCCGAAATTTCCGGATGTAGCCGGTGGTTGGCTGCTCGGCCTCGCCGTACCGCGCGGGGTCGATGTCGCCCCCGCCGGCCAGGATGAGCCCGTCGAGGCGCCCCACCAGCGAGGCGGGCTCGCCGACCGGCGGCAGCAGCACCGGCTGACCGCCGGCCCGCGTTACCTGCTCCACGTACATGTACGGGAGCAGCGCGACGGGCAGGTCCCACACGGTGTAGCGCGCGGGCTCGACGTAGGTCGTGATCCCGATGACCGGACGCCGCACGATCCCTCCTTACAGCGGTGTGACGTACGCGCTGGAGATGCCCCCGTCGACCAGGAACTCCGAGCCCGTGATGAACGACGCGTCGTCGCTGGCCAGGAACGCCACCGCCGCCGCGATCTCCGACGCCTCGGCGAAGCGGCCGACGGGCACGTGCACCAGGCGGCGCTGCGCCCGCTCGGGGTCCTTGGCGAACAACTCGCGCAGCAGCGGCGTGTTGACCGGCCCGGGGCACAGGGCGTTGACCCTGATGCCCTCGCGGGCGAACTGCACGCCCAGCTCGCGCGACATCGCCAGCACCCCGCCCTTGGACGCGGTGTAGGAGATCTGCGAGGTCGCCGACCCCATGACGGCCACGAACGACGCCGTGTTGATGATCGAGCCCTTGCCCTGCCGGCGCATGTAGGGGATCACGTGCTTGCAGCACAGGTAGACGCTGGTCAGGTTGACCTCCTGCACCCGCCGCCAGGCGTCGATCCCGGTCTCCAGGATCGAGTCGTCGTCGGGAGGCGAGATGCCCGCGTTGTTGAACGCGATGTCGACCGAGCCGTAGGTGTCGAACGCCGTCTGGTACATCCGTGCCACGTCGTCGTCACTGGTCACGTCCGCCCGTACGAACAGCCCGCCGATCTCGGTCGCGGCCTTGGCGCCCGCCTCGGCGTCGACGTCGGCGCAGACCACCCTGGCACCCTCCTCGGCGAACCGGTGGGCGGTGGCCAGCCCGATGCCGCTGCCCGCGCCGGTGATGACGGCGACGCGATCCCGCAAACGCTGCATAGATGTCACTCCGTTGAGGTGGATCCGCCGCTGGTCGAGGCGGAGGCGAGGTCAGTCCGTTGAGATGAAGACGTTCTTGGTCTCGGTGAACGCCGCCAGGGCGTCCGGGCCGAGTTCCCGGCCGATTCCGGATTCCTTGAAGCCGCCGAACGGTGTCCAGTAGCGCACCGAGGAGTTGGAGTTGACCGACAGCGCGCCCGCCTCGACGGCCCGCGCGACGCGCAGCGCCCGGCCCACGTCACGGGTCCAGATGGACCCGCTCAGGCCGTAACGCGTGTCGTTGGCGATCCGTACGGCCTCCGCCTCGTCCGCGAAGGGCACCACCGACACGACGGGACCGAAGATCTCCTCGGTGAAGGCCCGGTCGGTGACCCGCGAGGTGAGCACGGTCGGCGGAAACCAGTAGCCCTTGCCGGACGGGCACGAGCCCTGAAGGTGGGGCGTGCCGTCGACGAAGCCGCGGACCCGGGCGAGATGCTCGGCGCTGACCAGTGGCCCCATCTCGGTGCTCTCGTCGAGCGGGTCTCCGACCGTGATGCCGAGCACGGCGGCGCCGAGGCGTTCGAGGAACTCGTCGTAGACCTCGGCCTGCACGAGCAGCCGGGATCGGGCGCAGCAGTCTTGCCCAGAGTTATCGAAAACTGCATATGGAGCGGCTTGCGCCGCTTTTTCAAGATCTGAGTCCGCAAAGATGATATTTGCGGACTTGCCGCCTAGCTCCAGCGTGACCCGCTTGACCTGGGCGGCGGCCTTCGCCGCGATCTCCTTGCCCACCTCGGTGGAGCCGGTGAACACGATCTTGGCGACGTCCGGATGCTCGACCAGCCGGGCCCCCGCCACCTCCCCTGCTCCAGGCAGGACCTGGAGCACCCCCTCGGGGAGGCCCGCGGCCAGGGCCAGCTCGGCCAGCCTCAACGCGGTCAGCGGAGTCCACTCGGCGGGCTTCACGATCACCGTGTTACCCGCCGCGAGCGCCGGGGCGACGCCCCAGCTCATGATCAACATCGGGAAGTTCCACGGCACGATCACGCCCACCACGCCCAGCGGCTCCTGGAACGTGACGTCCACACCGCCGGGCACCGGGATCTGGCGGCCATGGTTGCGCTCGGGCGCGCCGGCGTAGAAGTGCAGCACGTCGCGGACGCCGCCGGCCTCCCAGCGGGCGTTGCCGATCGGGTGGCCCGCGTTGGCGACCTCCAGCAGGGCCAGTTCCTCGCCGTGGGCGTCGACCAGGTCGGCGAACCGGCGCAGCAGCCGCGCCCGGTCGCCGGGCGACACCTCGCGCCAGGCCGGGTAGGCCCGCCGGGCCAGCTCCACGGCCCGGTCGACCTCGGCCGGCCCGGCCATCTCCACCTCGGCGACGACCTCTTCCGTCGCCGGATTGATGATCTTCATGCCCCCCGTCACATTCTTTCGAAACCGCGGAACAGCTCCCAGTCGGTCACCGCCGCGTCGTACGCGGCCAGCTCCACCCGGGCATTGTTCGCATAGTGCTCCACCACGTCCTCGCCAAACGTCTCGCGGGCCAGCTTCGACCCCTCGAACAGGGTCAGCGCGTCGCGCAGCGTCGTCGGCACCGTCTCGGCTCCCGAGGCGTAGGCGTTGCCCTCGAACGCGTCCTCCAGCGCGAGCTCCTCGTCGATGCCGCGCAACCCGGCCGCGACGAGCGCCGCCACCGCGAGGTAGGGGTTGACGTCGCCGCCCGGCACCCGGTTCTCCACCCGCAGCGACGGTCCGTGGCCGACCAGGCGCAGCGCGCAGGTGCGGTTGTCCACGCCCCACTTGACCGCGGTCGGGGCGAAGCTGCCGGGCACGAAACGCTTGTAGGAGTTGACGTTCGGCGCGTACAGGAGAGTCAGCTCGCGCAGACCGGCCAGCTGCCCGGCGATGAACCGGGCGCCCAACTCGGACAGCCCGTGCGGGCCCCGGCCCGCCATGACCGGCTCGCCGTCGAGGTCGCGCAGCGAGATGTGGATGTGGCAGGAGTTGCCCTCGCGCTCGTTGGGCTTGGCCATGAAGGTGATCGACCTGCCCTGCTGGGCGGCGATCTCCTTGGCGCCGTTCTTGTAGATCGAGTGGTTGTCGCAGGTGCGCAGCGCCTCGTCGAAGCGGAAGGCGATCTCGTGCTGGCCCAGGTTGCACTCGCCCTTGGCGGACTCGACGTAGAGGCCCGCGCCCTCCATGTCACGCCTGATCCGGCGGAGCAGGGGCTCCACGCGGGCGGTGCCGAGCAGCGAGTAGTCGACGTTGTAGAGGTTGGCGGGTGTCAGGTCGCGGTAGGCGCGCCGCCAGGCGTCCTCGTAGCTGTCCTCGTAGACGACGAACTCCAGCTCGGTGCCGACGTAGGCGGCCAGCCCCCGCTCGGCCAGCCGGGCGAGCTGCCTGCGCAGGATCTGCCGCGGCGAGGCGGTCACGTCCTCGCCGCCCTCCCAGGTCAGGTCGGCCATCAGCAGGGCGGTGCCCTCCAGCCACGGCACCCGGCGCAACGTCGACAGGTCGGGCCTCATCACGAAGTCGCCGTAGCCGCGTTCCCACGACGACATCGCGTAACCGGCGACCGTGTTCATGTCGACGTCCACGGCCAGCAGGTAGTTGCACCCCTCGGAGCCGTGGTGGAGCACCTCTTCCAGGAAGTAGCGCGCGGACAGGCGCTTACCCTGGAGCCTGCCCTGCATGTCGGCGATCGCGAGCAGAACGGTGTCGATCCGCCCGGCCGTGACCTCGTCGCGAAGCTCGTCGACGGTGAGGAATCCGGGACTGACTCGCTCGCTCACGTATCGTCGCTCCGATCCGGCCTGAGGCGCTTTCCCGTTGATTGGGCTAGTGTCAGACCATTGATGTGCATGGCGGGATCGCTTGTCAAGACCTGAGGACACCTTGGACGATTCGGCGCGTTTGATGACAGTGTTGCGCCCGGTCAGGGCGGGCAACGCCTTCGAGGAGACCGTGGAACGCCTCCTCCAGGCGATCAAACTGGGCGTGGTCGGGCCGGGTGAGAAACTGCCTCCCGAGCGCGAGCTCGCCGTCCAGCTCGGCATCAGCAGGGTCACCCTGCGCGAGGCCATCCGCGCCCTCCAGGACGCCGGCTACCTCGACGTACGGCGAGGCCGTTACGGCGGCGCGTTCGTCACCTACGTCCCGCCCCAGCCCGGCACCGGAGACCTGCGCCGGGTCGTCGCCGACATGGGCACCGCCGACCTGGCCGACGCGCTCACCTTCCGGATGGCCGTGGAGTGCGGCGCCGCCGAGGTGCTCGCCGCCGCCCCGCTCGCCGACGACCAGCGCGACCTGCTCCGCCGCCGACTCGTGGACGTCAACGAGGCCGGCGTCGACGACTACCGCCGGCTCGACACGGCCTTCCACCTGACCGTGGCCGAGCTCACGGGCTCCTCCCTGCTGACCACCGCCTGCGCCGACGCCCGCCTGCGGGTCAGCGACCTGCTCAACGCCATCCCGATGCTCCACGTGAACCTCGACCACTCCGCCAGCCAGCACGAGGCCATCGTGGCCGCCATCCTCGCGGGCGACCCGGAGGCCGCCCGCCGCGCGGTGTCCGAGCACCTGGAGGGAACGGCCGCCCTCCTCCGCGGGTTCCTGTCCTGAACTCACCGCGAAGACCCGCCCTCCGGTACGAGGCAGCGTGACCGGGCTCGTAGCATCGGTGGCAAGGTCATGGGGGAATGGTTCCGGCAGAGCATCATCTCGACAGGACGGCTGCCGCTGTTCTGTTTCTTCGTCGCGCTGATCGTCGCCTTCATCGCCACGCGCATCAACGTCCGGCTGATCCGGGCCAAGATCGGCTGGTTCCGCAACGTCAGCGTGGGCGAGATGCACATCCACCACGTGGTGTTCGGCGTCGTGCTCATGCTGTCCGGAGGCGTCGCCGGGCTGATCCTGTCGTCCGCCTCGCAGGCGGGCTACGCCGTCGCGGCCTCGGTGTTCGGCATCGGGTCGGCGCTCGTGCTGGACGAGTTCGCGCTGATCCTGCACCTGCACGACGTCTACTGGGAGGAGGACGGCCGCGCCTCCGTCGACGCCGTGTTCATCGCGGTCGCCGTCACCGGGCTGCTGCTCATCGGCCTCCGGCCGCTCAGCTGGGACTACGGCACCCCGGTCAACCCCGCCGTGCTGATCGTGGCCAACCTGCTGCTCGCCGTCGTCACGCTGCTCAAGGGCAAGATCTGGACGGGGATGGCCGGGTTGTTCCTGCCGGTCCTGCTGATCGTCGGAGCGGTGCGCCTGGCGCGCCCCGGATCCCCATGGGCCTACTGGTTCTTCGCCAAGCGGCCGCGCAAGATGGCCAAGGCCGTCCACAGGGAGGAGCGGTGGCGGCGGCCGGCGATCAGGGCGAAGATCGCTTTCCAGGAGTTCCTCTCAGGGCGCCACGATCTGCCGTCCAGCAGGCGGCCACGTCGGCATACTTAGGGCATGTCGCCTCCATCGCGATGGGACGGAACCGGCCAGTCGCTGCCCGAGCCGATCGGCCTCGACGACGCGGTGGGGCTCAGGATGCGCGCCCTGCACGAGAGAGGCCTCGCCCGTGACGTCATCGACGTCGCCGCCGTGGCACACCACTACTCCTTCCGCGACCTCGAACGCCTCGCCAGGGCGCACAACGACGTGTTCTCCCCGCGCGAGCTCGCCATGCGGCTGGAGTTCGTCGACTCCATCGCCGACGAGGAGTTCGAGGCGTACGGGCTGGGCGGGGACCGCGTCCGGGAGATCCGGAGGTTCGCCGCCGCCTGGGCCGAGGACATCAAGCTGCGGCGGGCCGAGGAGGGCGACGCCGACTACGACGACCCCGACCTGCCCGGCATCGACTGAGACGACCTGGTTTGTGAAGAGGTCCGTGGTCGGGCGAGACGATTTCGACTGAGACGACCGTTTCGCGTAGGGGTTATCCGTGGTCGGTCGAGGCGGTTTCGGCCTGACCGTCGTCGACCGATGCGACCGGGGTGAGGAGCGGGCGTTTGGCGGTGAAGCCGTCGCCCGAGGAGCGGCCCCGAAGGCGGCGGACCACCCAGGGCCCGGCGAAGGAGGCGGCCCAGCGCAGCTCCGTGGCGGCCACCTGCCAGCCGGCGGGCCGCGGCTGCGGGGCGAGCGGGAGCGCCCAGTCGCCGTCGCTGCCCGGCAGGCCGAGCGCGTGGGCCACGGCGGCCGCGATGCGGGCGTGACCCAGGGAGTTGGCGTGCAGCCGGTCGCTGCTCCACATCCGGGAATCGGTGGCGAACGCGTGGGGGTAGGTGTCGACCACCGTGACACCGTGGCGGGCCGCCGCCGCGCGCAGGCAGGCGTTGAACTCGACCACCCGCGGGGCCAGCCGGCGGACCAGCGGCGCGATCCGCCCGATGTCGGGGAAGGTCACGGTGACCACGTGCGCGCCCGCCCCGGTGAGGGCGGCGAACATCTCCTCCACCACACCCGCCACCTCGGCGGCCCGGAAGCCGGGACGGATGAGGTCGTTCATCCCGGCCATCACGGTCGCCAGGTCGGGGCGCAGCTCCAGGGCGGTCGCGAGCTGCTGGTCGCGGATCTCCGCCGCCCGCCGGCCTCGCACGGCCAGGTTGGCGTAGAGCAGGTCCGGATCGGCACGGGCCAGGTGCTCGGCGAGCCGGTCGGCCCAGCCGCGGTGCCCGAGGGTGTCGTCGCCGTCGCCCAGACCCTCGGTCTGACTGTCGCCGAGGGCGACGTAACGCTTGAAGCTCATCGGATCTCCCTTCCGGCATGGTGGGCGCGCTCGCTCAGTGTCCGCGCGGTGGACAGGCACCAGTCGCGCATCTCGCGTTCCAGCCGGCACCCGGCCAGGCAGGAGAGGTAGGGGCCGACGCGCTCGCCCTGCCGCAGGAACGCCTGCTCGTCCAGGTCGCCGCGCATGCGCAGCAGGGTCTTCTCGAAGATCGCGAGCTTGGCCGCCGCCTCGGCGGCACGCTCGCGGAGCTGCGCGACCACGGGCGCCGGGTCGAGCAGGTCCACGGCGTGGACCTTCACGGCCAGGTCGTCGCGGATCAGCAGCGGCCTGCCCGGGGCGGCCGTGAACGCCGCCAGCTCGCCCAGCCCCGCTTCGGTGACGGTGAAGACCCGCTTGTTGGGCCGGCCCCGCTGGACGACCTCCCGGCCGGAGATCAGGCCGTCGCCCTCCAGCCTGGTCAGCTCGCTGTAGAGCTGCTGTGGGGCGGCGTACCAGAAGTTGGAGACGCCCATGTCGAAGATCTTGGTGAGCTGGTAGCCGCTGTATTCGCCGTCGAGCAGCGCCGCGAGCACCGCGTGTCGCAGGGCCACGGGTCAGCGTTGGTCATGGGGATGATTAGTCATGGACATGACTATAGCTGTGGTGGTGCGCAGGAGCCAGAGTGAGTGGCGGTCAGAGGGTGGCCGCCGAGCGGAGGGCCAGGCCGGCGCCCAGCAGCACGACCATCGCGGCGGTGCCCAGCGGGGCGAGGCCCGACAGCCGCATCGCCAGGCCGCGCCCGGCCGCGGCCCTGCGCTCCAGCCGGTCGACGAGCTTGACCAGCAGCAGGCCCGTGACGGTCAGCGTCGCCGCCATGCCGACGCCGTACGCGGTGACGAGCGCGACCCCGAACCAGGTACGGCCCAGCGCGATCGCGCCCAGCAGCACGATCAGCGCCGAAGGGCTGGGCACCAGCCCGCCCGCCACCCCCAACCCCACCAGACCACCCCGCCCACGATCGTGCCCATGTCCGTGGCCGTGCCCATGTCCGTGCCCATGTCCGTGGCCGTGTCCGTGGGCGTGGGCGTGCTGGCCGTGGCGGGCGGACTTGAGGAGGCGGAGGCCGATGACGGCGATCAGGAGGCCGCTCACGACCCCCAGCCAGGCCAGCACCGACTCGCCGGCCAGCGCCGTGAACGCGCTGAGCAGCAGCCCCACCACCAGCACCCCGGCCGTGTGCGTGGCCGTCACCGTGGCGCCCACCACGACCGCGTCACGCGGACGGCCGCGCCGTCCGGCCAGGTAGGCGGCCATGATGGTCTTGCCGTGTCCGGGGATCAGCGCGTGGCCGGCGCCGAGCACCACCGCGAGTCCCAGCGCCAGCAGCCCGAGCGGCGCCGTGAGCCGGTCGGAGCCGATCAGCCCGGTGAACGTCCGGTCCAGGGCCGCCAGGGCGTCGCCGATCGGCCCGCCCAGCGCGATCCCGCCGCTGATCCCGCCCTGGCCGGGCGGGTCCGGGGCGCCGGAGCCGGCCGGGCCGCCGAGCCCGGCGACGGTCAGCGTGGCGGTCCGCTGGTCGAGCGGGTCGGCCAGCAGGTCGTCCGGGTAGCGGCGCAGCTCGTCGCTCACACTGGCCGAGGGCACCGACGAGCGCGCCAGCCGGACCCCGTCGCCGACGGCGGTGATCTCCCGCCAGCCGATCCGATCCTGCTCGAAGCCGTCGGCGAACTCCACGGCCCCCGCAGGGCGGACGCCGGCGACGAGTTCGCAGGTCAACCGGCTGGTCTCCAGGCCGCCCTGGCCGGGGGCGTACCCGTGCGCCGAGCGGGTCACCCGCCACGGCACCGCCGTGCCTCCGACCGTGAGGCGTTGGGCGGCGGCCAGCGCGGCGCACCTGCGGGGCGCGTACGAGCCGTCGACCTCGGGCTTGGCCTGTAGGGTCGGCAGCTCCGCGGCGTCCACCACGGCGGTGTTCCGCACCTGGCCGGTCAGCAGGCGCAGCCCGTTGTAGTGGTTGACGGTGAAGTTGCCCAGCGGGTGGGCCAGCGCGGGCCGGGACTCGGCCCGCGCCGCCGCGACGAACACGACCGCCGCCGACAGCGACAGCAGCAGCCCCGCCAGGACGGCGAGCAGGCCCAGCCGGATGAGTCTCATGAGAACCTTCCCAATGCGGGCAGGGACGGGTCGAAGGCCGGGTCGACGCGCGCGGGCAGCCCCAGCGCCTGCTCGATCCGCGCCCGGTGATAGCCGATCAGCGGGTGGTGCCAGCCGGTCGAGGTGGCCTTCCTCGCGTATCGCAGCGCGGCGCGCGGCTTCCCGTCCTGGAACAGCGCCCAGGCGAGCGCGTCGGCGGCGACCAGGTTGGGGTTGCGGGCGTATTCGGCTCTGGCGTGCCGTACGGCCAGCGCCGGGTCGCCGTGGTCGGCCTCGAACTCGGCCCAGGTGAGGTCGTCGCGCACGCCGGCCGACCGCAGCAGCTCGCGCTGGGCCCGGAGCAGCGTCCAGTCGGCCGTCAGGCCCGCCTTCATCCGGGTCTCGCCCTGCTCGATCAGGTATTGGGGCAGGGGCAGCCGCTGGACGACCCGCTCGTAGAGGGTGAGCGCCTCGGTCAGCCGCCCGCCGAGGGCCGCGACCTTCGCCTGCCCGGCGAGCGCCGGGGTGTAGGCCGGGTACGCCTGCAGGGCCTTGCCGTACCATTCGCCGGCCGTGCGCAGGTCGCCGGAGTGCAGGGCCAGCTCGCCCAGGTAGTGGCGGGCGTAGGCCCGGTCGGCGGGCAGGAAGGCGTCGTCCTCGGCGTCCTGGAGGAACTCGCGGGCCCTGTCCCGGTCGCCGCGCAGCTCGGCCGCGTAGGAGGCGCGGGTGAACGCGGGGACGCCGGGGCGCAGGCTCAGCATCCGGTCCACGGCTTTCTCGGCGCCGCGCAGGTCGCCGAGCTGCGTCTTGGCGTCGGCGAGCACGCCGTGGGCCGGCGCGCTGTAGGGGTTGACGTCGATGGCCCGGTTGGCGAGCCGTACCGCGTCGGCGAACTCGTGGCGGCCGGCGGCGAGCACGGCCTGGCCGGTCAGCACGGCGTCGTCCTCGGGAGCCAGCCGGGCGGCGGTGGCCAGGGCGCCCTCGGCCTTGGCGTAGAAGGACGGGTCGCCGGTGATCCTGGTCTGGTCGACGTACTCCATGCCGAGCCGCGCCCAGCCGCGGTAGTCGCCCGGCAGGCGCTTGAGGCGGGCCTGCAGCGTTTCCGTGAAGGGCGCCGCCTGCTGCTCCTGGCGTTGCTCGGGCGCGGACACCGCGACGGTGGTGAAGGCCAGCGCGCCGGCCAGGACCACGCCGCAGGCGAGGACGAGCGATCGCATCGAGGGCTCCGAACGGTCTGAGGGTCGGGCAGGGGCCGGCCGGCCGCGACGGGGTACCCGGCCGGCCGGTGAGGCGGCGGGAATCGGGGAGACGGGACCCGCCGCGGGGGAGACCGGCCGGCCGGAGAGGGAGCCGGCCGGTCACGGGGTCAGCGCTGGTTGACCGCGACGTTGCCGGGCAGCGGGATGTACGGGAACGTCGTCAGGAAGGGCTTGTCGTTCCTGTCGACCTTGTCCGTCAGCCCGGGGACGAGCTTGCCCGACTGCGCGGCCCCGGCCAGGGCCTGGAGCTCGATGTCCACCACGTCGTCCGACAGGCGCCGGCCGTTCGGGAAGCCCTGCAGGTCACCGGCCAGCACGCCGAGCCTGTTGGGGTCCTTGGTGGGCGGGATCGACATGTTGAGCCGCAGCATCTCCGCGGGACGGAGCTTGCCGGCGTCCTTGTTGAGCGTCTGCGAGTTGAGGTCCGCCATGATCGGCCCGTTGCCCTTGGCGATGCCGGTCAGGAAGATCTCGACCAGGTCGTTGCGGGGGGTGGCGGGCGCCTTGATCCCGTAGATGGACTCCAGCAGCCTGGACACCTCGGGGTCGGTGACCCGCTTGACCAGGGCCGGCTCGTCGGCGTCCTTGGCCGGAGGCAGCGCGTTGAACGCGTCCTTCAGCCCGGCGGGCGCCACGACCTCGTTGACCAGCGGGTTGCCGAGGCGGGAGACCTGGACGAAGCCGTTGGGGCCCTGCTTGTCGGTGGTCGACCAGACGCCGATCACCGGGTTGCGCTTGGCGTCGCCCTTGAGCGCGAGGTCGGAGGCGGGCACCTGGATCGCCAGGGTGTTGACGTTGTAGCCCCGGGTGGTGTCCTGGCCGACCTCGGACAGGTCACCGCCGTACAGCAGGTCGAACACGCGCAGGTCGAGGAAGAACGCCTCGTCGGACTGGCCGGCGAGCGCCTTGCCGCCGCCGGGCAGGCTGGTGATGGCCTGCTTTCTGAGCGTGCCGTAGTCGGGCATGGAGGCCGGGCCCACGTTGCTGGGCGCCACGATGCCGTTGGAGACCAGGGTCCTGCTGCCGCCCGGGGTGATCCTCTTCAGGGTGTAGCGCTGGCGGTAGAGCAGGTTCTGGTCGTCGAGCGAGGTGACGGGCCCGTTGTTGTAGAGGAACGTGGTGGTGCCGCGCCGGTCCTCGTCGCGGAACGTCCACTGGTAGGTGATGTCGGGCTTGGCGTCGCCGTTGTTGTCGATCTTGACGTTGTAGCGCGACTTGGTGGCGAACGGGTAGAAGTTCGGGCCGCCGTGGGGCTCCTGGAACGGGACCCAGTTGGCCAGCAGCGTCACCGTGTCGGCCTTGTCGGGGCTGACGAACGCGTAGACGTCGGTGTTGTCGTGAAGCGGGTCGGCCAGGATCGCCGGGGCCTCGCGGTGCGAGGAGGCGGCGCCGGTGTCGGTGCGGAGCACGGCGAACGAGGAGGCGGTCAGTGCCGCCGCGACGCCGAGTCCGACTAGAGCGCGCCGGTTGATCCGGAGCTCCATGTTCGGTCCTTTCGAAGGGCTGATCGGTTCGATTCGAGAGGTCCCGGCCGGGTTCCTCGACGCCCTATTCGTCGGAGCGGGCCCGGCGGATGTCGGGCTCCTCCTCAAGGATGAGAGGTCAATCAAAGTTGACATACTTGAGTCGTCAATTTAGGTTGACGGGTGCCGATCGGTCTCGGCCGATCGTTGGGGGTTCGGGGGGTTCGGGGGGTTCGGGGGTTTTCGGGGATTCGTCGTGAGAGGAGAAAAGGTGATCAAGGAGCTGCTCGCCTACATCCGTCCGCATCGCAGGATTCTGGTGATCGGCGGGCTGCTGGGCCTGATCGGGTCGGCGGCGGGGCTGTCGATGCCCTTGCTGGCCAAGTACGTCGTGGACGCCTTCGGGCAGGACACGTCGATGGCCGGGCCCCTCATCGGGCTGACCGTCGCCGTGGTCGTCGGCGCGGTCGTGTCGGCCGGGGGCACCTACCTGATGGAGCGCACCGGCGAGGGCATCGTGCTCGGCGCCCGACGCCGGCTCGTCGACCGGATGCTCCGGCTCAAGGTGGCCGACGTGGACCGGCTCAAGCCCGGCGACCTGCTGTCGCGGGTGACCGGCGACACGACGCTGCTGCGGTCCGTGCTGACCAACGGGATCGTCAACTCGATCGGCTCGGTGTTCATGCTGGTCGGCGCGATCGTCCTGATGGCGACCATGGACGGCGTGCTGCTGCTGGTCACGCTGCTCGTGGTGGTCGTGATCGGCGGGCTGGTCGGGCTGATCATGCCCCGGATCCAGCGGGCGCAGAAGCAGGCCCAGGAGGCCGTGGGCGAGATGGGCGCGGTGCTCGACCGGGCCCTTCAGGCGTACCGCACGGTCAAGGCCAGCGGCGCCGAGGCGCGCGAGATCGACGTGGTCGGCGCGGCCGCCGTACGGGCCCGCGATCGCGGCCTGCAGGTGGCCGGGTGGACCTCGCTGGCCGGGGTGGCGACCTGGATGGCGGTGCAGATCGCGTTCCTGTGCGTGCTCGCCGTGGGCGGCGCGCGGGTCGCCTCGGGCGCGCTGGAGGTGTCGTCGCTGATCGCGTTCCTGCTCTACCTGTTCTACCTGGTCGCGCCGATCGGGCAGCTGGTCGAGGGCGCGGTGCAGCTGCAGCAGGGCCTGGCCGCGATGACGCGCATCAGGGAGATCGAGGAGCTGCCCAGCGAGGCCGTGGTGGTCGCGGCTCCCGCCTCGGCCGAGCCGGTGGGCGTGCGGTTCGAGGACGTGGTGTTCCGCTACGGCGACGACCGGCCGATCGTGCACGACGGGGTCGGCTTCGAGGTGCCGCCCGGCGGGCTGACGGCGCTCGTCGGGCCGTCCGGCGCGGGCAAGTCCACGGTGTTCGCCCTGCTCGAACGCTTCTACGAGCACCAGGCGGGCACGATCACGGTCGGCGGGCGCGACATCCGCGACTGGCCCCTCGGCGAGCTGCGCGGCGCTCTCGGCTACGTCGAGCAGGACGCCCCCGTGCTCGCGGGCACGCTCAGGGAGAACCTCCTCTTCGCCGCCCAGGACGCCACCGAGGAGGAGCTGCGCCGCGCGCTCACCCGCACCCGCCTCGACGACCTGGTGTCCAGGCTGCCCGAAGGGCTCGACACCGCCGTCGGCCACCGCGGCGTGCTGCTGTCGGGCGGCGAGCGGCAACGGGTCGCGATCGCCAGGGCGCTGCTGCGCAAGCCGCGGCTGCTCCTGCTCGACGAGGCCACCTCCCAGCTCGACGCGGTCAACGAGTTACGGCTGCGCGAGGTCATCGCCGAGGTGGCGACGGAGACCACGGTTCTCGTCATCGCCCACCGGCTGTCGACGGTGACCAACGCCGACCGCATCGTGGTCATGGAGGCGGGCGGTGTGCGGGCCGTCGGCTCCCACGAGGAGCTGATCGGCCGGGACGAGCTCTACCGCGAGCTGGCCACCACCCAGTTCCTGGTGAGTTGAGGCGTTGTACCCTGCCAGTGACATAGATGAATGTGTTCATTCAGGAGGACGCATGAGCCGCACCGTGCGCGCGCCGCGAGGCACGACGATCACCGCCAAGGGGTGGCCGCAGGAGGCCGCGCTCCGGATGCTCCAGAACAACCTGGACCCGGAGGTCGCCGAGCACCCCGAGCACCTGGTCGTCTACGGCGGCTCGGGCCGGGCGGCCCGCGACTGGCCGTCGTTCGACGCGCTGGTCAGGACGCTCACCACGCTCGAGGGCGACGAGACGCTCCTGGTCCAGTCGGGCCGCCCGGTCGGCGTCTTCCGCACCCACGAATGGGCGCCCAGGGTGCTCATCGCCAACTCCAACCTGGTGCCCGACTGGGCCAACTGGGAGGAGTTCCGGCGGCTGGAGGCGGCCGGGCTGACCATGTACGGCCAGATGACCGCGGGCTCCTGGATCTACATCGGCACCCAGGGCATCCTGCAGGGCACCTACGAGACGTTCGCGGCGGTGGCGGCCAAACGCTTCGGAGGTTCGCTGGCCGGCACCATCACGCTGACCGCGGGCCTCGGCGGCATGGGGGGCGCGCAGCCGCTCGCGGTCACCATGAACGGCGGCGTCGCCATCTGCGTCGACTGCGACCCCCGTTCGGTCGACCGGCGCATCGAGCACGGCTACCTCGACGTGCGGGCGTCGTCGCTGGACGAGGCGCTGCGGCTGGCCTACGAGGCGCGCGACGCCCGCCGGCCGCTGTCCGTCGGCGTGGTCGCCAATGCCGCCGAGGCGGTGCCCGGCCTGCTGGCGAGGGGCGCCGAGATCGACATCGTGACCGACCAGACCTCGGCGCACGACCCGCTGATGTACCTGCCGCTCGGGGTGGCCTTCGAGGACATGGCCGCCGAGCGGGAGAAGGATCCGGCCGGCTTCACCCACCGGGCCCGCGAGTCGATGGCCCGCCACGTGGAGGCCATGGTCGGCTTCCAGGACGCCGGGGCGGAGGTCTTCGACTACGGCAACTCCATCCGCGGGGAGGCCCGGCTGGCGGGCTACGCGCGGGCCTTCGACTTCCCCGGTTTCGTGCCCGCGTACATCAGGCCGCTGTTCTGCGAGGGCAAGGGGCCGTTCCGCTGGGCGGCGCTGAGCGGCGACCCCGCCGACATCGCCGCCACGGACCGCGCGATCCTCTCCCTCTTCCCGGACAACGAGCCGCTGGCCAGGTGGATCCGAAAGGCCGGCGAGAAGGTGCACTTCCAGGGGCTGCCGGCGCGCATCTGCTGGCTCGGCTACGGCGAGCGCGACCGGGCGGGCGAGCGGTTCAACGACATGGTGGCGTCCGGGGAGCTCCAGGCGCCCGTGGTGATCGGCCGCGACCACCTCGACAGCGGATCGGTCGCCTCCCCTTACCGCGAGACGGAGGCCATGGCCGACGGCTCCGACGCGATCGCCGACTGGCCGCTGCTCAACGCCATGCTCAACACGGCCTCGGGTGCGGCGTGGGTGTCGATCCACCACGGCGGCGGCGTCGGCATCGGCCGTTCG
This sequence comes from Nonomuraea sp. NPDC048916, assembly GCF_040649575.1. NCBI lineage: Bacteria > Bacillati > Actinomycetota > Actinomycetes > Streptosporangiales > Streptosporangiaceae > Nonomuraea > Nonomuraea sp. NPDC048916. The sequence continues at coordinate 312,530 of NZ_JBEZFS010000012.1, forward strand.
ATCCACGCCGGGCAGGTCACGGTCGCCGACGGCACGGCCCTGGCCAGGGAGAAGCTCAACCGCGTGCTCACCAACGACCCCGGGACGGGCGTGATGCGGCACGTCGACGCGGGCTACGAGGAGGCCGCCTCGGTGGCCGCCGAACGAGGGGTGCGCATCCCGATGCGCGAATCGTGATGGGGCCGGCGGGATGAGAAAGACCTGTTGGTGACGTTGGAGCTGGTGTGACCGGCGGATACCAGAGCGGGATGGACACCTTGCTGGCCGGGCGAAGGCTTTCGCCCGTGCAGCGGAGGATCGCGCACTACCTGTCCGAGCATCTCGACGAGGCCATCTTCCTGTCCAGCGTCGAGCTGGCGGAGCGGGCGGGCGTGAGCCAGCCGTCGGTGACCCGGTTCGCCATGGTGCTCGGCTTCGCCGGTTATCCGGAGCTGCGGCAGGCGCTCCGGCCGCTGGTGATGGGCGGGCTGCCCGACGTGCCGCAGGCGAGCGTGCTGAGGAGCGCCGTCGACGACGAGATCCGCAACCTGACCGTGGTCCGCGACCGACTGGCGCACCTCCCGCTGCGCGAGCTGGGGGAGTCGCTGGCCGCCACCGAGCCGCTGCCCGTGCTGGGGCTGCGGGTGTCGTCGGGGCTGGCCACCACCTTCGCCTACTACGCGCGGCGGATCCATCCCGACGTACGGCTGCTGACGCACGGCGGGTCGGAGCTGGCCGACGGGCTGCACGCCGCGCGGCGCGCCGGGGCCGAGTGGGTGGTGGCGGTGGTGCTGCCCCGGTATCCGGTGGAGGCGGTGCAAGCGCTGGAGTACGCCGCGAAACTGGGATTGAAGGCCGCGGTCATCACCGACAAGCCGGGCCTTCCCGCCGAGGTCGTGCTCGACGCGCCGGTGGGGGATCGGCTGGTGTTCGACTCCCACGCGGCGCCTCTGGCCCTGGCGATGGCCTTGGTGGAGGCCATGGCCGACGCGGCGCCCCTGCGGACCCGGGCCCGGCTGGAGGAGTTCGAGCGGATGACCGACGAGACCGGGACGTTCCTACCCGGCGAGCCGGTGTAGCGACCGCGCCGACCAGGTCACGGTCAGCGCGGCCAGCGCCGCCATGATGCCGGACGCTGTTCCGCCATCGGCCTCCACCGCTTCGCGGCCGGGTCCTTCGCATGGAAGCCGGCCGCTCCACTCCCGGCCAGTTCGCCCCTGATCCGAACCAGCGGCCCAGAACACTCCGTGCCGTCTTCTTTGCCCGTGTCAAACGGCACCTCTTGCGCCGTGGACACCTCTGCCCAGATCACGCACCATTCGAGGGCTGCTCGGCGCATGCCCCACCTGAGCGACGACCGTTCGACAAGCCACAACCCTCGCCCGTTCTGGTGTTCCTGATCAGGAACACGAGGCCGGGGGACAGCACTTGCCCCCTCATCGATCACCTCGATACGGGCCATCCCGCCATCAATGGTGTTGATTTCGACAGTGATAACCCCACCCGGACGCCCCGAGGCGGTGTGAATCACCGCGTTGGTAACCAGTTCGGTAACCACGAGTCGCGCGGCTTCCACATCCCGGTGTCCCGCCGCCGTCAGCATCTCCCCGACGCAGCGACGAGCCACCGGCACCGAATGCACAACCCCTGGCAACACAAGCTCACCGAGAAACTGACCGCTCATCGCGCCGCCCTCCTGATCCGATCGAGCGCATCCACCTCAACCGCGCCAACCGTGGTGCCGCGACGCGCCACCCAAGCGGCGAGAACACCAGGAGTTCTGTCTCCTACTTCATCCGTCATTGCTATGTCACCGACCACGTTCGTGTCTGGAATCCGGCTCGCGTTACAACAAGAATCCGGACTTGTCCTGTTTCGCATAACCGGGCCGCACTCATTCGTTCCCTGAGGGGCATTTCAAGAATGCCTGCGACCAGCTATGTTCGGGACCGGAGTTACCGAAACACCTCCTGCCAGTTTTGTTGCGGCGGTTGTTGTGGAGCTTCGCAACTCCTGTTGTTGCCGTCAAACGGAGGCGAGATGTCATCAGGGCCAGACTTGTCCTTCGCCGTTCCCCCAGAGGTCGCGTTCGGCCGGGAACTGCGTGCGCTGCGCCACGCTCAGGGGTGGTCGCTAGACGCTTTCGGGAAACGGATCGGGTATTCCGGGACGATGGTGGGCTACTACGAGCGGGCCAAGCGCCCCGTTCCAGAAGCGTTCGTAGCGAAAGCCGAGGAGGTTCTGGGGCTCAGCGGGGAACTGGTGACGCTCTGGAAGGCAGTCAATCCCCAGACCGCACCGAAGTGGTTCAGGCAATGGCCGAAGATCGAATCGGCGGCCCGCACGCTGCGGTCATGGGAACCGCTGCTCGTTCCTGGCCTGCTCCAGACGGAAGAATACGCCAGTGCGGTTCTGCGGGCCGAACCTGGCGTTACAGAAGAGCAGATAAAGGACGCGCTAGAGACCCGACTCCGCCGACAAGCAATCTTCAGTCGGCCTACTCCTCCGACGCTGGTAGCCGTGATCGACGAGGGTATCTTGCATCGCCCTATCGGTGGCAAGTCCATCATGTACGACCAACTGACGCATTTGCTTGCGCTGATGGATCACCCGAACATCACGATCCAAGTTGTGCCTCTAGCAGTAGGGGCGAACGGGGGGCTACTGGGCGGGTTCGCTGTCGCGCACCGGCCCGGCGCGCCGGATGCCGCCTACCTGGAGACCGCTGGCAACGGGCAAGTAACCGATCGCGTGGAGGAGGTGGAGGCCATTAGCCTGAGGCATGACACGATCCGTGCATGGGCTCACCCCCTGCACGTCACCAGGGACGTGATCCGCGAGATGATAGTGAGGTATGAGCAATGAGCGACCAGCAGCCCGACGAGCTGGCCCAAGCTGCTTGGCGTAGGGCCACAAAGACGGGCTCGAACGGCGGAAACTGCATCGAGGTTGCGCCACTGTCTGGCGGGCGCGTGGGCATCCGTGACTCAGAGGCACCCGAGAAGCCTCCGTTCGTTGTCCGTGGTGCCGTTTGGGATGCCTTCATTGACGGCGCAAAAAAGGGCGAATTCGACTTTTAAGCAAACAAAGCCCCCGGCTCCTTCCGGGGCTTTGTCGTTGTCCTGATCGTGTTGCGATGTTTGTTGCGCCGCAAACCTTCGCCACATCTGGCCCTTCTGGAAGACTGAATCTATCGTCAAGGAGAAACTTCCCTCTTACGGAGGCTCAAATGGCCTTGACGCAAGATCAGCCTGTACGCCCTTGGGGCATGAGCCGTGCAACGAAACACTGGCCGGAAGCGTCCCTTCCGTGGTTCGCGACGCGACTGGACCCTGACACACAGCTCACGATCTTCTGCGATGAGCAGGGGGCGGCCATCGATATATTCGCGGGCGGCTCCAACAGGACTTTCCCAACGGTCTCCATGTCCAAGCCGGGGGACGGCGCAAAGAACGCCCCTCTAAAGGCGGACGACTCCCCCAACGACAACGAAAAAGACTAGGCGTGCCGTCTACCCGAGACACCGTCATGGTGATCACGTGCGAGGAAGACGCCACCGCCAATCTGGTCATCACCGCGCTCAACGAGCGAGGGGCGACGGTCGCACGGGTCGACCCGGCCGACATAGGCTCCGATCTGACGTTCAGTGCACAGATCGGGGCCGGTCAGATGCAATGGGCGGGACGGTTGCGTACTCCTAGCCGCGAGATCGCCCTAGAGGATGTGCGGGCGGTCTACTACCGTCGCCCGTCCCCCTGGCGTTTCAACGAGCTGGATCCGCAGGCACGGGAATTCGCCGTCGCCGAGGCAAGGCACGGCCTGAAAGGCTTGATCGCCAACCTGGAGGGTTGCCTCTACGTCAACCATCCCGCCCGCAACGACTGGGGTGAATACAAGCCCGCACAATTGCAGACGGCTGTACACGTAGGACTTGAAGTGCCCGCGACCTTGATAACCAACGATCTCAAGGCGGTCGGCGGGTTTGCTCTGAATCATGGCCCGATGATCTATAAATCCTTTCGAGGAATGCCTTCTGCCCCTGGTGGTGAAGTGGCGGCGATCTGGACTCAGCGAGTCGATCCGATGGCGGTAGACGAGTCGGTAGCGGTCACCGCCCACATGTTTCAGGCTGAAGTGCTCAAAGACAGCGACGCGAGAGTGACCGTCGTAGGCTCCCGCGTGTTCGCCAGCGAGATCACTAATCCAGGGGGAGTGCTCGACTGGCGTCACGGCGATTGGGCCGCGCTCGAACACAGCCCAATCCGTGTACCCTCGTCAGTCGTGATCGCGCTTCACGGCTACCTCGATCATTTCGGGCTGGTGTTCGGCTGCTTCGACTTCGCCCTGGAGAAGGCCAAAACGGGGACCGGCCCTTACCGATGGATATTCCTCGAATGCAACCCGAACGGGCAATGGGGTTGGCTGCCCGATGCGGGCGCGATAGCCGAAGCTTTCGCCGAAACTCTGCTGGAGGGATGGTTCACATGAACCTGGCCGCCAAGCTTCGCCACGAACTAGCCGTCGCGATCGGCTCGCCGGACTGGCAGGCGGCGCTTGAAGCGGTGCCGCGCGAACTCTTCGTGGGTGATGCCGTCTACCGCGACGACGCCGGACTGGGCTGGGTGCCGGTGCACCGCTCCCAGATGAGCCCCGAAGACTGGCTGGCGCTCGTCTACACCGATGAGACATGGGTGACCCAGGTCAACGGCGTCATGGCCGAGAACGCAATCGAACCGGTGGCCATCCTGCGGCCTACGTCGTCTTCCACACTCCCGAGCCTGGTTGTGCGGATGCTCGAAGCCGCCGGAATCAGCGAAGGCGAAAACGTCCTGGAAATAGGCACCGGAACCGGCTACTCGACGGCGTTGCTGTGCCATCGGTTGGGCGACAAGGCCGCAACGTCGATCGAGTTTGATCCTGTGGTCGCTGATCGCGCGAAGGTCGCCCTAGCCGTTGCCGGTTACACGCCCACGCTCGTGCAAGGTGACGGGTTGCTCGGGTACGAGGGCAACGCGCCCTATGACCGACTCATTGCCACCTGCTCCGTGCGCACCATTCCCCTCGCATGGGTACGGCAGGTCTGCGAAGGAGGGACGATCACGGCCCCCATGCTGGGCTGGACAGGAGGAGTCGCATTCGCTCACCTCCGGGTTGCCGACGACGGCACGGCAAGCGGCCGGTTCCTCAACGACGACGTGTACTTCATGCCTGCCAGGCCGCACGCTGCACCGCCACTCGATGTCCTGGAGTTGGGCAGCGGAGACGTGAGCGACACCCAGATCGACCCGTTGCTCTTGACCGACGACGCGGCGCTGTTCGTGGCTCAGCTTGCCGCCCCTCAGGCCCAGCATGGATGGGCCGGAGACATTCTGACGCTGCACGATGTGGACACAGGGTCGCATGCTGACGTCAGGCCATCACCCGGTGGCGGATGGGTGGTCCATCAGCGCGGGCCGCTTCGCCTTTGGGACGAGGTCGAAAAGGCCATCGTGACGTGGCAGGAAGCCGGGCGGCCTCACCAATCTGGGTTCGGGCTCATCGTGACGGGTGAGGAGCAGCGCGTCTGGCTTGGCGATCCCGACGGGCCTGGCTGGAACCTACCCGCCTAGCGCCTACGGGTGCCCGGTTACAGCAGCGGGAGAAGGTTTTCGTCAAGGTCATAAGCTGTCGGCCATGACTGAACGACCGACGGCGCTGGTCACCGGCGCCTCACGGGGGGTGGGCGAGGCGATCGCCCGGGCGCTGGCGCCGACGCACCACGTCATTCTCGGCGGCCGCGACGAGCGCGCCCTGGCCGGGCTGGCCGGCGAACTGCCCGACGCGCGGCCCTGGCCGGTCGAGCTGACCGAGCTCGCCCCGGCCGACGTCGAGGGCATCGAGCGGCTCGACGTGCTCGCGCACAGCGCCGGCATCGGCCCGCTCGGCCGGATCGCCGAGCTGCCCCCGGACGTGTGGCGCGGCACGATGGAGGTCAACGTGATCGCGGTCGTCGAGCTCACCCGCCTGCTGCTGCCCGCGCTCCGGGCGGCCGGCGGCCACGTGGTCTGCGTCAACTCCGGCGCGGGCCTGCGCGCCAACCCGGGCTGGGGCTCCTACGCGGCGAGCAAGTTCGCGCTTCGGGCCTTCGCCGACGCGCTGCGCCAGGAGGAGCCCGCGCTGCGGGTGACGACCGTCTACCCGGGCCGCGTCGACACCGACATGCAGCGCGCCGTGCGCGAGCACGAGGGCGGCGAGTACGAGCCGCACCGCTATCTCCGGCCCGAGACCGTCGCCAGGGCCGTGCTGGCCGCGGTCAACGCCGGGCCCGACGCCCATCTGACCGAGCTGACCCTGCGCCCTCGCGGGGGACCGGTCAACTGACGCCTGAATGGATTCATTCACTACAGTGGGTCCATGCTTGACGAACTCTCGCACATCGGACGTGATCCATCGACCAACGGCTACGTCAGGGACGCCTGGTCGGCCGCCGACCTGGAGCTGCGCGAGTGGTTCAGGGGTGAGGCGGCGAAGCGGGGGCTCGACACGCGCGAAGACCGCAACGGCAACCTCTGGGCGTGGTGGGGCGACCCGTCGCGGGAGCCCGGCGTGGTCACGGGCAGCCATCTCGACTCGGTACGGCAGGGCGGCGCGTTCGACGGCCCGCTGGGTGTGGTGTCCGCCTTCGCCGCCCTCGACATCCTGAAAAATCGTGGCATATCGCCAAACAGGCCGCTGGGTGTCGCGTGCTTCACCGACGAGGAGGGCGCCCGGTTCGGCGTCCCCTGCATGGGATCGAGGCTGCTCACCGGGGCGCTCGCCCCCGGGAGGGCGCTCGGTCTCACCGACGACGAGGGCGACACCCTGGCCGACGTCCTGACGGGGGCGGGACGCGACCCGCGCGCGATCGGGCGTGACGATCCGACCCTCGCCACCGTCGGCGTCTTCGTCGAGCTCCACGTCGAGCAGGGGCGCCGGCTCGCCGGCCAGGGCAGCCCCGTCGGCGTGGCCAGCGCGATCTGGCCGCACGGCAGGTGGCGGTTCGACTTCCGCGGCCAGGCCAACCATGCCGGCACCACCCGGCTGGAAGATCGCGACGACCCGATGCTGCCGTTCGCCCGGATGGTGCTGGCGGCCCGCGAGGCGGCGGCGCGGCGCGGCGTGGTGGCCACCGTCGGCAAGGTCCGCGTCTCGCCCGGCAACGCCAACGCCGTGCCCGGCCTGGTCTCGGCCTGGCTCGACGCCCGCGGCGCCATCGAACGCGACGTCCTCGACCTGGTGACCGAAGTGGCCGAACTGGCCGCGGGGGCGGAGGTGAGAGAGGAGTCCTGGACCCCCGTGGTCGACTTCGACGAACCCTTCAGAGACCGCCTCGCCACCCTGATCGGCGCCACGGGCGAAGGTGCCGCAGGCGAAGCCGCCACGGGCGAAGGCGCCGCTGGGAGCGCCGCCGAGGGCGCTGCCGGGGGCGTCGCGGAGGGCGCGACCGGGGGCGCGGCGGCGCCGATCCTGCCGACCGGGGCCGGGCACGATGCCGGGATCCTCGCTTCGGCGGGCGTGCCGAGCGCGATGCTGTTCGTGCGCAACCCCACCGGCGTGTCCCACTCGCCGCAGGAGCACGCCGAGCAGGCAGACTGCGAGGCGGGAGTGGCCGCGCTCGCGACCGTGCTGGAGGACCTGTGCCGCTGACCTACTGGTGCGAGCAGGCGTGGCTGCCCGGCGGTGTCACCGACGGCGTGCTCGTCGAGATCGAGGGGGCGCACATCGTCCAGGTCGGGCAAGGTGAGCCGGGAGCCGCCGAACGGCTGGCCGGGCTCACCATCCCGGGCCTGGCCAACGCCCACTCGCACGCCTTCCACCGGGCGCTGCGCGGCGCCACCCAGGCGGGCGGGGGCGACTTCTGGACCTGGCGCGAGCGGATGTACGAGGTGGCCGCCCGGCTCGACCCCGACACCTACCTGGCGCTGGCCCGGGCCGTCTACGCGGAGATGGCCCTGGCCGGGGTGACCTGCGTGGGGGAGTTCCACTACCTGCACCACGGCCCGGGCGGCGTGCCGTACGACGACCCCAACACGATGGGCCACGCGCTCGTCCAGGCCGCGCGTGAGGCGGGGCTGCGGATCGCGCTGCTCGACACCTGCTACCTGACGGGCGGCATCGGTGTCCCGCTCGAGGGCCCGCAGACGCGCTTCGGCGACGGCGACGCCGGGGGCTGGGTGGCCCGCGCCGAGCTGCTGGCCGCCGCGTACGAGGGGCAGCCGGACGTCGAGATCGGCGCGGCGGTCCACTCGGTGCGCGCGGTGCCGGCCGAGCAGATGCCGCTGGTCGCCGAGTTCTCCCACCACCACGCCGCGCCGCTGCACATGCACGTCTCCGAGCAGCGCGCCGAGAACACGGCCTGTGTGGAGGCGTACGCGGCGACCCCCGTGGAGGTGCTGCACGAGCACGACCTGCTCGGGCCGCGCTCCACCGCCGTGCACGCCACCCACCTGACCGACGCCGACATCGAGCTGCTCGGCCAGTCCGACACGCACGTCTGCATGTGTCCCACGACCGAACGCGACCTGGCCGACGGCATCGGCCCCGCGAGGGCCCTGTACGACCGGGGGGCGGCGCTCACGCTGGGCTCCGACAGCCACGCGGTGATCGACCTGTTCGAGGAGGCCCGCGCGGTGGAGCTGGACGAGCGGCTGGCCACCGAGCGACGCGGCCACTGGCGGGCGGCCGAGCTGCTGACCGCCGCCACCGGCAGGGGCCACGCCTCGCTCGGCTTCCCCGGCGCGGGGCAGATCGTGCCCGGAGCGTGGGCGGACCTGGTCTCGGTACGCCTCGACTCGGTCCGTACGGCGGGCACGACCGGACTGGAGGCTCTGGTGTTCGCGGCCACGGCGGCGGACGTGCACTCGGTGATCTCGGGCGGCCGCCGTGTGGTGACCGACGGACGGCACCGGCTGGGTGACATCGGAGCCCTGCTGGGCGAGGCGATAGGACGGATGCGTTGACCACGATGACCACGACGAGCACGACGCTGATCGACGGGATCGGGTTGCTCTACACCGGCGACCCGGAGCGCGAGGAGATCGAGGACGCGGCACTGGTCCTGGAGGACGGCCTGGTCGCCTGGCTCGGGCCCGCCGGGCGGGCGCCGGCGGCCGACCGGCGGATCGCGGCCGGGGGCCGGTGCGTGATCCCCGGTTTCGTCGACAGCCACGCCCACCTCGTCTTCGCCGGCGACCGGACCGCCGAGTTCGAGGCCCGGATGTCCGGCCAGGCCTACGCCGGAGGCGGCATCCGCACCACGGTCGCCGCCACCCGGCAGGCGAGTGACGCCGAGCTGGCCACCCGCGCCGCCGCCCTGGTCGCCGAGATGCTGGCGCAGGGCACCACGACCGTCGAGATCAAGAGCGGCTACGGGCTGAGCGTCGAGGACGAGCGCCGCTCGCTGGAGATCGCCACCGGCCTCACCGACGAGACCACCTACCTCGGCGCGCACCTCGTGCCCGCCGGCGTCGCGGCCGACGACTACGTGCGGCTGGTCACGGGCGAGATGCTGACGGCCTGCGCGCCGTACGCGAAGTGGGTGGACGTCTTCTGCGAGCGCGGCGCGTTCGACGGCGACCAGACCCGCGAGATCCTGAGCGCGGGCCTCAAGGCCGGGCTGCAGGCCAGGGTGCACGCCAACCAGCTCACCGAGGGGCCCGGCGTGCTGATCGCCTGCGAGCTGGGAGCGGCCTCGGCCGACCACTGCACCCACCTGAGCGCGGCCGACGTCGACGCCCTCGCCTCGTCGGGCACGGTGGCGACCCTGCTGCCGGGCGCCGAGTTCTCCACTCGCTCGCCCTACCCCGACGCCCGCCGGCTGATCGACGCCGGGGTGACGGTCGCGCTGGCCACCGACTGCAACCCGGGCTCGTCGTTCACCTCCTCGATGCCGTTCTGCGTCGCGCTGGCCGTACGTGAGATGCGCATGACGCCGCTGGAGGCGGTCAGGGCCGCGACGTACGGCGGGGCGCGCGCGCTGCGCCGCACCGACGTGGGCCGGCTGGTGCCGGGAGCGCGGGCCGACCTCGTGGTCCTCGACGCCCCTTCCTACACGCACCTCGCCTATCGACCTGGTGTTCCGCTCGTCCACCAGGTCTTCCAAGGAGGTCTCCTCCTTGAGTAGGACATCCAGAACCCTCCGCTGGTCGTAGTCCTTTAGGGAATCTTTGCATCTGGCCGGACGTTGGCCGGGTATAAGACGCAGCTGCGGAACGAGGTGCCTGGGGATGGCAAGGCCTACGGGGAGTCGCACGCAGGAGCAGCACGTCGCAGACCGCGACCTGCTGGGTACTTACCTGGCGGAGATCGGCCGGGTGCCGCTGCTCACGGCGGAGGAAGAAGTGGAGCTGGCCAAGCGGATCGAGGCGGGTCTCTTCGCCGAGCAACTGCTCGACAGCGGTGGCTCGGAGCCGCGTTGCGGGGACGCGGCCGACGAGGAGCTGGAGCGCCTGGCGATCTCGGGCCAGCGGGCCAAGGACGAGTTCATCCAGGCCAACCTGCGTCTGGTGGTGGCCGTGGCGCGCAAATACTCGGGGCGCGGGATGCCGCTGATCGACCTGGTCCAGGAGGGAAACCTGGGGCTGGTCCGGGCGGTGGAGAAGTTCGACTACAAGCGGGGCTACAAGTTCTCGACCTACGCCACGTGGTGGATCAGGCAGTCGGTGGGCCGGGCCATCCACGAGCAGGCGCGGCCGGTTCGGCTGCCGACGCATGCCGGCGAGCAGATGACCAGGTTGATGCGGGTGCGCAGGGACATGCTGGCCGAGTTCGACGTCGAGCCGACCGACGACGATCTCGCGCGGCTCCTGGAGCTGCCGATCGAGCGGGTGCGCGAGCTGCGCCGCTGGGCCTCCGATCCGGTCTCGCTGCAGCTGGGCGTGGGCGACGAGGACGAGACCGAGCTGGGCGACATGATCGCCGACGACACGTGGGCCGATCCCGAGCAGCAGGCCATCGACATCCTGGAGCGCGAGCGGCTCGACCAGTGGCTGACCGGTCTCGAGGGTGACACGCGCGACATGCTGCGCTGGCGCTACGGCCTGGTCGACGGCCGCGAGCACACGCTCACCGAGGTGGGTGAGCGCTACGGCATCGGCCGCGACCGCGCCCGCCGCATCGAGCGCGACGCCCTGGCCCGGCTGCGCCGGATGGCCAACGCCGCCGCCTGAGTCGTCGCGGGATGGCCAACGCGCCCGCCTGAGTCGTCGCGGGAGGCGGCGGCGCCGGATGGCCAACGCGGCCGCTTGTTGAGCCGTCGCGGGAGGCTCGTTCGGTCAGCGCGATCAGGTCGTCCGTCATGGTTCTGCTCCAACTGACACCGGTTTAACCGGTGTCGAGTGTTACGCTCGCGGCGTGGACGGTGCAAGCGCGATGACGCTTACCGCGCTCGACGGGCAGCGGTTCCGGTTCGACGCCGGCACGCTGTGCCTGGACTTCCTGCTCATCGGAGCGGTCGAGCCGTGGGAGCAGTTGCACGAGCCCGGCGACCTCATGGCGTGGATCGGCCGCTCCCGGCTGGGAGTCGAGGGCGATGTGGTGGCCGGCCAGGGCGACCTCATGGCCGCCGAACGGCTGCGCGGGGCGGTCCAGCACCTCGCCGAGCGCGCCGCCCGGGGCGAGGCCTACGACTCCGCCGACCTCTGGGCGCTCAACGAGGCCGCGGCCGCGCCGCCGCCCGTGCCGGTGATCGGCGTGGGGCTCGACCGGGGCTGGTCCTATCCGGTGACCGCGACGCAGTTTCTGTCGGCGGTGGCGCGTGACGCCATCGAGCTCTTCAGCGGCCCCCTGGTCAAACGGGTGCGGATGTGCGCGGGCGAGCTCTGCTCCCTCATCTTCCTCGACACCTCACGGCCGGGCACCCGCCGCTGGTGCTCGATGAGCCGCTGCGGCAACCGGCAGAAGCTGCGCACCAGGCGCTCGTAGGCGCCGCTCCGGGAGTGTCGCGCGGGTGACCCGCCAGGGCAGGTCCAGCCGTCGATTTTGGGGGTGCATTGCCCGAAATGCGGGGGTGTGAAAGGCCCGAAACGCTGTCGAAACACCAGTGTGGCGAGATTCACGAATGTGAAACACACCTGGTCGAGTCACGAAACGGCGGCCGAACACGCTGTGGCCACACGTCACAGGTAAGGAGGGTCGGCCGTGGAGATCGATACCGGCACGACTGCCTGGATGCTCACAGCCACCGCGTTGGTGTTGCTGATGACTCCGGGGCTCGCGTTGTTCTACGGGGGCATGACCAGGGCCAAGAGTGTCCTGAACATGATGATGATGTCGTTCGTCGCCATCATCACAGTGACCATCGCCTGGATGATCTACGGGCATTCGCTGGCCTTCAGCGAGAACCCGATGTCCTGGCTCAACAATGTCGTCGGCGGCCTGGAGCACCTGGGCCTGCAGAGCCTCGTGAACACTGCCACCGCGGACGATGGCACCGGCATGCCCAGCCTGGTCTTCTCGGCCTTCCAGCTGACGTTCGCCATCATCACCGTCGCTCTCATCAGCGGCGCGATCGCGGACCGGGCGAAGTTCGGCGCCTGGGTGGTCTTCACCGTCGTCTGGGCGACCATCGTCTACTTCCCGGTCGCGCACTGGGTCTGGGGCGGCGGCTGGCTCAACACCATGGGCATCGAGGACTTCGCCGGCGGCACCGTGGTCCACATCAACGCCGGAGCCGCGGCGCTCGCGCTGGCGCTCATCATCGGCAAGCGGCAGGGCTGGCGCAAGGAGCCGATGCGGCCGCACAACCTGACGCTGGTCCTGCTCGGCGCGGCTCTGCTGTGGTTCGGCTGGTTCGGCTTCAACGCCGGCTCCGAGCTCGTGGTCGACGGCATCGCCGGCCTCGCGTTCATGAACACCCAGATCTGCACCGCCGTCGCCGCCGGCGCCTGGCTCGTCACGGAGAAGCTCCGCGACGGCCACGCCACCAGCCTCGGCGTCGCCTCCGGCGCCGTCGCCGGCCTGGTGGCCATCACCCCCGCCTGTGGTTTCGTCGACCCCTGGGCCGCCGCGCTCATCGGCTTGGTCGCCGGCGCCGCCTGCTCCTACGCCGTCGGGCTCAAGTACAAGCTCGGCTACGACGACTCGCTCGACGTGGTCGGCGTCCACCTGGTCGGCGGCGTCATCGGCGCCGTCGCCCTGGGCTTCGTGGCCGCCTACCCCGCCACGGACGCGCAGAGCGAGGGCCTGTTCTACGGAGGCGGCTTCGGCCAGCTCGGACTCCAGGTGCTGGGCCCGGTCGCCGTCGGCGGCTACTCGTTCGTCGTCACCTGGATCATCGGGACGGTCATCGACAAGGTGATGGGCTTCCGGATCACGGCCGAGGACGAGCAGACCGGCATCGACATCACCACCCACGCCGAGACCGGATACGACCTCGGCACCGTTCACGCCTCCGGTGTGAGCAGCCCCAACGGCCCGGTCACCACTGCAGCCAAGAAGGTGGACGCATGAGACTCATAACGGCCGTCATCAAGCCCTTCAAACTCGATGACGTGAAGGCGGCTCTGGAACAGTTCGGCGTCAAGGGCATGACGGTCAGCGAGGCCAGCGGTTACGGCCGCCAGCGCGGCCACACCGAGGTCTACCGCGGTGCCGAGTACCAGGTCGACCTCGTCCCCAAGGTTCGCCTGGAGGTCCTGATCGAAGAGGACGACGCCGAGGACGTGATCGACGTCATCGTCAAGGCCGCCCAGACCGGCAAGATCGGCGACGGCAAGGTCTGGTCCGTCCCCGTGGACACGGTCATCCGCGTCCGCACCGGCGAACGCGGTCCAGAGGCTCTGTGATGGATCCGCGGCGAAGCGAGGACATCCGTCGCAGGGTGGGTGTCCGAGCGGAGCTCGGCAAGGAGATGTCTTGAGGGGTGAAGCCCGTTCGTATGCCGCGGCCCGCAAGGAGCGGGCCGCGGACACCGACCGCTGGCTCAAGGATCTCTTCCATACGGCGAGCGACGGCGACCAGGTGTCCCTGGTCGCCGTCGGCAGCCTCGGCCGAGGGGAGCTCGCTCCGGGCAGTGACCTCGACCTGGTCCTGCTGCACAACGGCAGGCCGGACGTGGCCAGGGTCGCCGAGCGCATCTGGTATCCGATCTGGGACTCCGCCGTGGGCCTCGACCATTCGGTGCGCACCGTGGAGCAGGCCGTGGCGGTCGCCCGTGACGACCTCAAGGCGGTGCTCGGCCTCATCCAGGCCAGGCACGTGGCCGGTGACCCCGAGCTGACCAGGAGGGCCAGGGAGGCGGTGCTCGCCGAGTGGCGGGCCGACTCCCGCCGCCGGCTGGGCGAGCTGCGGGAGGCGTCCGACCAGCGGGCGCAGGCGAGTGGTGAGCTGGCTTTCCTGCTCGAACCCGATCTGAAGGACGGCCGCGGCGGGTTGCGCGACGTCCAGGCCATGCAGGCGGTCGCGGCGGCGTGGGTCGCCTCCGCCCCGGGCCCCCGGGCCCGCGAGGCGTACGAGCTCATCCTGGACGTGCGGCACGCGCTGCACGTCGTCACCGCGCGCGGCGCCGACCGGCTCGTCCTCCAGGAGCAGGACGCGGTCGCGGGGCTGCTGGGCCTGCTCGACGCCGAGGCGCTGATGCGCAGGCTCGCCGAGGCGGGCCGGACGATCTCCCACGCGTTCGACGCCACCTGGCGCACGGTTGACAGGCTGCTGTCAGGGCCGGCCCCGCGCGGCCGCCGTCCGCTGGCCGACGGCGTGGTGGAGCACGGCGGCGAGGTGGTGCTCGCCAGGGGCGCCAGCCCTCGTAAGGACCCGCTGCTGGCGCTCCGCGCCGCGGCGGCCGCGGCGGAGTCGGGGCTGCCGCTCGCGCCCGCGACGGTGTCCATCCTGGCTGGTCAGTCGCCTCCGATGCCGGTGCCATGGCCTGACGAGGCCCGTGACTCGCTGGTGTCGATCCTCGGCGCGGGCCGCGCCGCCGTGCCCGTGTGGGAGGAGCTCGACCAGGCGGGCATCCTGGTCAGACTCCTTCCTGACTGGGAGCGCGTACGGCATCGCCCGCAGCGCAATCCCATCCACCGCTTCACCGTCGACCGGCACCTGATCGAGGCCGCGGCCAACGCCGCGAGCCACACCCGCGAGGTGTCGCGCCCCGACCTGCTGCTGATCGCCGCGTTGCTACACGACATCGGCAAGGGCTGGCCCGGCGACCATTCGGCGACGGGTGAGGTCGTGGTCCGCGACATCGGCACCCGCATCGGGCTGCCCGCGTCCGACGTGGACGTCCTCGCCACCGTGGTGCGCCACCACCTGCTGCTGCCCGAGATGGCGACCCGCCGCGACCTGGACGATCCGGTGACGATCGAGAAGGTCGCGGGCACGGTCGGCTCGCGCGAGGTGCTCGACCTGCTGGCCGCGCTGGCCGTCGCCGACGGTCACGCCACGGGCCCCGCCGCCTGGAACTCCTGGAAGGCCGGGCTGGTCGCCGATCTCGTGCGCCGCGTCCGTTCGGTCCTGTCGGGCTCGCCGCCGCCCAAGGCGCCGGCCCTGTCGCCGGAGCGGGCCGGGCTGGCCAGGCACGGCGGTGGCGCGGTCCGGGTGAACGGGGGAGCCGTCACAGTCGTCGCCCCCGACCGGGTGGGCCTGCTCTGGAGCGCCGCCGGCGTGCTGGCCGCGCACCGCCTGATCGTCCGCTCCGCCTCGGCCGCGTCCGCCGGCTCCACGGCCGTGATCGACTTCTCCGTCGTCCCCGAGTACGGCTCACCGCCGGACCCCGCCACGCTCGAAGCGGATCTCCGTCTCGTCCTTGCCGGCCGTCTTGACATCGAGCAGCGTATGGCACGCCGTTCGAGGGCGGTCAGACCTCCTCGCGTCCCCGTGGCCCCACCCCGGGTGACCTTGGTGGACGATGCCTCCGCGACCGCCACGGTGATCGAAGTCAGAGCCCATGACAGGCCGGGACTCCTGTGGCGCATTGGGCGGGCGTTCGGGGAGTGCGGTCTTGACGTGAGGGCTGCTCGCGTGGAGACTCTCGGCGCGGAGGCAGTGGATGTCTTCTATGTGGTAGACCGCGCCGGACGCCCCCTCAGCGACGACGCACAGCGGAGTCAAGTCCGCGATCTGGTGCTCGCAGCACTGCGGTAACCGCTAGCGCACGAGCAACGGTCACCTATATAACGATTGCGCCCGATTTGCGTGGTAAGTCGGATGCTGCGGATACCTTGTGGGACGGCCTATGACCCGGAGTGAGCCGGGATGATTGAGGGGTAGCGGGAGCAGTGACTACGGGGAACTCCGACAGCGGCCACGCTGCGAGGCGAGACCGCGGAAAGCGGCCCCTGCCCCGCCTGGGCCTGCGCAACTGGCGTGTGAGATGGCGCCTCACGGCGCTCATCCTGGTTCCCACCATCGTCGGCGTAGGGCTCGGGGGAGCCCGCGTGGTGGGCTCGGTCCAGAGCATCAACGACTACGACCGTACGGCCGTCGCCGCCGAGCAGGCGGGCCGGATCCGCGACCTGGTCGAGGCCGTCGGTCTGGAGCGTGACACGGGAGGCTGGCTGGACGCCGCCAAGGCCCTGCGCAAGAAGCTCACCCAGCCGTACAACGAGCGCAAGGCGCAGGTCGACACCCTCGTGAAGACCGTGCAGGCCGATCTGGCGACGATGGACGAGTCCTACGGTTCCCGGGTGCTCGACGTCGTCAGGCGTGCGCACGCCGACCTGGACAAACTGGACAGCATCCGCAAGGAGGGGCAGCGCGACACCACGCGCTACGACTCCCTGCTCGACTCGCTGCTCCGCCTGCACGACGAGCTGAGCCTGCTCAGCGATGACCCGCAGATCATCGGGCAGTTCCGCGCGCTCAGCGCGCTGGCGCGTGCCAAGGAGCAGGTCTCCCGGCAGCGCGTGCAACTGCTGAAGGGCTACTACAACTCCGCCAGCGTCGACGCCAAGGAGGTCGAGCGGTTCATCGCCGCCAACGCCGCCCAGCGGGCCCAGATCGCCATCGTCGGCCAGGAGGCCGGCCCGCGGGTCGGCATGGAGCTGCAGAAGGCGCTGACCCGGCAGGAGTATTACAACACCGAGCTCACCAAGTCGCGCGCGATCACCCTGGCCAGCGGCAAGGCGCCCGGGGTCAGGATCAGGCAGAACCTCCTCGCCGCGACCGGCCGCGACAAACCGGCCCCCGACCAGTGGTTCGACGACAACGCCATCACGATCGCCGCCCTCCGTTCGGTCGAGGAGCCTCTGAGCACGCAGGTGACCCTGCGCAGCCAGGATCTGCGTGACGCCGAGATCCGTAACGCGATCATAGCGGGTACCTTGATCTTGGCGTTGCTTTTGCTGGTTTTGTTGCTGACTGTCGCTATTGCCCGCTCGATGGTCGCGCCGCTGCGCCGCCTGCGCACCGAGGCCCTGGAGATCGCCGGTTTCCGGCTGCCCGACGTGGTGCGCAAACTGCGCGTCTCGGGCGACGCAGGGACCGACGTCCACCCGATCGACGTCGAGGGCGACGACGAGATCGGCGAGGTGGCCAGGGCCTTCGACCAGGTCCACCGCCAGGCCGTACGGCTCGCCGGCGAGGAGGCCGAGCTGCGCGGCAACATCAGCTCGATGTTCGTCAACCTCTCGCGCCGCACCCAGACGCTGGTGGAGCGGCAGATCTCGCTGATCGACGGCCTGGAGAAGGGCGAGCAGGACGGCGGCCGGCTGTCCGACCTGTTCAAGCTCGACCACCTGGCCACCCGCATGCGCCGCAACTCCGAGAACCTCCTGGTCCTCGCCGGCCACGAGCCGACCCGCAGGCGCAGCCAGCCGGCCAAGCTGGTCGACGTGGTCCGGGCCGCGCTGTCCGAGGTCGAGGGCTACGAGCGCGTCCAGGTCAAGGTCCACCGCGGCACCTCGGTGCTCGGCAGCGCCGCCAACGACCTGGTCCACCTGGTGGCCGAGCTGGTCGAGAACGCCATCCAGTTCTCGCCCAGCAACGCGCAGGTCACGGTGTCGAGCAGCCACATCGAGGGAGGCGGCGCGCTGCTCTCGGTGAGCGACCTGGGCATCAGCATGACCGAGGACGAGCTGGCCGAGGCCAACCGCCGGCTGGCCGAGCCGCCGGTGGTGGACGTGTCGGTCTCCCGCCGCATGGGCCTGTTCGTGGTCGGCCGGCTGGCGCTGCGCCACGGCATCCGCGTCCAGCTCCGCAAGGGCGACGGCGCCGGCCTGATCGCCATGGTGCTGCTGCCGCCCGCGCTGATCGCCGGCGGTCAGAATCAGCCGCTTCCACAGCGCCCGGCGTTCGGCGGCGGCGCCCCGGCCACACCGCCGAGCGGCGTGCCCGCGCAGAACGGCACCTTCCGCTCGTACACCGGCCACGACTCCATGGAGATCACGGGGGCGGGACCGGTCCGGTACGGGATGCCGCCCTTCACGGCCGACACCGACGGCGACGCGTTCAGGCAGCGGCAGCAGTACGACACGGGCGGCTATCCCTCCTATCCGAGCCCCGCCTACCCCAGCGTCGAACGCCCGGGCTCGTACCCCTCCCAGCCCGTCGCCGGATCCGGGAACACCGCGTTCCCGACGCCGCCGCCGGCCGACCGGCCGTTCAACAGCGGTGATTTCCGCAGGCCGGAGCCGCCTCCCTCGGTGAACGTGTCACCGATGGAGCCGGAGCAGGAGGAGTATCTGCCGATCTTCGCGTCGGTGGAGTCGGCCTGGTTCCGCAGGGCGCCGGACGAACCAGGGCAGGCGACGCCGAACCGAGATGAGCCCAACCCCTCACAAGCCGTACCCTCTGGGGAGGAAGCGTGGCGAACCGCTGCTGACGCCGGATGGCGGGCGGCGGCCGCCGCGAGCGACCCGAGTCTCGGCGGCATCACGGCCGCCGGACTGCCCAAGCGCACCCCCAAGGCAAACCTGGTGCCCGGTACGGCAAGCCAGCCGGCCACGGGACCGCAACGGCAACCGCAGCGACAAGCTCCGATGCCGCCGGTCTCAGCCGACCGGATCCGCAGCAGGATGGCCAGTTTCCAGCAGGGCGTACGCCGGGGTCGCGCGGAAGTACGTGAACAGGAGGAACGAGAGTGAGTGAGCGTCCTGCCAGGGAGGGCGAGTGACAACGCTTAGCCATGAGGCGCATCGGTTCGACTGGCTGATCACCGACTTCGTGCGGAACACGCCCGGGGTCGCGCACGCGGTCGTCGTCTCAGCCGATGGCCTCTGCCTGGCGAGTTCCGAGGGCTTCCCGCCGGACCGGGCCGACCAGCTCGCCGCGGTCTCCGCGGGCCTGCTGAGCCTGACCGTGGGCGCCTCGCGCGTGTTCGAGGGCGGCTCCGTCACCCAGACCGTCGTCGAGATGCAGCGCGGACTGCTCATCGTGATGGCGATCAGCGACGGCTCGGTCATCACCGTGCTGGCCTCGCCCGAGTGCGACATGGGGCTGGTCGCCTATCAGATGACGCTGCTGGTCGACAGGGCCGGCCAGGCCCTGACGCCCGCACTCCGCGCGGAGTTGCAGGCGGCCAGGACGCGGTGAGGTAATGACACTTTTGGGAGTGGGTCGTGTACGGAAGTGACGGGATCGGGGACGAAGAGCCCCTCTTCCGTCCGTACGCGGTGACCGGCGGCCGATCGGAGCCGCGTTATCACCTTGCGATGGAGACGCTGATCTCGTCCATGTCCATTCCGGACGACGAGATGGCCTTGCTCACCCCCGAGCAGGAGGCCATCATGCAACTCTGCCGCTCGATCCGGTCGGTCGCCGAGATCTCGGCCCTGCTCCGGGTCCCGCTGGGCGTGGCTCGGGTGCTCGTGGCGGACATGTCCGACGAAGGGCTCGTCCGCCTGCACCAGCCACGCCTCAGCGAGGGACAGCCAGACCTCAACATGCTCGAAAGGGTGCTCAGTGGACTTCGCAGGCTCTAGCCCCGGCCTCACGTCGACGAAGATCGTCGTCGCCGGTGGTTTCGGCGTCGGCAAGACGACGTTCGTGGGGGCGGTGTCCGAGATCCTCCCGCTCACCACGGAAGCGGTGATGACCGACGCGTCCGCGGGCATCGACGACCTCGCCCTGACGCCGAACAAGCAGACGACCACGGTGGCCATGGACTTCGGCCGCGTGTCGCTCGACCGCGACCTGATCCTCTACCTGTTCGGCACGCCCGGGCAGCACCGGTTCTGGTTCATGTGGGACGACCTGGTGCGCGGCGCCATCGGTGCGGTCGTGCTGCTCGACACGCGCCGGCTGGCCGACAGCTTCCCCGCGATCGACTACTTCGAGGAGGCCAAGCTGCCGTTCGTGGTCGGCATCAACGGCTGGGACGGGCAGTTCCCGCACTCCGACCAGGAGGTGCGCGAGGCGCTGGCGCTGTCTCCGAACGTGCCCATCGTCCGCACCGACGCGCGCAACCGCGAGTCGGTCAAAGCGACGTTGATCTCGCTCGTCGAGCACGTCGTCCGGCTTCGCGCCACGCCCGTCTCCTAGCGCGCGGGACACACGCTCAGGCCGTGCCGGCGCGCCGGTCCACCAGGGCCTGGATGCCGTCGAGGACGCGCCGCAGGCCGAACTCGAAGGCCTGCTCCGGGCTGTAGGCGCCGCCCAGGGCCTCTCCGGCGGCCTGGCCGACCCGGGCTGCCGTCGGGAAGCGGGACGCGTCGGCGATCCGGCTGAAGAACGGCGCGTGCGCGGCCCACCACTGCTCGTCGGACATGCCGGTCTGGCTCTCGGCCTGCGACGCCTCCACCGCGCCTCTGGCCGTGCCGTGCACGAACCCGGTGACCAGCGTGATCACCGAGTCCATCTCGACGTCCGTCAGCCCGATGCCGTCGACGGCTCGCAGCTCGTGGTCGTACTTGGCGGTGGCGTTCGGCCCGAGGACCGGGCGGCTCGTCGCCACCTGGAGCAGCCACGGGTGGCGCAGGTAGAGGGCCCAGTTCTCCCTGGCGATCAGCTCCAGCCGCTCCCGCCATCCGCCGGGCACCTCCTCCGGCCTGGCGGTCTCGCCGTAGACGGTGTCGAGCATGACGTCGAGCAGCTCCGGCTTGCCCGGCACGTACGTGTAGAGCGACATCGTGCCCACCCCGAGCCGCTCGGCCACGCGGCGCATGGACAGCCCCTGCAGCCCCTCGGAGTCGGCCACCTCGATCGCCGCCCGCACGATCCGGTCCACGCTCAGGTCGGGCTTCCCCTTACGGCTGGTCCGCTCGCTGGTGCGCCAGAGCAGCGCCAGGCTGCGGGCGGGATCGCCCTTGCCGCTGTACTCGATCACCCTCGTACGGTACACCGTACGCTCCAAGCGCCCGCGCCCCGGTCAAGACGGGCGGTGACCCCGGCCTCCAGCGCACGATAGTCAGCGTTTGTCGTGAAGTGTCGGTTCTCAAGCCTGTCAATTGTCGGTACGGATGTCGTGAAGTGTCGCTCCAATGGCCGTTGAGTGTCGGTTTGGAGCTCGTGAAGTGTCGGTCTAGATGCTTGTAGGATGTCGTTCCTACACGTTGGAGGCTTGGTGGACCTCGTATCCAGGCGGATCGCCGATCATGCGGTGGAGTTCCTCGATTCCTTCCGCGTAGTGATCATCAACGGTCCTCGCCAGTCCGGCAAGACCACTCTGCTCCGGCAGCTCAACGACTGCCGTGGCGGCACCTATCTCACCCTCGACGAGGGTGCGCTGCGCGGCGCGGCTCACGCCGACCCGGACACTTTCATCGCCGATGGCCCCAGGCCGATGATGATCGATGAGATCCAACGCGGCGGAGACGATCTCGTGCTGGCGATCAAGGCTTCGGTCGACGGTTCGTCTGATCGCGGGCAGTTCGTTCTGGCGGGATCCACCAGATTTCTGGCGACCCCTTCGCTGAGCGAGTCGCTGGCCGGCCGGGCCGGCGTGCTCGAAGTATGGCCCTTCGCCCAGCAGGAGCTCGTCGGGGGGAGCACGTCCTTCCTCAGCACGGCCTTCGAGGAGCCGGAAGCCTTCAGGACGACGAAGCAGAGCGCGTTCGGCAGGCCTGACTACTTCGAGCTCATCGCCAGGGGCAGCTACCCCGAGATCCTGACCATGAGATCGGAGCGTGCCCGTGACCAGTGGTACGCCGCCTATGTCCAGTCGATCATCGATACCGACATTCGCGAGATGGCGAAGATCGACGAGCCGAGCAGTCTCAGTCAGTTGCTGAGGCTCGCGGCCGCGTCCACAGCCCAGGAGTTCAACCTGGTCAAGGCGGGCAGCGATCTCGGGCTTCATCGCACGACCGTCAGCCGCTATCTCGGCCTGCTGGAAACCGTCTTCCTGGTGCGCTTCCTGCCCGCCTGGTCGCGCAACCCGACGGCGAGGGCGGTGCGGCGCCCCAAGCTGCACCTCACGGACACCGGCCTGGCCGCCCACCTGCTCTCGGTCGACGCGGAAGGGCTGGGCGCCCGCGTCGCGCCGGCCCGTGGACCGCTCGTCGAGACGTTCATCGTCGGCGAGCTGTCGAAGCAGGCGACGTGGTCACCGTTCCGGGTCGGCCTCCACCACTGGCGGGTCAGCCAGGGACCTGAGGTGGATCTGGTGATCGAGCGGACCAACGGCCGCGTGGTCGGCGTCGAGGCCAAGGCGACGGACGCCGTCGGCCTCGACGACTTCAAGGGGCTCGCCGCGCTCAGGGACTCGCTCGGTGACGGCTTCGTCCACGGATTCGTGTTCTACACCGGCAGGCGGTCTCTGTCGTTCGGAGACCGCCTGACGGCGTTGCCGATCAGCGCTCTGTGGGATCGGTGACGGCTCGGGTGTCGTGCCGGGTGTCGTGGCGGTGGAAGGGAGTGGGCTCGGGGGGCAGGGGGGTGTTGCCGAGGATGAGGTCGGCCGCCTTCTCGGCCAGCATCATGACGGGGGCGTAGATGTTGCCGTTGGTCACGTACGGCATGGCCGAGGCGTCGACGACGCGCAGGCCGTCGACGCCGTGGACGCGCATGGAGGAGGGGTCCACGACGGACATCTCGTCCACGCCCATCTTGCAGGTGCAGGAGGGGTGCAGGGCGGTCTCGCCGTCCTTCGCCACCCAGGCCAGGATCTCCTCGTCGGTCTTGACGCCGGGGCCGGGTGACAGCTCGCCGCCGTCGAGTGCCGCCCAGGCCGGTTGGGAGAGGATCTCGCGGGTGAGCCGGATGGCCTCGACCCATTCGCGCCGGTCCTGGTCGGTGGAGAGGTAGTTGAAGCGGAGCGCGGGCTTGTCCCGGGGGTCGGCCGACCTGATCCGGACCGAGCCGCGGGAGTCGGAGTACATCGGCCCGATGTGCACCTGGTAGCCGTGGCCGCCGGCGGGCGCCGAGCCGTCGTAGCGGACCGCGATGGGCAGGAAGTGGTACATCAGGTTGGGGTAGGCCACGTCGTCGTTCGAGCGGATGAACCCGCCGGCCTCGAAGTGGTTGGTGGCGCCGGGGCCGCTGCGGCGGAACAACCAGTCGGCGCCGATGAACGGCCTGCGCCACATGGCCAGCGACGGTTGCTGCGACACGGGCTGGGTGCAGGCGTGCTGGACGTACACCTCCAGGTGGTCCTGGAGGTTGGCGCCCACGCCGGGGAGGTCGTGGACGACCGGGATGCCCAGGGGCGAGAGAAGGTCGCCCGGGCCCACTCCGGACAGTTGCAGCAGTTGCGGGGAGTTGACGGCGCCGCCGCACAGGATGACCTCGCCGGCGTCGATGCGCTCGCCGCCGCAGATGACGCCCACCGCCCGGGTGCCGGCGAACACGATCCTCTCCACCAGGGCGCGGGTCCTGACCGTGAGGTTGCGGCGGTGGCGTGCCGGGTGGAGGTAGGCGCGGGCGGCGCTGAGCCGGCGGCCGCGGTGGACGTTGCGGTCGAAGGCCGCGAAGCCCTCCTGCCGGAAGCCGTTGACGTCGTCCGTGAGAGGGTGGCCGGCCTGCTGGACGGCCTCGAAGAACGCCTCGAAGAGCGGGCCGCGCGCGGGTCCGCGCTCCAGCTTGAGCGGGCCGTCGCCGCCGCGGAAGGCGGACTCGGGGTCGGCCAGGCAGTTCTCCATCTTCTTGAAGTACGGCAGGCAGTGCGCGTAGTCCCAGTCGGCCATGCCCGGATCGGCGGCCCAGCGCTCGTAGTCCAGCGGGTTGCCGCGCTGGAAGATCATGCCGTTGATGCTGCTCGAGCCGCCGAGCACCTTGCCGCGGGCGTGGTAGATCCGCCGGCCGTTCATGTGCGGCTCGGGCTCCGACTCGTACTTCCAGTCGTAGAAGCGGCTGCCGATGGGGAACATCAGCGCGGCCGGCATGTGGATGAACACGTCCCACAGGTAGTCGGGCCTGCCCGCCTCCAGCACCAGCACCGAGACCGAGGGATCGGCGCTCAGCCGGTTGGCCAGGGCGCAGCCGGCCGAGCCGCCGCCCACGATGACATAGTCGAAGCTCAACGCGGAATCCAGTCCTTCCACACGATCTTGTTCTCGCCCACCCAGCGCTCGGCCGCCTGCTCGGCGGTGAGCTTCCTGTTGATCATGTCGCTGGCCACCGCGTTCTGGTTCTCGTTCGTCCAGGAGAAGTTGCGGACCAGCTCGTACGCCCGGCCGCCGGTCTGGGCGAATTTCTTGCTCACGATCTTGTCCAGCAGGTACGGCGGGTAGTCGCAGGCGACCTTGGCCGCGTCGTCGTCGCAGCCGATGGCGTAGGAGGGCAGATTGATCTTCACCAGTTTGACCTTGGTGAACAGCCACTGCGGCTCGTAGAAGTACATCAGCAGCGGTTTCCTGTTCTTCGTCGCCGACTGCGCGGCCTTGATCAGAGCCGCTTCGCTGCCTGAGTAGACGACCTTGTAATTGAGGCCGAGATTCTTGACGAGGGTCTCGTCGTTCGTGACGAATGTCGGATCGCCGTCAAGGATCTGACCGAAATCACCGGATCGGGGGGTCCGAAAAAGGCTTGCGTACTTGTTCAGATTTCGCCAGTCGGTGATGTCGGGATATTTCTTAACCATCCACTCCGGGACGTACCACCCGATCACCCCTTTGTTCCCGGTGAGACCGGCGGAGAGCGCGACCTTCTTCTCCTCGATGTACTGCTTCTTCAGATCGGGATGGCCCCAGTTCTCGACGATGACGTCGACCTTGCCCGTCTCGAAATCCCGCCAGGAATCGGCCTCCGTCATCTGGCGGGTCCGCACCTGGTAGCCCAGTTCGTGCTTCAGCAGATATGCGAGCACGGCTGCCTGGGCCTCGTAGCCCGCCCAGGCGTGGACGTCGATGTTGACCGTGCCCTTCTTCTCGGCGCCGGGCGTGTTCTCCTCGCCGGAGCAGGCCGTCAGGAGCAGGACCGCCATCAGGGATCCCGCGAGTGTCTTGGTTCGCATGAGAGTCTCCGCGACCGTGACCCCGCCAGGCGGGGTCACGGTCAAGAGTCAGAGGGCCGGCGGGGTCACTTGGGGATCCAGGCCTGCCACTTGGCCGTGTTGGCCTCGACCCACTTCTTGGCGGCCTGTTCGCCGGTCATGCCGTTGTTGGTCATGTCGTCGGCGACCGCGTTCTGGTCCTCGTTGGTCCAGCTGAAGTTCTTGACCAGCTCGTAGGCCTTGCCGCCGGTCTGGGCGAACTTGGTGCTCACGACCTTGTCCAGGTCCATCTCGGCGTAGTCGCAGGCGACCTTCTTGGGGTCGGCGTCGCAGCCCTCGGAGTACGGCGGCAGGTTGACGCGGGCCAGCTGGGTCTTGCTGAACAGCCAGTGCGGGTCCCAGAAGTAGAACAGCAGCGGCTTCTTCTGCTCCTGTGCCTGCTGGGCGCCCTTGATCAGGGCCGCCTCGCTGCCTCCGGTGACGACCTTGAGGTCGAGCTTGAGGTTCTTGATCAGCGCGTCCTCGTTGCTGACGTACGACGGGTCGCCGAACAGCAGCTGGCCCTTGTCGCCCGACTCGGAGGTCTTGAACAGGTGGGCGTACTTGTTGAGGTTCTTGTAGTCGGTGATGCCCGGGTACTCGTCGACCATCCACTGGGGGATGTACCAGCCGATGACGCCCTTGTTGCCGGTCGAGCCGGCGGCCTGGGCGACCTTCTTCTCGTCGATGAACTTCTGCTTGAGGTCGGGGTGACCCCAGTTCTCGATGATGACGTCGACGTCGCCGGTCTCGAAGCCCTCCCAGGCGAGCTGCTCTTTGATCTCGGGCAGCTCCACGGTGTAGCCGAGCTCGTTCTTCATCAGGTAGGCGACCACGTTGGCGCTGGCCTCGTAGCCGACCCAGGGGTTGATCGCGATCTTCACGGTGCCGCCGGCCGACGCGCTGGAGCTCGCCTGGGGGGCGGCGGAGCTGGGCGTGTCCTCCACTTTGGCGCCGCCGCACCCGGCGGCGAGTCCAAGGACGAGCAGGCCTGCGAGCAGGCGAATCTTCATACGGACTTCCTTTGATGAGGGGAGGGGCGCCTGTCGGCGCCCTGCGTGATGCGGTCGAGCATGATTCCGAGCAGGACGATCGCCACACCCGCGGCGAAGCCCATCCCGAAATCGGTCCGCTGGGAGAAGCCGGAGACCACGTCGTAACCCAGCGCACCGCCCCCGACCAGCGCTCCGAGCACGACCATGGCGAGCGTCAGCACGATGCCCTGGTTGGCGGCCAGCAGGATCGCCTTGCGCGCCATCGGCAGCTGCACCTTGCGCAGCAGCTGGCCCGGCGTGGACCCGGCGGACAGGGCCGCCTCGACCACCGTGTGCGGCACTCCGCGGATGCCCTGTTCGACCAGCCGGATCACCGGCGGCGCCGCGTAGATCACCGAGGCGAAGATCGCGGTGAACTTGGTCGGGCCGAACAGCGCGAGCGCGGGCAGCAGGTAGACGAACGACGGCATGGTCTGGGCCGCGTCGAGCAGCGGGCGCTGCACGGCGGAGAACCGCGCCGAACGGGCCGCGGCCACGCCCAGCACCAGGCCGATCACCAGGACGACCAGCACCGCGACGACGACCATGGTCAGCGTCACCATGCTGTGCTCCCAGAGCCCGAGCAGCGCGATCGCCAGCAGGCAGCCGAGCGCCGTGAGCGCCGGCCGGATCCCGCTCGACCACCACGCCAGGAGCAGCACGGCCGAGGC
Organism: Nonomuraea sp. NPDC048916; assembly: GCF_040649575.1. Lineage (NCBI taxonomy): Bacteria > Bacillati > Actinomycetota > Actinomycetes > Streptosporangiales > Streptosporangiaceae > Nonomuraea > Nonomuraea sp. NPDC048916. Next base: position 339,514 of record NZ_JBEZFS010000012.1, read on the forward strand.
GACCAGCCACCACGGCGCCGAGGTGAGCAGGCCCTGCAGGGGGTTCAGCAGCACGTCGCTGGTCACGTTCTTGATCGCCTCGGTGGCGTCGTACCAGTTGACCTCGGCCCACTTGACCGCGTCGTTCACCGGGCCGCCCATCGCGAGCACCCACTGGGCGGGGAAGGCGGGAGGCAGCGCGAACGTCAGTGTCGCGCCGCCCGCGGCCAGCACGGCGGCGGCCGGCAGCCGCCATCTGCCGGCGCCCTCGCGCCCGCGGCGGTTCGCGGCGGCCATCGTCGTGCGGTCCAGGACCACCGCCATGACCACGATGGCCAGGCCGGCGGGGAGCATGATGCCGACGTTCTGCCGGGACAGCCCGCGGATGATGTCGGAGCCCAGGCCGGGCGCGGAGATCAGGTTCGCGATCACCACCATGGACAGCGCCATCATGATGGTCTGGTTGACCGCCAGCGTCATCGTCGACCTGGCCAGTGGCAGGTGCACCTTGCGCAGCGTCTGCCAGGAGGTCGCGCCGAGCGACGCCGAAGCCTCGACCGCCACGGGGGAGACCTGCTCGATGGCCAGCGCGGTGATGCGGATGGCCGGCGGGATCGAGTAGATCATGGTCGCGATCGCCCCGGCCGGCGCGCCGATCTGGAAGAACAGCACCATCGGCGCGAGGTAGGCGAACGTCGGCATGATCTGCATGATGTCCAGCACCGGGTTGAGGGCCCGGCGCACCCGCGGCGAGCGCCCGGCCCAGACGCCCAGCGGCAGGCCGATCACCAGCGACAGCAGCACCGCGGTCCCGACCAGGGCCAGCGTGTCGACGCTCGACTCCCAGACGCCGAGCACGCCGAAGGTGGCGAAGCCCGCCGCCCCGAGCAGCCCGACCCGCCAGCCGCCCGCCAGCCAGCCCAGCCCGGCCATCAGGCCGATCAGGCCCGGCCAGCCGAGCCCGTGCAGCACGCTCTGGAGGGCGACGAAGACCGCGCCGACGAACAACCGGATGTAGTTGATGAAGTACAGGAAGACCGGGCTGGCGTTCTTGTTGTCGTCGACCCACTCGCGCAGGTCGGTGATCGCCAGGAACTGCGGGGCGTCGTTGTCGTGCGGGAGTGTTCCCGACCCGCGGAAGACCAGGTAGCCGACGGCGAACAGGACCGCGATCCCCGCGGGCGTCATCCAGCCCGGCAGCCTGAGCCTGGAGGGGGTCGCGACCGCCGTGGCGCTCATATGCTCGCCTGTGCGGCCCGCAGGCCGGTGTCCTGCCCGGACAGGAAGCTGAGGAGGTCCACCCGGTCCACGACCCCGGCGAGCTCGCCCCCCTCGACCACCCTGATCGGGCGGGAGGAGGACGAGGCGGCGGTGATCGCGTCCCTGATGACCGTGGACGCCGCCAGCTCGGGGCCGTCCAGCGGCTCGCCGGGCTCGGGGTCGCGGCAGATCCAGCGCAGTGTCAGCACGTGGCTGCGGGGCACGTCGCGGACGAAGTCGGCGACGTAGTCGTCGGCCGGGGCGCCCACCAGCTCCTCCGGCGTGCCGAGCTGCACGATCGAGCCGGCCCGCATGATCGCGATGCGCTCGCCCAGCTTGAGCGCCTCGGACAGGTCGTGGGTGATGAACACCATCGTCTTGCCGACCTCGCGGTGCAGCCGGATCACCTCGGCCTGCATGTCGCGGCGGATCAGCGGGTCGAGCGCGCTGAACGGCTCGTCGAACAGCATGACCTCCGGGTCGACCGCCAGCGCGCGGGCCAGCCCGACGCGCTGCTGCATGCCGCCGGAGAGCTGGTCGGGGTAGGCGTCGGCGTGGCCGTCGAGGCCCACCAGCGAGAGGATCTCCCCGGCACGGGCGTGCCTGGCGGCCTTGGCCGTGCCCTGGATCTCCAGGCCGTAGGCGACGTTGTCGATCACCCGCCGGTGCGGGAGCAGGCCGAAGTGCTGGAACACCATGCTGACCCGGTGGCGCCGCAGGTCGCGTAACTGCGCGGGGGAGGCCTGGCCGACGTCGTCGCCGCCGATCCGGACCAGGCCCGCGCTCGGCTCGATCAGCCGGGTGAGGCAGCGTACGAGGGTGGACTTACCGCTTCCCGACAGGCCCATCACGACGAACACCTCGCCGGGCCGGACGGTGAAGCTCACGTCTCTGACGGCGGCGGTGCAACCGGTCTTCTCCCTGAGCGCGGCGGGTTCCAGGAACCTGTCGTCGCACTTGAGCACCTTCTCCGCCGCTGGGCCGAAGATCTTCCAAAGCCCCTCGACGTCGATGGCCGTACTGTCGGGAGAAACTCCCACACTCGCCTCCTTGTTGACGGGGCTCAACATATGTCGTAGATAACGCGAATCTCAACGTTGTGACCTTCCGGAGACCTTGGCGCTCCTCCAGCGTTATCCGCCTGGAACGTGACAATCACCCATTTATGGACACTTAACACGTGAAGGGGTGCTTTCTGGCTAGACATCGGCTAGAAAGGGGCTCCAGGTTCTCGGCCCATGCGCCACACTGGACGACTTTTGTCGCGTTATGTTCGCTTGGCCGACCTGGTACAAATGTGTTCCAATTACCCGCACCTGCTGGATTTCCCCACAGGTCCCAGGACCTTCACATACGCCGATTTGGGCGAGAGGTTGCGTTCGGTGAGTAGACAGTTGGGCGTGAGGCAGGCGGACGAAGGGAACTGGCGCCTGCGTAACTGGCGTGTCCGGGCGCGGCTCGTCGCCCTCATCCTGGTGCCGACCGCCGCCGCCGTGCTGCTCGGCGGCGTCCAGGTGGTCGCCTCGACGGGAGCCGCCGCCGACTACGCCCGCACCAACCAGCTAGCCCAGCTGTCCGAGCAGGTCGGCGCGCTCACCCACCTGGTCTCCGGCGAGCGCGCCCGGACCTCGTGGTTCATCGCCCGGGGTCGTCCCGACAACGTGCTGCCCGAGGTGCGCGGCCAGATGGCGCAGGTGGACGAGGCCGTCAAACAGGTCCGCGGGAACGCCACGCAGCTGCAGAGCAGCCTGACCGGCCGCACCGCCGACCAGATCGAGGCCATGCTCAGCCGGCTCGACGACCTGAAGGGGCTGCGCCAGCAGGCGATCGAGGCGGACCTGCTGCCCGGACCCGCCGTCGAGCTCTACACGATCATCATCGGCGACCTGCTCAACATCCACAACGAGCTGGTCAAGGGCAGCCAGGACGACGAGCTGTTCCGCCAGACCCGCATGCTCGACGCGCTCGCCCGTGCCAAGGAGAGCGTCTCGCTCCAGCAGGCGCTGGTCACGACGGTCCTGGTCGAGGGCAGGTTCGACCAGGAGGAGCTGAAGAGGTTCCTCGGCGAGCTCTCGCGCGAGAGCAACGAGCGCAAGCGCTTCGCCGCCGAGGCCAGCGCCGACGAGCGGCGCTTCTTCGACGAGACCGTCAACGGCAGGCCCGCCGACCGCATGCTGTTCCTGCGCGAGCTGGTGCTGATCAGGGCCACCGCCGGCCTGCCGCTGCGCGGGCTCGACCTGACCCGCGGTGAGAGCGGGAGCAGGCGCGACGACGCCACCGAGTGGTTCGAGGCGGGCAACGTCGTCGCCGACGCGATGCGCAAGGTCGAGGAACGCCAGGCCGCCGGCATCGTGACGCGCAGCGAGTCGCTCAGCTCCGACGAGCAGCAGCGGGCCTACGTGATCGCCGGCGCCGTTCTGGCGCTGCTCGTGGCCGTCCTGCTCATCACCACGGGCGTGGCCAGGTCGCTGGTCCGCCCGCTGCGCCGGCTGCGCGGCGAGGCGCTGGAGATCGCCGGACAGCGGCTGCCCGAGTTCGTGCAACGGGTGCGGGAGGCGCGTGACGGCACGGTCGACGTCGAGGTGCCGCCCATCGGCGTCTTCTCCAGGGACGAGGTGGGAGAGGTCGCGCGCGCCTTCGACGAGGTGCACCGCGAAGCCGTACGGCTGGCGGGCGACGAGGCGCGGTTGCGCTCCAACGTCAACTCGATGTTCGTCAACCTGTCGCGGCGCAGCCAGACGCTGGTCGAGCGGCAGCTCACGCTGATCGAGCGGCTGGAGCGCGGCGAGCGCGACGACACCCGCCTGGGCGACCTGTTCAAGCTGGACCACCTGGCCACCCGCATGCGCCGCAACAGCGAGAACCTCCTGGTCCTGGCCGGTCAGGAGGCGGCACGCAGGTGGAGCGAGCCGATCGAGCTGATGGACGTGGTGCGCGCGGCGCTCGGCGAGGTCGAGAGCTACGACCGGGTCAGCATCCAGGTCCAGTCGGAGGTCGCCATCGCGGGGCAGGCGGTGACCGACGTGGTCCACCTGCTGGCCGAGCTGGTCGAGAACGCCGTGTCGTTCTCCTCCCGCGACACCAAGGTGACCATCTCCAGCAGCCGGATCAACGGCGGCGGGCTGATGGTCTCCGTCACCGACAACGGCATCAGCATGAGCCCGGAGGAGCTCGCCCAGGCCAACTGGCGGCTGGCCCATCCACCCGTGGTGGACGTGTCGGTCTCGCGGCGGATGGGCCTGTTCGTGGTCGGCCGGCTGGCGCTGCGGCACAGCATCAGGGTGCAGCTCCGCCGCCAGGACATCGGCGGGCTGACGGCGATGGTCCTGGTGCCCGAGACCCTGCTCGCGCCGCTTCCCGGCCAGCTGCCCGCCGGTCAGCAGCCGGCCTCGCTCGTCCAGGCCGGGGCCCTGCGGGGGCCGGGCACACATGGCCAGGGCCTTTCGGGCCCGCAGGGTGGTGGCACGCAGGGCCCGCCCATGCACACGCCGCCCATGCACGCTCACGGCATGTCGGCGCCGGACATGCAGGACACACAGGGGCTGCCGTCGTTACAGGACATGCCGTCGATGCCCGGCCGCGGCCATCCCTCGTACGACGGCCTGCCACAGCCCGAGCCCTCCTCCTGGTTCACCTCGGAGAACACCCACTCCGCCGAGATACCGCGGCCCGACTTCGCGATCTCGGCTCCGCCGGAGCAGGAGCACGAGGAGTTCCTGCCGATCTTCGCCTCCCTCGACTCGAGCAGCTGGTTCACCAAGGCGGCCCCCACCGAGGACAAGCGCGAGGAGACGTGGTCGTCGCCGGCCGACACCGGCTGGCAGGTCGCGGGATCGGCCAGCGAGCCCGTGCGGGGCGGCACCACCACGTCCGGACTGCCCAAGCGCACCCCCAGAGCCAACCTGGTGCCGGGCACCGCCTCGCCGCAGCCCGCGCCCCTGCCTCAGCCCCCGATCTCGCCCGACCGGCTACGCAGCCGGCTCGCCAGCTACCAGCAGGGCGTGCGGAAAGGCCGCTCAGAGCTAGAGGAGGACGCATGATGCAGTTGAGCCAGGCGGCCAGGGATGTCAACTGGCTCGTCAGTGGCTTCGTCGAGGAGGTGCCCGGAGTCGCGCACGCCGTGGTGGTCTCCGCGGACGGACTGCCGATGGCCTTCTCCCGCGGTTTCCCCAAGGACCGCGCCGACCAGCTGGCGGCCATCGCGGCCGGCCTGGTCAGCCTGACCGAGGGATCGGCCCGCGTGTTCGAGGGAGGCGGGGTGACCCAGACCCTCGTGGAGATGCAGCACGGCCTGCTCCTGGTGGTGTCCATCAGCGACGGGTCGTCGCTGGCGGTGCTGGCGGCGCCGGACTGCGACATGGGGTTGGTGGCCTACCAGATGACGATCCTGGTCGAGCGCGCCGGGCAGGTGCTCACGCCCGCCGTACGCGCGGAGCTCTCGGCCTCGCGCCCCTGGTGATGGGAGTGGACGTTGGCATCGTGGCATGACGGCGAACCGGAGCCGGAGCGAAGCTCCCTGGTCCGGATGTACGCCGTCACCGGCGGCCGCACGGCGCCGAGGGGCGGGCTCGCCATGGAGGCGCTCGTCTCGTCGGCGACCTCGGTACAGCTCGGAATGACGTACACGCGGGAGTATCGTGCGATCAGCGAGCTGTGCCGTCAGGTGAGGTCGGTGGCGGAGGTGTCCGCGTTGCTGGCCATCCCGCTGGGAGTGGCGAGGGTGCTGGTCGCGGACATGGAGGCGGAAGGGCTGGTCAGGGTCTACCAGCCACAGCTAGAGGCAGGGCTGCCTGACAGGCGCCTGCTCGAAAGGGTGCTCAGTGGACTTCGCAGGCTCTAGTTCGGGCCTCACCTCGACGAAGATCGTGGTCGCGGGTGGATTCGGTGTCGGGAAGACGACGTTCGTGGGAGCGGTGTCCGAGATCATGCCGCTGACCACGGAGGCGGTGATGACGGACGCCTCGTCGGGCATCGACGACCTGGCGCACACGCCGGGCAAGACGACCACGACGGTGGCGATGGACTTCGGGCGGATGGCGCTCGACCGCGACCTGCTCCTCTACCTGTTCGGGACCCCGGGCCAGCACCGGTTCTGGTTCATGTGGGACGACCTGGTGCGCGGCGCGATCGGGGCCGTGGTGCTCGTGGACTCACGGCGGCTGGCCGACAGCTTTCCGGCGATCGACTACTTCGAGGAGGCCAAGCTGCCCTTCGTGATCGGCCTCAACGGGTGGGACGGTCACTTCCCGCACATGGAGAACGAGGTGCGGGAGGCGCTCACGCTCTCTCCCCACGTGCCCGTCATCCGCACCGACGCCCGCGCCCGCGAAGCGGTCAAGAACACGCTCATCGCGCTGGTGGAACACGCCCTGACCGTCCGCGTGCACTGACCGTCCGCGTGCCCTGACCGTCCGCGTGCGCTGAGTGTTCGCGTGCGCTGAGCGTCAGCGCGCCTTGACCGTTCGCGGGCGCCGGCACCGGTCGCAGGTCGCCACGGCCGATCGGCCTCAGGAGCGGGCCGACCACCAGTGGGCCGCGACCAGCTCCGCCACCAGGGTCTCGGTGAGCAGCGCCACGTCGGCGTCGTCGTCGTGGCGGTAGCGGATCGAGGCCGCGGCGCCCTTGAGGTCGGCCCCCACGGCCAGCACCGTCGAGCCGCGCTCGCGGACCCAGTCCATGGCCTGCTCGTCGTAGCGGGAGCCGGGGAAGACCAGGGCCCGGTAGTCGAGGGTCTTGGTGAGGTAGACGTCCACGTGCGACCAGTCGCCCGTCTCGCAGGCGTCGGCGGGGCGGCGTGGGCCCTCCCGCACCATCAGGGCCGACTGCTCCGCCGACGACAGGCGTTCCGCGGGCGCGATGGCGTAGACGCCGTGCGGGCCGTCGAGGAGCTCCAGCGCCACGGGGAGCCACTCGTCGCGGCGGTCCAGCAGGTCGGCGGTGGCCTCGGCGGCGCGCCGCACCAGGGCCGCCACGTCGAGCTCCCGTCCGGCGCCCACGAGGTGTGACCGCAGGGCGAGCAGCAGGGCGAGGGTGTGCTGGAACGTCCGGCACGCGACGCCGCCCCGCTCCTCGCCCGCGAGCAGCGGGACCACCAGGTCGGCCGGCTCGCCGATCGCCGAGCCGGGGTCGTTGGTGAGCGCGGCCATGAACACCTCCGTGCCCGCGTAGCGGGCCACCGCGTCCAGGGTCTCCCGGCTGCCGCCCGTGGCCGAGATCGGGACGACCAGCGTGCCCCGGGAGGCCGGGTAGGAGGCGGCGGCCGAGGCGTACTCGGCGTAGGCGTCGATCCCGGCGGCGCGCAACCGGAGGGCGGCCACGCCGGCGGCGTAGCGGGAGCTGCCCATGCCGAGGAAGAGCACCCGCTCGACGTTCCGGGGGAGGGACTGGAAGGGGTCGGCCGCGTCCAGCGACTCGGCCAGCGCGGCCAGGGCGGCCGGTTTGGCCTCGAGGTCGGCCAGGTAGAGCTCGGGGTTCACGGTGTCTCCTCAGGGTCGGGGTAGCGGGCGCGCAGGACGCCCATCGGCGCGTAGCGCCAGCGGGGCAGGTGGCGGGCCGCGTAGATGAGCTCGCGGCACTCCTGCTCGATCTCGAACGGGCGGATCAGCGACTCGTCCAGCAGGTCGGGCCGGCCCCGTTCGACCAGGCGGCCGCGGTAGGCGGCCAGCAGCCGGCCGCGGGCCGTCCGCGCCCAGCCGGCGGCCCGGCCGGGCGGTGTGCCGCGGCGTTTGACGGCCACCTGGGCCACGTGTTCGAGGCTGGTGGTGAGCTGGGCGAGGTCCCGGGCCGCCGGTTGGTACGGCTCGGCCTCGGTGACCGTCGGGTTGCCGTCGAAGTCGATCACCGCGTAGCCGTCGCGCCAGCGCAGGATCTGGCCCACGTGCAGGTCGCCGTGGATGCGGATCAGCGGCGTGGTGATCGGCGTGGTCAGGGGGGCCAGCTCGCGGGCGAGGTCGCCGGCCCTGGACGCCAGCCATCGGCCGTCCTCGCCGCCGGTGAGGTCGAGCGCCTCCTCCAGCGCCCGCTCGGCCCGCGCCGACGCGCGCAGGGGGCCGCCGGCCGTATCGGTGCCCGGAAGGGTGGCGAGGGCGAGGTGGAGATCGGCGGCGAGGCGGCCGAGGTCGCCGGCGAAGGCGGTGCGGCCGCCCTCGGCCTCGTCGACGCACCACTCCCAGCCGTCGCGCGCCTCGGGCAGGTAGCCCGTGATCAGGGCCAGCAGCACCTCGCCGGACTTTTCACGGAGAGTCAAGGCCGCGTAGGGAGGAGCGGTTTCCTTGAAGCCGGCCTCAACGAGATGGGCGAGCACGTCGAGGCTCGGATGCGGCATCGGCGCGGGCGGTGTCAGCCACTTGACAACGACCTGATCACCCACCACCACCGAATAGTTTGTCTGATCGACGTGCTCGCCGAAAGCACGCTCGGCCGGGACCCCGACGTGGGATCCGGCCTCGTGGTGCGAGAAGCTGGGCAACTGCTGGAACCTGCGCAGCGCGAAGGGCTGTGGCACGTCGCCGTCCAACAGCGTGACCAGCGCGGCTGTGAGACCGCGATCTCGCTCTGTGAGATTTCTCTCACCCAGGGAGATCAGTCGTCCCCAAATTGAATCCGAATTCAACAGTCTGACCAAACTTCCAGGTAGTAATGTCCGCAAAAGTCTTGCTCATGTTGATTTCTGCTGCAACACTCCTGCTCTGGTCTCCCGTGCCCGGTTGGTCGCGTGACCCCTCGTACCTCGGAATCCAAAGGAGTAGCGGCCGTGTTCCGTACCCGGTTCACCCGTCGTCTTCCGGCCGCCGTCGCGGCGGCCGGCCTCGCGCTCGCTGTCGCGGCGTGCGGCGGTGAGTCGACCGACAGCGCAGAGACGGCCCCACAGGCGACGGCCGCCCAGCTCAACCCCAATGCCGACCTCTCGAAGCAGTCGCTCAACGTGACGGTGTGGGACGGATACACGCCGAAGGAGCTGACCGAGAAGTTCAAGGAGAAGTTCAAGGTCTCCGACATGAACATCGTGCTGCACGCCACCAACGAGGAGGCGATGACCAAGCTCACCGCCGGCGGCGACAGCGGCATCGACGTGGCGTTCGTGTCGGGTCAGTACGCGCAGGCGCTCAACGAGCAGGGACTACTGGAGCCTATCCACCCCGAGCTGATCCCCAACCTGTCCAACCTGTACCCCGAGGCCACCCAGCTCTCCTACGACAAGGGCAACAAGATCTCCGTGCCCTACACCTGGGGCACGACCGGCATCTGCTACCGGACCGACCTGGTGAAGGCGCCGCCCACCAGCTGGAACGACATCCTCAAGCCGCCGGCCTGGGCGGACAAGAAGGTCACCATGATGACCACCGAGCGCTGGCTGGCCCTGCCCGCGCTCAAGGTCCTCGGCTACTCGGTCAACACCGACAAGGACGAGGAGATCGCCAAGGCCAAGCAGCTCCTCCTCGAGGCCAAGCCCCACCTGCTCAAGTACGACGACACGACCTTCGGTGACCTGCTCGTGTCGGGCGACGCCGTCATGGTCGAGGCGTGGGACGGCTGGTGCCCGACCACGGACGAGAAGCAGAACATCAAGTTCGCGGTGCCGAAGGAGGGCAGCGACCTCTGGGTGGACACCATGGTGATCATGAAGTCCTCCAAGAACAAGGAGGCCGCGCACGCCTTCATCAACTACATCCTCGACCCCGAGGTGCACCGCTGGGCCGCCGAGAACATCAACTACAAGGTGCCCAACAAGGCCGCGATGGACCAGGTGAAGGTCGCCCCGGGCTCGCTGCTGGGCATCAAGCCGGCCGAGCTGCTCGACGGTGAGTCGATCATCGACCTGGGACAGGCGTCCACGAAGTTCACGCGCCTGTCATCCGAGGTCACGGCAGATTAGTCGCAGTGAAGCCGCAAGCTGCCGCCCGGCCGGTCTCCCCCGTGAGGGAGCGCCGGCTGGGCGCGTTCGTTTTCCTCGCGCCCGGGCTGGTCTACCTGGTCGTGCTGATGCTGGTGCCGCTGGCGCTGGTGCTCAGCAACGTCTTCTTCCAGCGAGGGCGTTTCGGCGGGCTCGTCTACGAGTTCACCACCGAGAACTTCACCCGCCTGATCGACCCGCTCTACCTCGGCGTGGTCGGCGACTCGCTGAAGATCGCCGCCGTGACCACGCTGATCGCGCTGCTGCTCGGCTACCCGACGGCCTACCTGATCGCCCAGCTGCCACCGAAGTGGAAGACGATCGCGCTGGTGGCGATCGTGCTGCCGTTCTGGACCAACTTCATCATCCGGGTCTACGCCTGGATCATCCTGCTCAACGGGCAGGGCCTGATCAACTCCGGCCTCAAGGTGTTCGGCCTCGACCCGCTCGAACTGCTCTACACCGACGGCGCCGTCGTCACCGGGCTGCTCTACTCCTACCTGCCGCTGATGGTGTTGCCGCTCTACGCCGCGATCGACAAGCTCGATCCGCAGCTGCGCGAGGCGTCGGCCAACCTGGGCGCCTCGCCGCTCACCACGTTCCGCAAGGTGACGCTGCCACTGACCGTGCCGGGCGTGCTGACGGGCTCCCTGTTCGTGTTCGTGCCGAGTTTCGGCAACTTCGTCATCCCCGAGATGCTGGGCGGCGGTAAGTCGATCATGGTGGGAAACCTGATCCGCACCGAGTTCCTCAAGGCCCGCGACTGGCCGTTCGGCTCGGCGCTGGCCACCGCGCTCGTCGTGGTGCTCGTCCTGCTCCTCATCGCACAGGCCCGGGCGGCCCGCCGTGCGTAGGTCGAGGCTGCTGCACGTCCCGTTCTGGTTCACGTACTTCTTCCTGTACGCGCCGATCGTCGTGCTCGTCATGATGTCGTTCAACTCCGGCAAGTCCGCCTACACCTACGAGGGCTTCAGCCTCAAGTGGTACGGCGTGCTGGCCCAGGACAAGAAGGTCATGGAGGGCCTGGTCAACACGCTGGTCGTGGCGGTGGGCTCGACGGTGATCGCCACCGTGCTGGGCACGCTGCTGGCCGTCGGCCTGGCCAGGTACACCAGGTCCAAGACCCTCGACGCCTTCGCGCTGATGCCGGCCGTCCTGCCCGACCTGGTGCTCGCGATCGGCCTGCTGGTCTTCTACGGGCTGGTCCAGTTCACGCTCGGCCTCTACTCGGTGATCCTGGCGCACGGGGTGTTCGCGATGGCCTTCGTCGCCGCGGTGGTGCGCACCCGGCTGGCGGGCGCCGACACCTCGCTGGAGGAGGCCTCGCGCGACCTCGGCGCGGGCCCGGTCACCACGTTCGTGAAGGTCACGCTGCCGCAGCTGGCTCCCGGCATCGTCGCGGGCGCGCTGCTGGCGTTCACGCTGTCGCTGGACGAGTTCGTGATCGCCTTCTTCACGATCGGCAACCTCGAACAGACGCTGCCGATCGTCATCTACTCGATGATCCGTTTCGGGGTCACGCCTGAGATCAACGCACTGGGCACGATCCTGCTGCTGGTGAGCTTCACCGCGGTGATCGTGGGCCAGCGCCTGACCAAGATCGGTGAGTCACGTGCTCAAGATTGACGGGATCACCCGCCGGTTCGGCGACGTGACCGCGCTCGACGACGTCTCCCTGGAGATCGGGCAGGGGGAGTTCTTCGCCCTGCTCGGCCCCTCGGGCTGCGGCAAGACCACGCTGCTGCGCATCATCGCGGGGTTCGAGACGCCCGACGGCGGCACCGTGACGCTCGACGGCGAGGACCTGCTCGGCAGGCAGCCGAACCGGCGGCCGATCAGCCTCATGTTCCAGTCATACGCGCTGTTCCCGCACATGACCGTGGCCAAGAACGTCGCCTACGGCCTCGAACGCGAGAGGCTGCCCCGCCAGGAGATCAGGAAGCGCGTCGGCGAGGTGCTGGAGACCGTCGGCCTGTCGGCCCACGGCGACAGGAAGCCCGCGCAGTTGTCCGGCGGCCAGCGCCAGCGCGTCGCGCTGGCCCGCTCCATCGTCAAGCGCCCGCGCCTGCTGCTGCTCGACGAGCCGCTCTCGGCCCTCGACAAGAAGGTCCGCGCGGACATGCAGCTGGAGCTCAAGCGGCTGCAGCACGAGGTCGGCATCACGTTCGTGGTCGTGACCCACGACCAGGAGGAGGCCATGTCGCTCGCCGACCGCATCGCGGTCTTCGAGCACGGCCGCGTGCGCCAGGTGGACGAGCCGGTCGCGCTCTACGAGAGGCCGCGCACGCCGTTCGTGGCCGACTTCGTCGGCGCCAACAACCTCTTCGAGGGCACGGCCGGCCCCGAGACGCTGCTGACCGAGGACTTCGGCCCGCTGTCCGGCACCCCGCTGGACGGGCTGGAGGAGGGCGCCAAGGCTCTGCTGGGCGTCCGGCCGGAGAAGATCCGGCTGCGCGAGGCGGAGACTCCGGACGGACTCGGGGGGACCGTGCTCGACGTCAGCTTCTACGGCGGCGTCTCACACATCTCGGTCGACGTGCCCGGCCATGTCAGACCCGTCCTGGTGGCCGTCCAGGGAGCCAGCGGCGTGCAGCCGGGGGCCGAGGTGAAACTCCACTGGGAGGCGCCCGACGCCGTCATCATCCCGGGGGCCAGATGAGACCCGGCGGCTCAGTGGACGAGATCGTTGCCCGTCGCCGTGCGCGCGTAGGACAGGATCAGCTCGGCGGCCTCGGCCGGGCCGATGAGCGGGTGCCTGGCCGTGATCCGATAGCCGTAGGCGTCCTCCAGGGCCACCAGGTTGCGCGCGATCGTCAGCGAGTCGCCGCTCAGCCTGAACACCCCCAGCGCGGCCCCGGTGTCCAGGATCGACTGGTACATCGACACCTGGCGGTCGTAGAGCGAGGTGAGCAGCACGCCGTACATCCGGTTGCGGCCGGCCGCCCCGCCGAGCTCGTTGAGCAGCCGCACGTCCGGGTCGAGCGGCCCGGTCGGCAGCCCCGACCTGACCGTCGTGGCCAGCTTCGTGACCGGGTCGGTGATCGTGGCGAGCTGCCGCAGCCGCTGCTCGTAGAACCTCTCCATCCCGGCGTGCTGGGCCTCGACCAGCAGCTCGCTGAGGTCGGGATAGTGATAGAGCACGGCGCCGGAGGTCAGCCCGGCCTCCTCGGCGACGTGCGAGAGCTGGACCCCGTCAACGCCGTGCCGGATGATGGCCCGGCGCGCGGCCTCGATCAGGTCGATGCGCCGGTCGGTACGGCTCTTGCGCTGGGCCATGCTCACCACCCTTTTTTGTCTTTTATTCAGGAAGCCGTGACCATAGTGCCGTGAAGTTGACCTTCACGCTAGACGAGCATTTGAATTGGCGTTCAACTTAACAGCCCCCGGAGTGCATGATGTCTCTCACTGTCCTGTTCATGCCGGAAAGCGCCTACGGGCCCACCAACAACAGCATCGGCATCGGCGACATCCTCCGCCGCCGCGGCCACCGCGTCGTCTTCGCCGCCGAGGCGTCCTGGAAGGGCAAGCTCGCGGCGCTCGGCTTCGAGGAGGACCTGGTCGACCTGGCCCCTCCGGCCGAGGAGGAGCAGGACGCGGGTCAGTTCTGGAAGGACTTCATCCGCGAGACCGCGCCCGAATACCGCAAGAGCACCCTCGAGCAGCTCGAGACGGTCACCAAGCCGATCTGGGAGTCGCTGATCGACGGCGTCAAATACTGCGAGCCGCAGCTCAAGGCCATCATCGAGCGGGTCCAGCCGGACGTCATCGTCGAGGACAACGTGATCACGTTCCCGGCGCTGCTCACGGCGGGCAAGAAGTTCGTCCGCATCGTCTCCTGCAACCCGCTCGAGGTGCGCGGCGAGAACATCGCGCCGGTCTTCTCCGGCCTGCCCGCCGCCGACCGCGGCGAGTGGGAGGCCTTCCGCGCCGAGTACGAGCGCACCCACCGCGAGCTGTGGGACTCCTTCAACGAGTGGTGCGTCGAGCAGGGCACCGAGCCGCTGCCCGACCTCGACTTCATCCACGAGGGCGACCTCAACCTCTACGTCTTCCCGGAGATCCTCGACTACGTGGCCGACCGCCCGCTCGGCGCCGGCTGGCATCGGCTCGACTCCTCGGTCCGCGAGACCGACGAGCCCTTCGAGCTGCCCTTCCAGCGGGGTGAGGGCGCGCTGGTCTACTTCTCGCTGGGCTCGCTCGGCTCCTCCGACGTGGAGCTGATGCAGCGGGTGATCGACGTGCTGGCCACCACCCCGCACCAGTTCATCGTCTCCAAGGGCCCGCTGCACGAGGAGATCAAGCTGGCCGACAACATGTGGGGCGCCGAGTTCCTGCCGCAGACCAAGATCATTCCGCTCTGCGACCTGGTGATCACCCATGGCGGCAACAACACCACCACCGAGGCCCTGCACTTCGGCAAGCCGATGATCCTGCTGCCGCTGTTCTGGGACCAGTACGACAACGCCCAGCGGGTCGACGAGCTCGGCTACGGCGTCCGGCTCTCCACGTACGGCTTCACCGACGAGGAGCTGACCGGCGCCCTCGACCGCCTGCTCGGCGACACCTCGCTGCGCGACCGGCTGGCCGCCGCGGGCGAGGAGATCCGTGGCCGCGACGGTCTGCGCAAGGCCGCGGACCTCATCGAAGAAATCGGACAGAAGTAGTAACGATGCGCGAACTGATCAACCCGGCGACCGGACAGCTCCACGACACGGTTCCCGACACACCGGTGGAAGGCGTGGCGCGGGCCGTGGGCAGGGCCCGCGCCGCCTACGCGGAGTGGGCGGAGACCACGCCCGGCGAGCGGGCGCGGCTGCTGCTGCGGCTGGCCGACCTGGTCGAGGCCGACGCCGAGGAGCTGACCCGGCTGGAGGTGGAGGACACCGGCAAGCCCGCGCCGGTCTTCCGCGACGGCGAGCTGCCGTTCGCCGCCGACAACCTGCGCTTCTTCGCCGGAGCCGCCCGCTCGCTGGAGGGCTCGGGCGCCGGGGTGTTCAGTCGCGGCTACACCTCGATCCTGCTGCGCCGTCCCGTCGGCGTGGTCGGGTCGATCGCGCCGTGGAACTTCCCGTTCGTGATGGCCGTCTGGAAGCTCGGGCCGGCGATCGCGGCGGGCAACGCGGTGGTCATCAAGCCGGCGCCGCAGACGCCGCGCACCACCCTGCGGCTGGCCGAGCTGTTCGCCAAGGCGGGGGCGCCCGACGGGCTCGTGCAGGCGGTCACCGGCGACGCCGAGGTGGGCGAGGCGCTGGTGACCGATCCGGGCGTGGACATGGTCAGCGTCACCGGTTCGACCGAGACGGGCCGCGCGGTCATGACGGGCGCGGCCAAAACGCTCAAGCGGGTGCACCTGGAGCTTGGCGGCAAGGCTCCCGCGCTCGTGTTCGAGGACGCCGACCTGGCCGAGATGGCGGGCGGCGTGGCCATGGGCGCCACCTACAACAGCGGCCAGGACTGCACCGCCGCCACGCGCGTCTACGTCGCGCGGCAGGTGTACGACGAGGCGGTAGAGGCGATCCGGGCAAGACTTGCCGAAATCTCCGTGGGAGACCCCTGGGACCCGGCCACGGACATCGGCCCGCTCATCTCGGCGGAGCACCGGCGGCGGGTGCATGGCTTCGTGGAACGCTCCGGCGGGCGCGTCGTCCATGGCGGGCGTCCGGTCGACGGTCCCGGCTTCTACTATCCGCCCACACTTGTGACACATGTCGCGCAGAACAGCGATATCGTCCAGGGAGAACTTTTCGGCCCCGTGCTCGTGGTCCTCCCGTTCGATGGCGAGGATGAGGCCGTCAGGCTCGCCAACGACACGCGCTACGGCCTGGCCTCGTCGGTGTGGTCGCGCGACGTGGCGCGGGCGATGCGGGTTTCGCACCGCCTCGATGTGGGTGTGACC
This sequence comes from Nonomuraea sp. NPDC048916, assembly GCF_040649575.1. Classification (NCBI taxonomy): domain Bacteria; kingdom Bacillati; phylum Actinomycetota; class Actinomycetes; order Streptosporangiales; family Streptosporangiaceae; genus Nonomuraea; species Nonomuraea sp. NPDC048916. The sequence goes on from NZ_JBEZFS010000012.1 coordinate 355,542, forward strand.
TGGGTCAACGACCATCTTCCGATCGCCAGCGAGGCTCCGCACGGCGGGGTCAAGGGCAGCGGGTTCGGCAAGGACATGAGCCAGGAGGCGGTGCAGGAGTATTCGGTGACCCGTCACCTGATGGTCAAGCATGCGATGCCGGTGGAGCGCGACTCTTTCCGGCCAGCCTGAAAAACACGTACGGCGATATGCGGCCCAAGAATCACAATTGGTCGTATTTGATGGGAAATGTCCGGTTGGCCGATCTGGTACGGGTTGTGTTCCAATTACCCAGCCCCGACAAATCCCATGCGCCCCACGCGTGTCAGATTTTCGAGCACGTACCGGCGAGAGGTTGCGAGAGTCAGTGAGGACGGATAACCCCAGGCACACCAAGTCCGGGGAGCACACAGGCGGACGGTTCCGGCTGGGGAACTGGCGCGTGCGCTCAAGGCTGGTGGCGCTCATCCTCATCCCCACGGTCGTGGGCGTGCTGCTCGCCGGCGTGCAGCTGGCCGACGCCATCGGCACCAGCGCCGAATACCGCCGGCTGACCCAGGTCGCCGAGCTGGTCCAGCGCACCGGTCAGCTCTCGCACGAGCTCGGCAAGGAACGCACCTTAACGGCCTGGTACATCGCGGACCGCCGCCGAGCCGGTCGGCTGGCGCTGCTCGGCACCCAGCGCAAGGCGGTCGACGCCGCCAAGGAGCGCGTGCTCACCGCCATAGAGGCCATCGACGCCTCCCACTCGCCGCGTGTGCTCTCCGAGATCGTCGAGATGCGCCGGTGGCTCGACGGGCTCAACGGCCTGCGTGAGTCGATCGTGGGAGACAGCGTCCCGCCCCGGGCCGCCGTCCGCACCTTCTCCACCATGATCGAGGTCCTCGCCAGCCTGCAGCGCGACCTGGCCGACGGCGTCAGCGACGACGCCCTGCAGGGAGACGTCGCCGCCCTCAGCGCCCTCGGCAGGATGAAGGAAGAGGTCTCCCGCCAGCAGGTCATCCTGGTCGTGGCGCTGATCGAGCGGCAGCTCGACTACGACGACCTGTCCGACTTCCTCGGCTCGTGGAACCGCCAGCAGGCCGAGCTCGCGAGCTTCGAGCAGGAGGCCGGCGCGGCCGACCTGGCGGCCTACCGCAAGGGTATGAAGGGCGTCCAGATCGACCGCGCCGACGCCATGCGCCAGCGCGCCCTGGCCCAGCTGCGCGAGTACAAGACCATCAGGGACCTCGACGTCACCTCACGCCGCGACCTGACCCTCTGGCACGAGAGCACCACGCTGGCCGTCAACGCCATGCGCAAGGTCGAGGACGGCCTGGCCACCGGCATCGTGGCCAAGACCCGCGAGCTGAGCGACGCCGAGCAGCGCAGCGCCATCGTCACCGGCGCGATGATCCTGGTCCTGCTGCTCCTGGTCCTGGTGTTCACCACCCGGGTGGCCGGCTCGCTGGTGCGCCCCCTGCGCCGGCTGCGCGCCGAAGCGCTCCAGGTGGCCACCACCCGGCTGCCCGAGACCGTCCGGGTGCTGCGCGAGTCGGGCGACGGCGCCGCGGTGCCCGAGGTGCCGTCGATCGGCGTCACCACCCGCGACGAGATCGGGGAAGTGGCCCGGGCCTTCGACGAGGTCCACCGCGAGGCGATCAGGCTGGCCGGCGACGAGGCCAAGCTGCGCGCCAACGTCAACTCGATGTTCGTCAACCTCTCCCGGCGCAGCCAGACCCTGGTCGAGCGGCAGCTGCAGCTCATCGAGGGCCTGGAGCAGGGCGAGGAGGACGAGAACCGGCTCGCCAACCTGTTCCGCCTCGACCACCTGGCCACCCGCATGCGCCGCAACAGCGAGAACCTCCTGGTCCTCGCCGGCCAGGAGGCCGCGCGTAAGTGGAGCGAGCCGGTGCCGCTCGTCGACATCGCCCGGGCCTCGCTGTCGGAGGTCGAGAACTACGAGCGGGTCCAGATCCAGATCCCGTCCGGCATCCAGATCGCCGGCCCGGCCGTCACCGACTCCGTGCACCTGCTCGCCGAGCTGATCGAGAACGCCATCTCGTTCTCGCCCCGCGAGAGCAAGGTCCAGGTCACCAGCAGCCCGGTCGAGGGCGGCGTGCTGGTGACGATCAACGACCTGGGCATCGGCATGTCGGCCGACGAGCTGGCCGAGGCCAACTGGCGCCTGGCCAACCCGCCGGTCGTGGACGTCGCGGTCTCGCGGCGGATGGGCCTGTTCGTGGTCGGCCGCCTCGCGCTGCGCCACGGCATCCGGGTCCAGCTGCGGATGCGGGAGACCGGCGGCCTGAGCGCCATGGTGATGATGCCCGACCTGCTCATCGCCGGAGCTCCGGGCACCGTGCCGCAGCCGCGCGGCCAGTACGAAGCCTTCACCGACTTCGACCCGAGCACGTTCGACCAGGCCTCGGCCAACGGCACCGGCGTCTTCGCCTCGCCGCCCGGGGCCCTCGACCCCCCCGCGCCGCGGATGGGCGACATGCCGCTGGACACCCAGTGGCCGGGGTCGCTGCCCGTGCCCGGCACCGGCAACTGGCCGTCGTTCGCCGAGGAGGCGCCGAGGCAGCCGGAGGAGCCGCGCTGGTCGTCGTTCCCCGAGGAGGCGCCGCCCGCCCGGGACGAGCAGCGCTGGCCCTCCTTCGCCGACGAGGCGCCCCGGGCGGAGGAGCCGAGGTGGCCGTCGTTCTCGACCGAGCCGCCCCCGGCCAAGCAGGACGAGCCGCGCTGGCCGTCGTTCGCCACCGAGCCGCCTCCCGCCCAGCAGGAGACGCGCTGGCCGCCCTTCGGCGAGGAGCCGCGCCGGTCGGTCTTCTCCACGGACGAGCCGAAGTCTCCGTTCGCGGCCGAGGAGTCACGCTGGCCGTCGTTCGCCGAGACCTCCCCGCCCGCCGAATCGTACGGGCAGAACGGTCATTCGGCCTTCGACCCGTTCGGTCCCGGCGAATACTCCTCACAAGACCTGACCGGCCCGCTCCCCATCGTGCGCAGCTCGCCGATGGAGGACCAGGGTGACGAGTTCCTGCCGATCTTCTCGTCGGTGGGCTCCGACTGGTTCCGCAAGCCAGACCACGAGCAGCTGCGGCCGAGGCAGGAGGACGACTACGACGCGGAGCCGGAGACCGCCATCCAGCCCGCCGTGCGGTTCGACCGTGACCCCGAGCCCTCACTCGAGCGTCGTCCCGAGCCCCAGGAGTCGCCGGAGCGGCCCAGGCTGCCGCGGCGCACGCCGGGCGAGTCGGGTGTGAGCGTGTCGTGGTCCTCTCCGGCCGACAGCGGTTTCCAGGCGGCGCAGGCCGCGGCCGAGCCGGCCAAGGGCGGTCTGACCGCCTCCGGCCTGCCGCGCCGCGTGCCGAAGGCCAACCTGGTCCCGGGTACGGCGAGCCTGGCCGAGCCGCAGGCCACGTCACCGGCGCCGCAGATCTCTCCCGAGCGGTTGCGGAGCCGGCTCTCGAGCTTCCAGCAGGGTGTGCGGCAAGGTCGGGCGTTCACCCGCGGAGAAGATAACGAGGAGGAGAAATGAGAGAACTAAGCCAGGGAGCGCGTGGCATCAGTTGGCTGATCACTGATTTCGTCAACAACGTGCCAGGTGTCGCGCACACCGTCGTGGTCTCGTCTGACGGTTTGCCACTGGCCTTCTCCGAGGGTTTCCCGAAGGACCGGGCCGATCAGCTGGCCGCGGTAGCCTCGGGTGTGATCAGCCTGACGCAGGGCGCGGCACGCGTCTTCGAGGGCGGCATGGTGACACAGACCGTCATCGAGATGCAGCGCGGACTGCTTATGATCATGTCGATCAGCGATGGTTCCTGCCTGGCCGTGCTCGCGGCGCCCGACTGTGACATGGGCCTGGTGGCCTACCAGATGACGCTGCTGGTCGAGCGGGCGGGCCAAGTGCTCACGCCGGCCGTACGCGCCGAGCTGCAGGCGGCCCGTCCGCGATAGGGCGGTGACAGGAGATCATGGTGTCAGGTCAGGGTTGGGCTGGTGATAGTACCCCGCCGCATCCGGCGGTTCCCCGTTCGCAGAAGTCGAGCTCCCTGGTGCGGCCCTATGCCGTGACCGGGGGCCGCACGGCTCCGCGGATGAAGTTCGCCATGGAGGCGTTGGTGTCCTCCGTGACATCCGAATACCAAGACATTTCCCTACTAAGTCCGGAGTATCAGGCGATCATTCAGCTGACCAGAAATGTCAGGTCGGTGGCTGAGATCTCCGCCCTTTTACGCCAGCCTCTCGGCGTGGTCCGGGTACTGATCGCCGACATGGCGTCGGAAGGCCTGATCCGCGTGCACCAGCCTTCGCTGGACGAGGGGAAGCCGGACCTCAACTTGCTCGAAAGGGTGCTCAGTGGACTTCGCAGGCTCTAGCCCCGGCCTAACATCGACGAAGATCGTCGTGGCCGGTGGCTTCGGCGTGGGCAAGACGACGTTCGTGGGTGCGGTCTCGGAAATTCTGCCGCTCACCACGGAGGCGGTGATGACGGACGCGTCCGCCGGGGTCGACGACGTCTCGCTCACTCCCAACAAGACCACCACGACCGTGGCCATGGACTTCGGCCGGGTATCTCTGGATCGCGATCTGATCCTCTACCTGTTCGGCACGCCGGGGCAGCATCGGTTCTGGTTCATGTGGGACGACCTGGTGCGCGGCGCCATCGGCGCCGTGGTGCTGGTCGACACGCGGCGGCTGGCCGACAGCTTCCCGGCCATCGACTACTTCGAAGAGGCCAAACTGCCCTTCGTGATCGGCATCAACGGCTGGGACGGGCAGTTCATGCACCAGGAGGAGGAGCTACGCGAGGCGCTGTCGCTCAATCCGCACACGCCGATCATCCGCCTCGACGCCCGCGCCCGTGACTCGGTCAAGAGCACGCTCATCACGCTCGTGGAGCACGCTCTGACCCGCCACATGCACACCCCCGCCTGACGGTCGCGGGCGATCGCCCGCCCCACGCGTGAGTGCCGCCGGACGAAGGTCCGGCGGCACTCACGCGTGGGGCGGGCGATCGCCCGCCACCGTCAGGCCGGGGTGTTGCACGAAGTCGGGGTGCTCGCGGGTGGTGATCTGGTCGCGGGGGGCCGGCAGATCCACCTTGAGGTCGCCCACCACGTGCGCCGGGGCCTTCGACAGCACCACGACCCGGTCGCCGACGTAGACGCTCTCGTCGATGTCGTGGGTGATGAGCACGATCGTCATCTGGTGGTGCCCGCGCACCTTCAGCACGAGGTCCTCGAGGTCCTCGCGCGTCTGCGCGTCGACCGAGCCGAACGGCTCGTCCATGAGCATGAGCGTGGGCCGGTAGGCCAGCGCGCGGGCGATCGCCACCCGCTGCTGCATGCCGCCCGACAACTGGAACGGGTATTTGCGCCCCGCGCCCTCCAGCCCGACCGACTCCAGCGCCTCGTGCGCGGCCTCGCGACGCTGCTGTTTGTCCATGTTCCTGCGGCGCAGCGGCAGGGCGACGTTGTCGGCCACCGACATCCAGGGGAACAGCGAGCGGCTGTAGTCCTGAAAGACGACGGCCAGGTTGCCGGGCGTCTGACGCACCAGCTTGCCCTCGACCCGGATCTCACCGCCGGTGGGTGTGATGAGCCCGGCGATGGAACGCAGCAGCGTCGACTTCCCGCAACCGGAGGGCCCGACGATGCACAGGAGCTCACCCTCGGCGACGCTCAGCTTCAGCCCTTCGATGGCGCGATGCTCGTTGGGGCTGCCGGGGCCGTATACGTGTGTGAGGTTGTCTATCTCGAGCAAGGGATTTCCTTGGGGGGAAGCCGGAATCAGTACATCGACTCTAGCGAAGCCGGGAATAGTTGCATATGCGAAATGTCCATTCCCGGCGTTCGATGACCTTGTCAGTTCTCCCGGTCAGCCCCTCGGTCAGCCCTCGGAGTCAACCTGGGGTCTGCGGAGGTAGCGGCCCAGCGGGCGGCCCACGATCTTGCCGGCGTCCAGGACATGGTTGCCGCGCACGAACGTGTCGGTGACCTTCGCGGTCAGCTCGAAGCCCTCGAACGGGGTGTACTCCTGCGCCGACTCCGACTCCGCCGCCCGCACGGTCCACGTGCTGCCGGGGTCGACCAGGCAGATGTCGGCGTCGAAGCCCGGGGCCAGGGTCCCCTTGTCGCGCAGGCCGTACCTGCGCGCCGGGTTCCACGAGGTGAGCGCGGCGACGCGCCCGTACGTCAGGCCACGCCGGCGGCCCTCGGTGATCAGGCCGGGCAGCAGGTACTCGGCGCCGCCGAAGCCCGCCTTGGCCAGGAACACGTCGTCGGCCGGGGCGCCGAACTTGAGCTCCTCGCGACAGCAGGCGTGGTCGCTGACCACCCAGTCGACCGTGCCGTCGAGCACGTACTCCCACAGCGCCTCGACGTCCTCGCGCGGCCTGATCGGCGGGTTCACCTTGGCGCCGAGCCCGCTGGCGGTGTCGATGTCGGCCAGCAGGTGGCCGATGGTGACCTCCCGGCGGAAGTCGATGTGCGGGAACGTCCGCGCCATCCGCACCGCGGCGTCCATCGCCTTGCGCGAGGACAGGTGCAGCAGGTTGACGTTGCCGAGGCCGGTCTCGTGGGCCAGGTAGGAGGCGATGAAGACGGCCAGGCCCTCGGAGTGCGGCGGGCGGGAGGCGCTGTAGGCGGCCAGCCCGCTCAGCTCGCCGCTCTCCTCGACGAGCTTGGTGTAGGCGGTCATGATCTCGGCGGTCTCGCAGTGCAGCGAGAGCGAGATCTCGTCGGCCAGTTCGGGGAAGCGCTCGCGGGCCGCCTGCACGCCGCGCATCACGAACTCGAAGTGGGCGTAGTCGTACCGCTCGTCCTCGGGCAGCATCAGGAACGCGTTCTGGTCGGCCGAGCGGCCGTGCAGCCCGTGCCCGCCGTAGAACATGAAGATCTTGAACGACGACACCCCGAACCTCTCCACCAGGTCGGGCAGCTCGTCGATGTGCGCGCGGGACATGGGCGCGAGGTGGAACCCGTAGTCGACGTACGCCCGTTCCTCCGCGTGCTCCAGCACCTCGGGGAAGAAGTCGGCGTACGGGCCGCCCTTGTTCAGGTAGTACTGGCCGGTGCGCATGTAGGTGAGCGCGGTCGTGACGCCGCCCTGCGCGCAGGCCCTGCTCTCCGAGGCCGTGTCGTCGGCCAGGTGGTTGTAGATGCCCCAGTGCTGGTGGGCGTCGACGACTCCGGGGAAGGCCAGCCGGCCGGCGCCCTCGATCACGTCTGGCACACCCTCGGTCGGCTGACCGGGGGCGATCCGCTCGATTCGGCCGCTGGTCACAGAGATGTCCGCTAGGACGGGTTCGTCCCGATCGTGTGTGACCACCTGGACATTCTTCAGTAATAGGTCTGTCACATCCGCCTCCTACGCGGTGCCGCGAGCGCCGCGATGCCAGGTGAGCACGCGTCGCTCCGCCAGCAGGAACAGGGAGTTGAAGGCGTAGCCGAGCACTCCGAGCACGACCACGCCGGCCCAGATCGCCGGCATGTCGGCGTTGCTGCTCGCCACGCTGAGCAGATAGCCGATGCCGTCCGTGCTGCCCTTTAGTTCCGAAATGACCATCAGGATAAGCGCCAGAGAGACGCTTAGCCGGAGACCCGCGAAAATTTTCGGGGAAGCCGCGGGCAGGATGATCCGGAACAACCGCAGATGCGGGGGCAGCCCGAAGACGGTCGCGGTGTCCATCTGCAGGTGGTCGACGTTGCGGGCCCCGTCGATCGAGTTGAGCAGGATCGGCCAGATGATGCCGAAGACGATGGTCGCCACCTGCACCTGCGTGCCCATCTGGAACAGCACCAGGAAGACCGGCAGCATGGCGGGAGGCGGCACGGCCCTGCCGAACTCGACCAGCGGATCGATGTAGTCGGCCAGCCACGCGGTCCGCCCCAGCGCGACGCCGAGCCCGACGCCGAGCACCACGGCCGCGGCCCACGAGCCGACCACCCGGACGATGCTGGGCACGAAGTTGTCCACGACCTCCTCGGTGAACAGGAACGGCCCGGAGAACCACATCTCGTACATCCTGGAGGCGATGAGCGTGGGCGGCGGGAAGAACGGGCTGGCGGCCGAGGTGGCGGCGAACTCCCACCCGACGAGGACGACCGGCACCAGCCAGAGCCGCTTGACGATGGTCCAGGTCACGCGAATCGCCACCTGAACAGCCGCCGCTCGGCCCGCTGCAGCACGGTGTTGACGGCCAGGCCGATGGCGCCGGCCCACACCAGGGTCGCGATCACGTCGACCATCGCGTCGGAGCCGATGCCGGTGCTGGCCTGGATGAGGAACGCGCCGATGCCACCGGAGCCGCCGACGAAGTACTCGACGCTGATGGCCAGGATCAGCGTGATCGAGGCCGCGAGCCGGATCCCGGTGAAGATGAACGGCGCGGCGCTCGGCAGTGACACCCGGATGATGACCGAGCCGGGGCCGAAGCCGAACGAGCGCAGCGTCTCGGTGGCCACCGGATCGACGTCACGCACGCCGTACAGGGTGTTGATCAGGATGGGCCAGGCGGCGGCGTAGACGATGAGGGACACCTTGGCGTTGATCTCGGGCTGGAACGCGAACAGGGCCAGCGGGATCAGCGCGACGGACGGGATGGGCCGCAGGAACTCGACGATCGCCCGGGTCATCTCCTCGACGACGGGCACGGTGCCGAGGAGCAGGCCGATGGGGACGGCGACGAACACGGCCAGCGGCAGGCCGATGGCGGCCGCCGTGAGCGTGGAGAGCAGGTCGCCGAGGAAGGCGGGGTCGAAGGCGAGCCCGACCACCCGCGCGAGCGAGTCGGAGGCGGTCGGCAGCCAGGTGAGCAGGCCGGTCCGGCCGGCCAGCTCCCAGAGGAGCAGAAAGGCCGCCACGCCGATGACGTGGCGGACGAGCTTTCCGAGCCTGGCGCGGGAAGGGTGAAGCCGGTCTCCCCGCGCCAGTGTGGTCGTCGTCGTCATCCCTGAGAGGTGACGATCATCGAGGAGACGTCGATCTTCTCCTTGATGAAGCCGTACTCGAGCATCAGGTCCGCGACCCGCTGGATGCGCTGGGCGCTGAGCGTGGTCGGGTAGGCGCCCAGGTTGATCGTGGCGGCGGTCGCGGCCGGGATCTTGGTGAAGGTCGGCAGGATCTTCGTCACGGCGCTGCGGTCGGTGGCGGCGATGTTCTGGGCCTTGGCCATCGCCCGCTGGAAGGCGGCCATCGTCTTCGGGTTGGTGGCCACCCACTTCTCGGTGGCGGCCCAGCCGGTGATCGGCAGCGCCTCGGTCGGTCCGGACATGGTGTCGACGAGCATGGTGGCGCCGAGCTTGTTCTTGGCCTCACTGACGTACGGGTCGGTCATCCAGACCGCGTCCACGTCTCCCTTCTCCAGCGCCGACAGCCAGTTGGTGGTCGGCACCTCCACGTACGTGACGTCCTTGTTCGGGTCGGGCGGCGGCTTGAGCCCGCTGATCTTGAGGTGCGGGTTCATCGTGAGGACGCCGAGCCCGGCGAGGGAGTTGACGCCGATCTTCTTGCCCTTGAGGTCGGCGACCGTCTTGACGGGGGAGTCCTTGCCCACCATCACGCCGAAGGCGCCGGCCGCGCCCTGGTAGGAGTCGGCGATGTACTTGAACTTCTCCGATCCCGTGCTCTGGATCGTCAGGATGGTGGCGTAGCTGCCCAGCACGACGTCCATGCTGCCGTTGGCCAGTTTGGGCAGCACCGCCTGCGGGGCCTGGATGGCCTCGGTCTTGACAGTGAGGCCCTGCTCCTTGAAGAAACCGCGTTCTATGGCGATGAACAGCGGGGCGGAGTCGGCGCCAGGATACTGGCCGATCAGCAGGGAAGTCTTCTCTAGACCGTTTGCGTTGGTGGCCTCCGTGGTCTTGCCATCCGGGCTGGAACACCCCGTAATGACAAGGGTGGCTACAAGTCCAATCAGGGCGGTGCGCCCTTGAGCACCGAACCTCATGTTGCGTCTCCTTTGATCGGGGGTGATCGACGACGGTCGCACCCTAGCGCAGGCAACCCCTTGCGCATGGTCCCCCGATTCTGGAAATTATCAATATATATGCGGAAATAATGATCACACTGTATTCATGGAGGTATGTCCAGGTTCGAAGTGGACAGATGGGTGGCGTTCATCCCGAACGTGTGGCTACTGTCGAGGCGTAGAGACATGTGCTAGGTGATCGATCGACCGTGACCTTTACGATCGATATCGATTATCAGTTGAACATAAATGGGATTTCGGGCCTAACGTGTCCCCGGGGGCGGCACACAGGTCACGCGCACGCACAATCAGATCCTCTTGCACCAGACCATCAAGGAGAGGTCGCGGAGGCCAGTGAGAACTACATTGCCCCCAGCAGGCGGGGACGCCGGCTTACCTCCCGAGACGCCCTCGCACCCGACCCCCCATGCCAAAGGCAGGTCGGCACGGGCGGGCGGGTTCGGGCTGCGCAACTGGCGCGTACGGTCGAAACTCCTCGCGCTGATCGTCATCCCCACCGTGGCGGCACTGATTCTCGGCGGATTCCGCGTCGCCTCCTCCGCCAGCAGCGCCAACGAGTACGAACAGGTCAACGAGACCGCGGTCCTGGCCAGCAAGCTGACCGAACTGGCCCACGAGACCGAGCTGGAGCGAGATCTCACCGCCACCTACGTCGCGCAGGGGCGCAGGGGAGACCGAAACCCCGTCACCGCCCAATACTCCGCGGTCGACAGGCTCGTCGAGGAGTCCCGGAGCGGCGTCGAGGCGCTCGCCAACTCGGACAGCCCCCAGCGCGCCCAGGGCGTACGCGTCCTGAACCGGTTCGACGAGCTGGCCAACTCCCGCAAGACGGCGGTCGAGTCCAAGCTGAACGTCGCCTCGGTGATCGCGCTCTACGACCAGTCGATCTCCGACTTCCTCGCGCTCAACGACAACATCGACCAGGGCGCCGTGGACAAGGAGCTCAGCGACAGCGTCGCCGGCTTCGCCGCCCTGTCCAGGGCCAAGCAGTTCGTCTCGCGGCAGCGGGCGCTGCTCGTGGCCGCGCTGGCCGCCGGGCGCTTCGGCAAGGATGAGCTGGACGCCTTCATCGCCGCGCGCGCCCAGCGTGACGGCGAGCTGGCCACCTTCCGGACCCAGGTGCCGCTCGACCTGCGCCAGGCCTACGACGACACCGTCAGCGGGCAGGCGGTCGACCGGGCCGAGCTGATCCAGGCCCGCGCCATGGCCCTGCAGGACGCCGGCCTGCCCCTGACCGACAGGGGGCTCGGCCTCACCCGCGACGGCCAGGCCTGGTTCGGCGCCGTCAGCAAGACCATCGACGGCATGCGCGAGGTCGAGCAGCGGGTCGCCGACTCGATCCTGCTGCGCAGCCGTACCGTCCAGGGGGCCGAGCAGCAGGGCGCGATGATCTTCTCCTTCGCGATCGTGGCCCTGCTGATCCTCGTGCTGCTGGTCACCGTGGTGATGGCCCGCTCGCTGAGCGGCCCGCTGCGCAGGCTGCGCCGCGAGGCGCTGTTCATCGCCGGCCGCAGGCTGCCCGAGACCGTCCAGCAGTTGCGCGAGTCCGACTCGGCAGGACAGGTGCAGGTGGAACCGATCGGCGTCGTCTCCGACGACGAGATCGGTGAGGTGGCGCGGGCGTTCGACGAGGTTCACCGCGAGGCGGTGCGCCTGGCCGGCGAGGAGGCCAGGCTGCGCAGCAACGTCAACGCGATGTTCGTCAACCTGTCGCGGCGCAGCCAGACGCTGGTCGAGCGGCAGATCACCCTGATCGACGGGCTGGAGCAGGGCGAGCAGGACGAGAGCCGGCTGGCCAACCTGTTCAAGCTGGACCATCTGGCCACC